>JACREX010000054.1 GCA_016212695.1 Bacteroidia bacterium
CGTATTGCCAATAAAAAACATCCCGCGGCAAATTTCGCATGGCAGGCATTATTTCATGACAGAATCATCCGAAAGGATGAATATGAAAAAATAAAATCGTATATTCGCAATAACATTCAGAATTGGGAAAAATAAAAAAAAACTAAACTATTAATACCATGAAAAAATTATCTGCTCTCAGGTCAACGATTACTTTTGTTGTATTTGCAACACTTCGTAATTCGGTATTCGTAATTCGTTATTCGAAATTCATTTTGCCTTTTGTCTTTTGTCTTTTTACTTTTGTCTTCTCTGATGCACAAGGCACCCTCGACTCCAGCCTCGTGGCAAAATACTATTTCAACGGCAATGCCAACGATGAATCCGGAAATGGCAACAATGGCACTGTTAACGGCGCTGCGCTTACTACAGACAGGTTTGGGAATACAGGGAAAGCGTATAATTTTGATGGTGTAAATAATTATATTGAAATAGCAGATAATCAAGTATTTCATTCGCTAAATCAAATTACTTTAAGTGTATGGTTCAAAGCGAATGATTCCACAAACGCTTGGGTAAAATTGATTGGAAAACATTACAATGCTTCAAGTGGTTCGTTCTATCTCATTTGGGAGCACAATTATGTTAGATTTAGTGCTATTACTTCCTTTCAATATGGAGGGATAGTTTCTGGAAATTTGGTAGACGGAAATTGGCATCATGCAATTGGTGTATATGATGGTAGCCTGATGTCTTTATATATTGATGGTTTATTAGTTAATTCATCTGCAAATTTTGGCACTATCAATGAAACAAATGATGCACTCACAATAGGACGAAGTGAATCATGGAATGAATATTATAATGGTTTAATTGACGACATCCGTATTTACAACCGCGCACTTACACCTGCTGAAATCACTGCATTGTATTATGAGGGTGCGCCTGCACCCCCCACCGCCCAATCCGCCTCCCGTTGCGGCTCCGGCTCTGTTACCCTCACTGCCTCCGGCGCGGAAACCGGCGAAATTTACAAATGGTACGATGCACCTGCCGGCGGAAATCTATTATTGGCCGATACTGCGGTGGTTAATGTTGAGACGGCATATATGGCGTCTCTAACAACCACCGACACATTTTATGTGTGCATCGATTCCGCCGGCTACCTCTCCGCCCGCGTCCCTGCCATAGCCTTTGTATTCTCACCCGGCCAAACCATCACCGACACCATCAACAAATTTATCCACGATGGTCGCGACTGCCAGAATTATCCTATCGTTAAAATCGGCAACCAGTGGTGGATGGCAGAAAAATTTGAATGATGGAACTTTTGCAACAAGTATCAACACAGGCAGTGATCACTCTGATGTGAGTAATAACGGAATAATTGAAAAATATTGCTATAACAATAATGCTGCTTATTGCGATACTTTTGGAGGTCTGTATGAATGGGACGAAATGATGCAATATGCACTTTCAGATAACGGCAATCCATGTATCACGCAAGGTATATGTCCCGATGGTTGGCATTTACCAACCTATTCTGAATGGTCGGTTATAGAAACATATCTTGGCGGTAGTAGTATTGCAGGTGGTAAACTTAAAGATACATCCTATTGGGCAAGCCCCAACACCGGTGCTGATAATAGCAGCGGTTTCACCTGCATGCCCGTAGGTCACAGCGTTAGCCTTGGCGACTTCGGTGGACTGGGTGAATGTAGCTACTTTTGGACAGCTACAGAGTATGATGCGACTTTCCCTTGGATACGCTACCTCAACTATAATGACGCCAACCTCAACCAATCCCATGGTAGTTATAAGCTGCACGGGTTCCCCGTCCGCTGCCTCAAATCCAACTGCTCCGACATTTTAGTGAATAACACAGCTTCAATTTGCGATGGGCAAAGCCTTACAGTTGGTATACATACTTATACGGTTACCGGAATATATCATGATACTATTCCTTTAACAGGAGGCTGCGATAGTATCATTACAACAGATTTAACTGTAAACCCAAATCCAACCGTATCCCTTGGCAACGACACCACCGTCTGCGGCAGCATCACATTAAACGCAAACGCATCCGGCGGCATGATTCCGTATTCATATAATTGGAACACGGGATGTACAGACGAGGCATGCCTCGTCTCTATCGCCGGAACGTATGATGTCACTGTGACCGACGCTAACGGATGCACCGGTACGGATGAAATTAACATTTCCATTCTTCAATCTTCAATCGTTAATCTGCAATCTTCAATCTGTGAGGGCCAATCCTATACATTGCCCGACGGATCAACAACTGCCACTGCCGGAATATATATTGACACTCTTCAAACTACAAACGGTTGCGACAGCATCATCACCACAAACCTTACCGTAAACCCTGTATATTCAATCAGTGAATCTGTGGCAATTTGTTCAGGCCAATCCTACACTTTACCCGATGGCTCAACAACATCCACAGCAGGAACATACATTGATACTTTACAAACAATCAATGGCTGCGACAGCATCATTACGACTACTCTTACCTTATACCCCATACCTTATATCTCTCTGGGCAATGACACTACTATTTGCGCCAACGCCTCCATCACCCTCACAGCAGGCGGCTCGGGCAATTCGTATCAGTGGAGCAACGGGCTGTATGCGCCTTCAATAACAGTGAGCAATTCCGGCGTTTACAGCGTAACAGTTACCAATGCTTATGGCTGTAGCGCTACTGATAACATTACAGTATCGAAATACACTGCAATACAAATCAATGTGAGCGTAACCAATGCAGCCTGCGGGCAACACAATGGCTCTGCAGCAGCATTTGTAAGCGGAGGCACGCCGCCTTACTCATTCCTCTGGAATAATGGCGACACCGTGCAAATAATCACAGGCTTGAATCCGGGTGTTTATCAGGTTTACGTAACCGATGCCGCCGGTTGCCAGAACTTTGCCACAGCGGTTGTAAGTACATCAAACGGGCCTCAGATAGCAGTTGCAGGCATTACAAATGTTTCGTGCTTTGGCGGCAGCGATGGCGCAATCACAATAACCGTAACAGGCGGCGCTATGCCCTATACTTATAATTGGAGCACAGGCGTACAGACGCCAAATTTGGCGTCTCTTACCGCCGGCCCTTACGAAATTATTGTTACTGATGCAGACACTTGCCAGGCTGTACGCAGTATTATTGTAACACAACCCGCGCAACTCGAAATAACAATTTCCACTGCAAACGCGTCCTGCGGCAATGCCGACGGACAAGCAACATCTACGGTAACAGGCGGTACATCGCCCTACGCTTATAATTGGAGCGCAGGCGTACAGACGCCAAATTTGGCGTCTCTGAGTGCAGGGATTTATTCATTAACGGTTACCGATGCTCACAGTTGCACTGCCACTGCTACTGCCGCTATCTCAGAATCGGGCGCAGCAACCGTAACAATAGATTCGATTGTAAATCCCATTTGCAATGGGATGAATGGCGCAATCTACATCAGCGTTTCAGGAGGTACGAATTTCATTTATAACTGGTCTGATTTGTCTGCATCGCAAGACCTCGCAGGCGTGCAGGCAGGCGATTATAGCGTAACAGTAACAAGCGGCGGATGCAATGCGGTAGCGCACTCAACCATATCAGAAATACAACCGCTGTTACAGCCGATTTGTATTATTTCAGTTGACAATACTACAAATCTCGGAAAAAATATGCTTGTATGGGAAAAGCAGCAGACAGCAGGCATTTCGCTGTATAAGATTTGGAAAGAAACTACGCAGGCAGGCGTTTATCAGGTTGTCGCAACCATTCCATATGCAGTAATGAGCAAATGGACAGACCCGCTTTCAAACCCGCACCAGAGGGCATGGCGTTATAAAATATCATCGGTTGACAGTTGCGGCACAGAAAGTCCTTTAAGTATTGTACACAAAACAATGCATCTTACAGTAAATTTAGGTCAGGGGCAGGATATAAATTTAATCTGGAACCATTATCAGGGTTTTGAATATTACACCTATTACATACACCGCTATCGCCCAAGCACAGGATGGTTAGTGATTGACAGTATTCCCGGAGATATAAATACTTACACCGATACGCCGCTTGGTGGTGGAGCAGTAAGATATTTTGTAGCTGCAAAGCGCGATAACGAATGTTGGGCGAGCGGCGATGCAAAAGACATGAGCGGGCCTTTCAGCCAAAGTCTGTCGAACATTGAAGACAACGGAATTATTGATGTCAATGTTTCGCAAACAAAAATTGATGAATTGAATTGTAAAATTTATCCGAACCCGGCAAACAATAAAATATTTGTTGAATCGGGAACTGATTTTAAAGACGCTGTAATTACGGTTTACAATATCAATTCTCAAATACTGTTGCAGCAGCCTTTGCAGAAGAAAACCACTGAACTCGATATTTCAGGTTTCAGCGCAGGAATTTATTTTGTAAAACTTGAAACCAAAGACGGCGTTGGGGTTTGGAAATTAGTGAAGGAATAGTAATAAACAGACGGGTTAACCCGTCTGTTTATATCTGTGAAATAATATTTATTTTCATCCGGTTGAATTCCTCATCGCTGATTACCTGCATTTCCCTGAGGCGGTTGAGTTTTTCGATCTTAACCAAGTTGAGTTCCATCTCATCATATTTAACCCGGCTTTCGGGTAAGCAGCGTTCTTTGATTTTCAGGTTCAGCAGTTCAAGTTCCAGGTCTTGTTTTTCCAATTCATCAAGGTAAGTATCGAGTTTTCTGTGCAACTTTTCAACATACATTTTTTCATCTTCAAGATCAAGCTGAAGGTTATAATTTTCTTCCGTAAGAATATTGATTTTTTCTACTAGCACATTTTCCGGTTCTCGCATCCGCAACGCTTTTTCAAGTTGTTCTTTTTCCACGGATAATTTTGTGTTGATCAATTTCAGAGCATCAATATTTTTTTCAAATAAATCTTTCAAAACCACAACATTTTGTTCCGGGTGTTTTGATTTCAGATCGTATATATCATCTTCCAGGTCATAGATTTCATCAATCAGCCTGTCTCTTTCATCTTTATATTCCTTAAGTTCATTTTCCATCAAAAGGATCTCCTGTTCTGATTTCGCGGCTTTTTCAACCAATTCTTTGTTCGCTTCAACAAGTTTCAGGCTGTCTGCAATCAGCGCTTCTTTTACGGATGCTTCCTTTTCTTTGTCTTCGTCAATAGATTTCAGCCTGTCTTCCAGCGCTTCTTTTTCTTTTAAAAGGGAATCATATTTCAGTGTGATGTCTTTATTTTTTTCTTCAAGATCATTGCACCGCGACGTTATTTCAATGCTTTTTTCTTCGAGGTTTTTACCTGCCTGCCGGTAGGCAAGGTAACTGGCGGTTATCTCATTATTATTTTCTTCCAAGGTATTACAATGGGCGCTCAACTCTTCATTATTTTTAAGCAGTTCCTGATACTTTTCAATGGACTCTTCACTTTTCGCAGATAAGTCTTTCCATTTTGCAGTCGTTTCATGGCTTTTTGCAACAACTTCATCATATTTTGAATGGATATCATCAAGCCGGGTTGCGAGGTCCTTATTTTTTGTTTTTAATTCATCAAGTTCTTTTTTTGCGCTGTTGAGGTTGTCTTTAAGGCTGCTTTCGTTTTGCCGGTAATCTTTAAATTTTGATTCAAGGTTAGAGATGATCTCATTTTTCAAACACAGTTCGCTATCAAGTTTTACCCTGCTGTCGTTCAACGTATTTTCAAGAATGGTTTTGTCATTTTTTACGGAAGTCAGTTCAATATTTATTGAATCCAGAATTTTTTTTGCCTGCTTAATATCCCTCGAAAGTCTTCCGCTTTTTGAACGGGCCATGAAGAAAAGAACGATGAATGCAGCGCTGAGTAAAATCAGGAAAGCGCCTGCCGCAAGGACAATGATCATCCATTTCCCTTTGATTTCGCTAATCTGCGTTTCTAATGTATTGATTTTTGCATTTGCTGAATTATTTAATGAATCGAGCGAAGCAATTTTACCGATCAACAAATTATCGGTTTCTAACAGTTGATTTACAAAAATTATTTTCAGCGAATCGGTTCCCTCTCCCTGGAGCGATAAATATTGAATGTATTGATCCGTTCGTTGTTTTTGCAGATCCTGAAGCGGGGATTTAGAAATACGATTTATATCGGCAAAGCCGGTAATTGAAAAACCTAAAAAAATAATCAGAACAAAATTTTTAAGATTCTTCATAATTAATTTTATGTTTTATTATTTTTTGGAGCGAACTCATTTATTTTTTACTAAGTTTTTTTTCGTAAAGAGAATTTTCTTTTAATACTTCAACCGCTTTTTTCACAATATCATTTTCCGAGTTAATTATTTGATAATATTCGCTTGTTTTCCAGATATTGTTTGCAATTAAAGCCTTGATCTGTCTTCGCAGCCTGTTGGTTTCGTCATCGCTCATTATCTGACCTTCTTTGGGTTCGATCTTATCTTTTTTTGCAAAAGTTTTAAGATCTTCGAGCATGGCATTATCTACTGAAAAATCCGCATTGAATTTTTTGAAATCCGGATATGAAGCGGCAAGGTTTTTCCTGTTTTTGTCAACATAATTCATTACAAACGGATTAATCGTTCCTTTTCTCAGCATCTTTGAATAATATTCGGTCAGGGGCGTAGTATCAAGCGGTACAAAATAATCGGGCATAATGCCGCCGCCGCCAAACACCCGGCGATTATTCAGTTTTGTATAAAATTTTAAAGAATCCGGAAAATGAATGCTGTCTGCATTTAATAATTCCCCGTTGTTATATCGGTGGATCAGGTCTTTGGTATATTCACTGAATCCTTTGTCATATGGTTTTTGTATAAGGCGGCCTGTGGGCGTGTAATATCTTGCAATCGTAAGACGGATCATTGAACCGTCGGGCAGGTCAAAGGGGCGCTGAACAAGCCCTTTGCCAAAGGTACGCCTTCCGATGACAAGTCCCCGGTCCCAGTCCTGAATGGCTCCTACAACAATTTCGCTGGCAGAGGCAGAGTTCTCATCTACCAGGACAACTAACTTGCCTTGTTCAAATTCGCCGTTGGGTGTGGATTTGTAATCTTTCCTTTGGCTGTTTATCCCTTCAGTATATACAATTATTTTATTGTTGTCAAGAAATTGATCGGCCAGTTCAAAAGCCACATCAAGGTATCCGCCCCCGTTATCCTGCAGGTCTAAGATCAGTTTTTTCACATTCTGGGTTTTGAGTTTTGCCAGGGCTCCACGGAACTCGGTGATGGATGTCCGCGCAAACCGGCTCAGTTTGATATACCCGATTTCATGGTCTATCATATACGATGCATCCACGCTGAAGATCGGAATTTTATCGCGCGTGATCGTAAAGTCTAACAAATCTTTTATTCCTCTGCGCACAATGTTTACAGTAACTTTCGTTCCCTTTTCGCCCCGAAGTTTTTTCATCACATCGCTGTTTTTGATCCCGACGCCGGCCACCAATTGCCCGTCAATCCTCACAATCCGGTCTCCAGCGCGGATCCCTAATTTTTCAGAAGGCCCGCCCACAATAGGAGATATAACCATGATGGTATCGTCCATGATATTAAATTCGATTCCCACACCGTCAAAAGCGCCTTCAAGGGGTTCATTCATTTTTTTAACTTCTTCTTTATTTACATAAATGGAATGAGGATCCAGCTTTTTAAGCATCTCAATAATCGCATTCTCTACGACTTTTTCCTGGTTAATGGTATCCACATAAAACGTATTGATAAGGCTGAGAACTTTGCTGAATTTATAAACATGATCGTTTAAAATCTGGGATTTTGCAACCGGAGTGAAAAATGCAGGCAGAGTAAAAATCAATACAAAAATGTATCTTTTATAATTTAAAAATTTCATACAATCCAAGGTAATTTATATAGTTTTGAATAAACTTCAAAGATACCAAAGATTTTCCATTTGAAAAATTTTGACGCTGACATTTTTTTATACTTTGAGTGGCATAGATTTATACATTTCTATTACAAGTCCCAAGTCCCAAATTTCAAGTCTCAAGCCCCAAGAGATTTGTACTTTCCTTCTTGGAATTTGGAATTTGAGGCTTGGAATTTTGGGCTTAAAAATGTACTGTTTCCTGCCCTCCCGATGTATCGGGATCGGGGGTATCCCGTTTTAGTATAAATAGGCGAGTCGTTGTAATAGTAGGGCAGGCGCAGATAATCAGCAATAATCATTTACATTTTTTCAGGTACTTCGATACCCAGCAAACCCATTGCGGATTTTATGACCCGGCTGGCGGTCTTTGATAAAATAAGCCTGAAATCCCTGATCTTTGGATTTTCTTCTTTCAGGATAGAAAAATCATGGTAAAACTGGTTGTATTCCTTAGTCAGTTCATACACAAAATTTGCTATCAGGGCAGGGCTGTATTCTTTTCCGGCCTCTTTTACCACCGATGGAAATTCATAGATGAGTTTGAGTATTTCGATTTCTTTGCCATTAAGTATTGTCTCCGTATCAATGGATGATGGAACAACGATATTCTGTTCTTTTGCTTTTCTTAAAACAGAGCAGATGCGGGCATATGTATATTGTATGAACGGGCCTGTATTGCCGTTGAAGTCTATGGATTCTTTCGGGTCGAAGAGCATATTTTTTTTCGGATCCACTTTAAGTATAAAATATTTCAATGCGCCCAGGGCAATCATTTTATATGTCTTTTCTGCTTCTTCTGCAGTTACGCCATCAAGCTTTCCAAGTTCTTTTGAAATTTCACGGGCAGTGAGAATCATCTCGTCAATAAGGTCGTCTGCATCAACCACAGCCCCTTCGCGCGATTTCATCCTGCCTTCGGGAAGTTCTACCATTCCATAGGAGAGGTGATACAGGTCTTTTGACCAGTTGTATCCTAGTTTATTTAGCACTAATGAAAGTGCATGGAAATGGTAATTCTGTTCATTACCCACAACATAAATATGCTTGTCAATATTGAACTCATTGAATCTCTGGACTGCAGTTCCTATATCCTGGGTCATGTAAACAGATGTGCCGTCTGCACGAAGTAAAAGTTTTTCATCAAGTCCATCCTGCGTGAGGTCAATCCAGGCAGAGCCGTCGTCTTTTTTTTGCAAGATGCCTTTTTTCAGTCCTTCCAGCACAATCGCTTTCCCAAGCTGATAAGTATCCGATTCGTAATAGGTTCTGTCAAAATCAACACCCATTTTTTTGTATGTCTCATCAAAACCTTTGTACACCCAGCCATTCATCATTTTCCAGATGTCCCGGACTTCATCGTCTCCTGCTTCCCATTTTTTAAGTAATTCCTGGGTTGCAATAATCAGGGATGCATTTTTTTTCGCATCATCCTCGCTGAATCCTTTTGAAATAAGATTGCCGATCTCACTTTTATATTCATTGTCGAATTTCACATAAAAATCGCCAACCAATTTATCGCCTTTCGTTCCCGTTGATTGCGGCGTTGCTCCGTTTCCCCATTTCTGCCATGCAAGCATGGATTTGCAGATATGGATTCCCCGGTCGTTAACAAGGTTTACTTTTACTACATTTTTTCCGTTTGCTTTCAGTATCTCGGCAACAGACCATCCCAGCAGGTTATTGCGAATATGCCCGAGATGGAGCGGTTTGTTCGTATTGGGTGAAGAATATTCAACCACTATCTGCTTTTTATTTTTGCCCGGTTTGTTATATCCGTAATCAGTTACAGCATTTATTTCATTGATAAATGTCAGCCAGTAACCGTTGCTGACGACAATATTCAGAAAACCTTTTATTACATTATACCTGGAGATTTCTTTGATATTGCCGATAAGGTATTCCCCTATTTCACCGGCTGTCTGCTCTGGTGTTTTTTTAGAGATTTTAAGAAAAGGAAACGCCACTACCGTGAAATCGCCTTCAAATTCCTTTTTGGTTTTTGCAACTTGAACGGATATGGAATCTATCGTATGCTGATAGAGGTTTTGAATAGCTTCTGCAATCTTATCCCGGATAATGTTTTCGATGTTCATAAATCTGATTTTCTAACGATAGCAAAGATATATATAATGTATGAAGGATTAAAAGAATTTGGGATATCAGATTTACAAAAGTTATTTTTGTTTAACCATGAACCAGGGATTTTCGAGATTTTCTTTATTGTATATAAGCGGAGAGACACCGTCTTTTTGAGTAACAGAAAAACCCGCTTCTTCAGAAATGATTTGTCCGGCGGCAGTATCCCATTCCATAGTCCTGTGGAAGCGGGGATAAAAATCAGCCTTTCCTTCTGCTATCAGGCAAAACTTCAAAGCGCTGCCAATGGATATCTGGGCTACATCTTTGTATTGATATTTCATTTTAGAAATAAGAAAATCCGTTTCGGCATTCCTGTGCGAGCGGCTTGCTATAATAGTAAACATTTTTTTCTGTGGTTGTACAAGAGGAAGTTTTGCTGCACTCCGGATTAAATGATCAAGATTTGAAATGTTTTCAGCAGCAATTTTTTCAATTCTATAAGAACCCGTATTATGTATCGAAAAATACAGCGATTTGGGAACAGGCGCATAAATAACGCCCACAACAGGTTTTTGAAAATGTATGAGAGCAATATTTACCGTGAATTCATCATTTCTCTTAATGAATTCTTTTGTTCCGTCGAGCGGATCCACCAGCCACAAGTATTCCCATTTTTTTCTTTCTTTATAGGGAAGGTGTGTGCCTTCTTCACTTAATATGGGAATTGAAGAGGGTTTTAATGATTCTGAAATTATCGAATGTGCTGCTTTATCTGCAATAGTCAGAGGCGAGTTGTCACTTTTAAGTTTTATTGCAAAATCCCGGCTGTAATATATTTCTAGAATTTTTTCTCCTGCATTCAGGGCTGCCTGTATTGCTAGTTTTAAAAGGTATGTATCCATGATAAAAGTGGTAAAATCCCCTGTTTATATACGATTACGTTAAATAATAAAAAAAATTTCTTATAATAAAAATAATTTAATGAGAAAAGCAATTATTTAATCAACAAAATATCAACAATAAAATTAACAATTTCCTAATAACATTATGTATATCAAGTTAAAATATTCCGGTAATGGTGTTTATATCTTTTTAGTCAGGTTAAAGGACAACATTAATTAACTTCAGTTAATTTTGAGGCATTATTAACCAATAAAATTTTAAAAAATGAAAAAAATTGTATTATTTTTCTTGGCATTTGTATTTGTAGCAGGCGTAGCTATTGCACAAAACACAAAAGAGGAAAAGAAAAAAGACGAAAAGAAAACTGAGAAAAAAGAAGAGAAAAAAGAAGAGAAGAAAGATGTAAAGAAAGACGACAAGAAGGTTAAAGAAGAAAAGAACGACGAAAAGAAGAAAGACGAAAAGAAAGAAGAAAAGAAAAAGTAATTCTTGGATCCTCGAGAGAATAAAAAAGGGACATCACGTCCCTTTTTTATTTGTTATACATTCTATGAATGCGAACCATCACAGATTATCAACAACCCATCTTGCAAATGGGAAACTGCTGGTGAAAGCGGGAGATACGGCATTAAGGATGTGAGTGGAATTTTTATCTCCTTCCACCACAAAATCCTGAACTAATAATTTGGTCTTTACATTAAGCAGTTGCGCCCGGATGCCGGGCTTGCTCCATTCGGTAAAACCGGATGCAGTAATCTCCTTAACAAGTTTTGTCGCAAGCCCGATAAAATAATCTTTTTTGTATTTTTTAATTTCTTCCATAGCCAGGTTACGAAATCCAAATGCATTTGTAAGAAAAAGCTTAGATTCCCAACCCATGATATTCATGAGTTCTGCAAACCGGAAATTATCCCAGCCTTTATAATTTTCTCTCCAGAATGCAGGGATGGATGTAGGTCCGATTTTTATAGCGCCATCTACTGTGATGGTGTAATGTACTCCCAAAAAAGGATTTTTCAGATTGGGTACAGGATAAATATTAGTCCGGATCGGCTTATCTTTTAAAGTATATTTCAGATAAATTCCTTTGAACGGAATAATCGTGTAATCTTTAGAAAAACCAAATGTTCTTGCGATTTTATCAGCATATAACCCAGCTGCATTGATGATACGTTCCGCATGAATAATCCGGCCGGCGCTGGTTTTGATGGTATTTGTTTCGATCCGTTCAGCAAAGGCTTCGTTAAAATATATAACAGCCCCGTTTTTCAACAATTCGTTTTTAACAGCATGGTTCACCTCAACCGGATCAACCGTGGCAGTGCTGGGAGAATACAGCGCATACTTATGTGTCTTTGCATTCGGGTCAATAGCTTTCATTTCTTCATCCGTAATAATTTTTACGTCCACACCGTTTCTGATGCCTCTTTTTTCAAGTTCAAATAAAGAAGCCAGTTCGGATTCGTCTTTTGCCACAACCACTTTTTTACATTCGTTGATGCGCAGGTTATTTTCGCGGCAATACGTTTTCATCAGTTGATTGCCTTCCCTGGTGAATTTTGCTTTCAGGGAATCAGCCGAATAATAAAATCCTGCATGAAGCACTCCGCTGTTTCTTCCACTGCTGTGAAATGCAACATCCGGCTCTTTTTCGATGATGGTAATATGCGCATTGGAATTCCGCGTTTTTATTTCTCTTGCAACAGCAAGCCCGATGATCCCCGCCCCGATGATTAAAAAATCTGTTTTCTCGACCATTTGCATTATAAATTTAACAAAACAAAAATAGCATAAAATAAAATTCATCTTATCTGTAAAAGGCGCTGCAATAATATGCTTTGTTGCCTTTCTCATCTTCAACAAAAAACTCGATGGTGTGCGGTTCTCCGTAAACAATCGGGTCGTCAAAAGTATATACCGCAAGATCAAATTTTTTGTCATACTCAAAAAGAATCCACCGACCATCAATAAATCCCGCATAATTTTTTACGCCCGACAGGTTATCGGTGATCTTGAACTTAATGGTTTTTCCGCAGGTAATATCTTCCCAGTCTGCAATATTTTCGGGTTTGATTTCCGGCGGAGTTGTATCGGCAACAATGGCATAGCTGCCAAATTCAAAGGTCTCAGCAGTAATATATTTTTCTTTCAGTTGGCCCCCGATAGATGCAATTGTGCCGTTTTTACTTATAGAAACAATAAGCGCTTTACTCATCAATTGACTGGGAACACTGTCTGTCCGTATAGACAAAACGATTTTTTTATTTAGCGGGGTAAACTTGTTATGAATATTATGAACAGGGGAATAAAACCCTTTCTGTGGCTCATATTTTTTATAATCAAAGAGCAGTGTGTCGTAAAATATATCTTCGGGAAATGAGATCATAATATCGTCTTTGATAAAATAGTTCACTTCTTCGTAAGGCATCATCTTGGCATATTCGTCTTTTTCTTCGATAAATTCTTTGGCTTCCTTGGTGCCTTTCACTTTAAAATCAAGCTTTGTAGTATTCCCGTTGATATCTTTCACTTTTATTTTCACGGTATAGAAAGCATCTGAATTAAAATCAAAAATTCCCTGGTTGAGCAGGGTTGTATAAATGGGCGTTTTATTATTGGGCTCAACAAAACAGCGCTGAATATTCCGGTAACGGGTATAATATTCTTTATAGTCAATGTAGCTGTTCACGTTCCGTTTATCGTCAAACGAAAACTCTTCAAACTGGCATGAATAAATATTCGAAGTGTCCACAACAATTTCTACGGAATAAATATTCGAGCGGTCTTTTGATTCATTATCCGTGTCGTATGATTCGATGCCAAAACCAATCCTGCCTGAAAGAACGATATTATCGCCTTTCACAAGCGCCGGTTTTCCATACTTTTTTCTGGGAACTTTTACATCAAACGATTGTCTTGAATTTTTTGAATTAGCAGAACTCTTTTTATCAAGAGGATAAATATGAATGCGGAAAATGGTAGGCGGAAAATTGTCTTTGAACTTATAGAAAAGCAGCGGGTTTATAATATGTTCTGTTTTGGTATCCCTGATTTCGAAGTGCAGATGCGGACCGGTAGATAAACCTGTATTTCCAGACAAACCGATGATCTCCTGTTTGCATATTTCAAGTTCGTCCGGCCTGGGAAACAGTTCAACAGCGAAATCATGATTTTCATACTGCGCCCTTTTTATGTATTCTTCAATCTTTTCGCTGTATTTTTTTAAATGCCCGTAAACCGTGGTGTACCCGTTGGGATGGGTGATGTATAGCGCTTTTCCATACCCAATCGGCGATACTTTGATCCGTGAAACATATCCGTCGGCTGCCGAATAAAGATATGTCCCTTCGCCGGTTCGCAGGTCAATGCCCGTATGGAAATGATTGGCGCGGATATCTCCGAAATTTGAAAGCACAACAAAAGTATTTTTCAGAGGATGAGTAAAATAATCCTTCGGGTATTTTGTCTGCGGGAAACATACATTAATATATAGTAACAGAAAAAAAACAATGCCTATTTGCCAAGCCTTTATCATGAAAACGGTTTATGCTATTTCTAAGATACTAAAATAGACTTTTGTTGTTACATTACAAAACCATGTTATGTTTTAAATTACTCTATCGGGAGATGCTTATCCTGTAATTATTTATATTTTTGTTAAAAATACAATGGGATAGAAATAGAAAATCCGGATTATGAAAAGCAGATTCCTCCTTATTGTGGTTTTATCAATTTTTTTTAATAATGCATTTTCACAGATATGGCCTTCGTCTCTTGCGGGCCGGTGGACGTTTGATAATTTATCAAACCTGACACAAGCCGCTGTGGGATCTGATTTGGTTTTGCACGGAACGCATCAGGCAGTTTCTGGTCCGGATGCTGGCGACGGCGCCGTATCTATAGGCGTTGGAAGTTATTATGAATGTACGCATTCTATAGCCCCGAATGGCGGAGGCACCGGGAGTTATGTGAACGAATATTCATTGCTTTTTGATTTTATGGTACCGGATATCTCCGTATGGCATTGCTTTTATCAGACAAACATGAGCAATTCAAACGATGGTGAAGTTTTTGTAAACACCATTGGAAATATCGGGATTTCTGTTACCGGGTATTCACCATTGTCAATCATGCGGGATGTGTGGCACAGGCTTGTTGTTACAGTTGACATGGGAAACAGCCTGAGATATTATCTTGACGGAAAACTAATCCTTGAAGGAACAAGCCAGAGTGTAGACGGCAGATATTCGCTCGACCCAACGGTTTTATTTTTTGCCGACGACAACAGTGAGGATAATGAAATACATATTGCACAACTTGCCATTTTCAATACCTGCCTGACAAAGAACGAAGTCTTTGATTTAGGCGGTTTCAGACAGTCGAATAGTAAACCGTATTTGCAAACTCCGACTCCGAATTCTATGTATGTGAGCTGGCTGAATGCCGATACTGCCGGCAGTAAAGTACAATACGGCATAACGCAGTCTTTGGGTTACCAGTCTTCGGGAAGTTTTGAGAACATCTCGGGTAACTGCTGGCATACTGCAAAGCTAACGGGCCTTCTACCGAATACAACATATTATTACAGGTGCATCAGCGGATTTGACACATCAGAAATTTATCCGTTCCATACGCCTGTTGCCTCAAATGCTGCAAGCGGTCATATCCGGTTTGCCATTGCCAGCGATTCCCAGTGTGAGTTTTATAAAAGCAAAGCCATTGCCGATACCATGAAGCAAACCCTGATAAACCTGTATGGAGCCGACTGGTATAATTCAGTTTCTTTTATAATGCACACCGGCGATATTGTCCAGGATGGTTCTGCAAGCCGGAGTTACCAGGTGGAATATTTCAACCCATTTGCTTCGCTGTCGTGCTCGGTTCCAGTTATGGTTTCTATCGGTAATCATGAAGGCAATAATGCCGATTATTTCAAATATATGAAGTATGAAGATTTTTGTGATTACTCCTATCCAAACCCGGTGGCAGAAAAATATTATTCATTTATTTTAGGCAACACGCAATTTATTGCCCTGAACACAAGCGGATCATACAATACAATTGAACAAGCAACATGGCTTGAAAACAAACTCAATGATTCTGATATAAATCCTGATGTGGATTTTGTATTCACGTATGGTCATCAGCCCGGGCGCAGTGAAATATGGCCTGATGGAAACAATCCATATGTGCAATCGGATATTTACAGCAAACTGAAAATTTTTCCTAAAGTCGCTATGTATTCTTATGGACATTCGCATTGTTATGAGAGGGGAGTGATCAAATCGGACCATGCCCAGTATTGGGATTTCAGGGTGCTGCTCACCCATGGCGGGGGCAGCTTTCTGGACCGCTGGGGAATGTATTCCAACCAGACCAACTATCAAGAAATACACCGGTCGTTTGATCATTACAGTTATGTGATTGTTGATATTGATATAGCAGATCAGTCTTATACAGCAACCATGTATAGCTTGGGGAATGAAGACCATCCCCGGAACAATGAAATTCTGGATACATGGCATAGAAAAATAAACCAACCTGCGCCAAGTACGCCGCTCACGCTTGCCCCTAACAGTAATGCATCTGAGACTACAACTTTAATTGCTTCGCCTTTTTCAGGTATTGATTCTGTCATGACATCGCAGTTTCAGGTAACGACAACGGCTGGAAACTGGAGCGCTCCCATAGTTGATGCTGCCCGTGATTATGAAGATATTTATAAAGATTCCGGAGCGCCTTATTATAATCCGGTTGATCTGAATACCGGGATTGACCTGGCGAGGTATCACGTTTCACAAGGTATATTGACCATTGGTGACACCTATTGGTGGCGGGCGCGATACAGGGATCAGAATTTACGATGGAGCAACTGGTCGGCAGAGCAGCAATTTTCTGTGGTTTCTTCCAACCCGGATGATGCAGATTTTATTGCAGATATTACTTCTGGTGTTGCTCCCCTGACGGTTCATTTTACGGATATTTCACATGATGATCCTGTTTCCTGGCAATGGGATTTTGACAACGACGGTTTCACTGAAAGCACGGTACAGGATCCGGTTTATACATATACACAGCCGGGACTTTACACCGTAACTTTAACTACCCAATTTACTTCACAACAGATCACAGAAACAAAACAATCTTATATAAATGTACTGCCAACTGATGTGAATAAAACAGATGAAAATTCTTCTTTCACTGTTTACCCCAACCCGTTCTCAAATACTTTGCGGATACAATTTTTAGTAAACCAGGAAGATTTTTTCACCATCGAAATATCCGATATAAACGGACGGAGTGTAAAAAAATTAACTGATAGAAAAATGAATTCCGGAACCCAGATTGTCTTTTGGGATGGTAATGGAGAAAACGGTTTAAAAGTTGCTGATGGCATATACTTTTGCAATATCCGTTCAAATCATGAGAACAGGCACGTTAAAATTTTGAAAATATCTGATTAAGTAAATATATTTGGGAAAAATAATTTCTGAATTTATGAAATATTTATAATTCAATACTTCGGTATTTTTTGAGGTCATTTTGGGCTAAAGCCCGCTATTCGTAAGCGTTTTGACTTACCCCGACCTGGTGTTTGAGCTTGTCGAAAACAAGGTCGGGGTAATTGATAAAACGCAGAAATACCAAGGGCTTTAGCCCTTTATTAAAAAAAATTACCGAACTATTGTAATTAACAAATACCAATAAGTTTGAATAAATTTTGCCAGCATTGCCCCTAATCCGCCAGTTGGCGGAGAAATCTACCCACAGTTCTTTTTGTGGGTTATCCCTTTAGAACTTGCCCCGTAACGCAGTGTACGGGGGAATAAAAGGGAAAGCGAGGGCAAATAGTAATAATAAAATAAAAATTTTATACAGATGAAAAAAATTGCAAGCCTTATTTTTTGTATTGTTTTTCTGACAATTGCTGTGTATGCGCAAAAAGACCAGAAAAAAGAACAACCGCGGGACAAATCGGTTTTTAAAGAATTCGAACCCGGGTATTATCAGAATTCCATCTTAAAAGACATCCGCTCGATAGATGAAAAGAAAGAGAAAAAAGAAAAAGAAAAAAAGTTTATCATGGATCAGTCGGGTATTGATCTGCCCAACAAAATGGATCTGTATAAAAAAAATACGCAATGGCACAACCCATCAATATCACAGGGAAATGCCGGTACCTGCTGGGCATTTTCTACCACTTCGTTTTATGAATCGGAAATCTATCGTCTCACAAAAAAGCAGGTAAAATTGTCTGAGCTCTATACCGTGTATTGGGAATATGTGGAAAAAGCAAGGCGCTTTATCAGAGAACGCGGCAACTCTGCATTTGGCGAAGGGTCTGAAGCAAACGCCGTGGCCCGTATATTCAGGCAATACGGGGCAATGCCCCTGAGCGCATACAGCGGTTTGCCAAAAGAAAGAAAATTCCATTCCCACGCGGCCATGTTCGAAGAAATGAACAAATATTTGCAGGGGCTAAAGACCAATTTTGCGTGGAATGAAGAACAGGCATTGGAAACGATACACTCTATCATGAATCATTATATCGGCGAACCGCCCAAAGAATTTACATATGAAGGGAAAAATTATACGCCGCGGACTTTCTTAAAAGAATATATGCAGATAAATCCCGATGATTATGTGGAAATACTTTCTTACAAACAGGAGCCTTACTGGCAGCAGGTGGAATATAAGGTAACGGATAACTGGTGGCACAGTAAAGATTATTACAATATCCCTCTCGACGATTATATGAAAGTTCTCAAACAAGCCATTCGCAGCGGCTTCACAACAAGCATCGGCGGCGATGTTTCTGAAGCGGGCCTTGTACGGACAACCAATTGCGCCATGATCCCGACCTTTGATATCCCTTCCGAGTATATTGACGAAGATGCCCGCCAGTTCAGGTTTTCCAATGGAACCACTGCCGACGATCACGGAATGCATCTGGTAGGATATTATGAAAAAGAAGGTAAAGACTGGTACCTGATAAAAGATTCCAGCTCCGGCTCCCGCAATGTTGATGAAAAATCGCCTGAGTTCGGTTATTATTTCTTTCACGAAGATTTTGTGAAACTGAAGATGATGAATTTCACGGTTCATAAAGATGCGGTGAAGGAAGTTCTTAAGAAGTTCGGGAAATAGTATTGATGCAAAGTTATATTTGAAAAGGCAGGATTTAACTTTTGGGGTAATCGGTAACCAGTAATCGGTAATCAGTAAAACCCACCGATTACTGAACACCGATCACCGATTACAAAATGAACATATATTTTTTCCGTTTGTATGATTTATTTTGATTGTTTTCACCGATTCATTATCTTTGTTTAATCAGTATAAACTAAAACCAAAATACCATGATTAATTTTATACATTTAAAAAAAGCGATACTTACAGTTGTTTTTTTAATAGCTGTATCAGCAGGAGTTTTTTCTCAGAAAGCACATCCTGAATTTCTGGACGGTAGAATTTATTTCAAAATCAAAAGCGGTTATTCGCTTCCATATTCTAAGGAAAATGGCTTCATTCATTTGAAAAACGTTACTTTTTTACGGGAACTGATAGACAAGTATGAAATCAAATCTGTGAGGAACAGTTTTTATACTGCAAAGAGCCCGGTGATTGAAAGAATATTTTTACTCCGGTTCAATAAAATATATCAGGCAGATGAACTGATAAACGATCTGCTGCAGACAGACTGTATTGAATATGCCGAGAAAGCGCCATTATTTAAAATCACATACACTCCGAACGATTATGGCACAACGGCAGGGAATAACTGGCACCTGGCAAAGATCAATGCGCAGGGAGCCTGGGATATCACACATGGTTCTGCAAGCATTAAAGTGGCCGTTATTGACAATGCCATTTATGCAAACCATCCCGAACTGATAAATAAAATAGTTGCAAAAATTGACCTGGCAAATAATGATGATGATCCAACCCCGCCGATGATGTCAACAAATTATTTAAGCGCAGATTGGGCATGGTCTCACGGAACCCATACCACAGGCCTTGTAGGAGCACAGACAGACAACAATACCGGCATCACATCCATTGGTTTTAATGTAAGCCTGATTGCTATTAAAGCCGCAGATGATTCAACACAGAATATGACCGGCGGCCTTGAAGGAATCATCTGGGCGGCGGATACAGGCGCACGGGTCATCAATATGTCGTGGGGCGGATTCCAGTATATCCAGGCCATGCAGGAAATTGTGAATTATGCCTACAACAAAGGTTGCGTGCTGGTTGCCTCTGCGGGTAATAATGGCAACGGTTTAATGGACTCGACAAATACTAATACGGTCATGTATCCTGCCGCTTGCGAACATGTGATTTCTGTCGGCTCAACCAATGGTAATGATATTGCCTCTTCTTTTTCCGAATATGGAACCTGGCTCGATGTGATGGCTCCGGGCGGCTGGCAGAACGACGGCGGTTTATTGGATCAATTACTGAATTATGGCGTTTACAGTACAGTGTACACTTCAACATCGGGAGGCTTTGGCAAGATGGAAGGCACATCCATGGCATCGCCGATTACAGCCGGCCTTTGCGGATTGATGATTTCAATAAATCCGAACATTACTCCGGATGAAGTTACTACTCTTTTAAAAAGTACTTGCGTAAATATTGAGTCTTTACAGGATGCGCTTCACCAGGGAAAAGTCGGTTCCGGAAGGATCAATGCTCAGGCTGCGGTTCAGGCTGCCCAGAATGCAATTTCTGCCGTCAATGCCAATTTTAGCACCAACACAACAGTAATCACTGAAGGCGGCAGTGTTACTTTTACGGATTTATCATCTGGAACTCCAACTTCGTGGCAGTGGACTTTTAATGGAGGAACACCTTCTTCATACAATGGACAAAATCCTCCTGTTATTACTTATAATACACAGGGATCTTATTCAGTTACTTTAGCGATATCAGACGGAACAAACAATGATACGGAAACTAAAAATGCCTTCATTATTGTGAATGCGCCGCCGGCGCCCAGCGCATGGATTGTTCAGGCTGCAGGATTTGTACCGCTTTACCGGGGCGCTTACCAGATTACCATTGCCAGCCCCAGTGTGGTATGGGCAACAGGGATAGACGGAACTAACGGAACACCGGTGAATGAATTTACAAAAACAACCAATGGCGGAAACACGTGGGCGCCTGATACCATTGTAGGTCCGCCGGCAGTATGGAGAATTTCCAATCTTGCTTCAACCAGTGCTGACAAAGCATGGATAGCTATGTATAACAGCGGCGGGGCAGGCGGGCGTATATATGTTACGCAGGATGGCGGTATAACATGGACGCTTCAGACTACGGCAGTATTCAACACATCTTCCGGTTTCCCGAATGTGGTTCACTTTTTTAACGATTCCGCCGGATTTACCATGGGAGATCCTGCCAACAGCGAATTTGAAATTTTTACTACCGGCAACGGAGGAAACACATGGACGGTTGTTCCGGTTGCAAACATTCCCAATGCAGTATCCGGTGAAATGGGATGGACAAACGTTTATGATGTAATCGGAAACACAATCTGGTTTGGCACCAATAAAGGCCGTGTGTTTAAATCAACGGACCGCGGCTTAAACTGGACTGTAACAGATGCCGGTATGGGCGATTGCCAGAAGGTTACGTTCAGCGATGAAAACAATGGCATTGTTCAGAAGATAACTTATTCATCGGGAATCGTTACGGCATTTGTCACCAAGGTTACACACGACGGAGGAACAACGTGGGCTGCTGTGAATCCGGTGGGGCCGATATGGAAAGGAGATATTTCCGCTGTCCCCGGCGTACCCGGAAGATATATATCCGTAGGCAGCAACGGCGCAGCATCGGGATCAGCCCATTACGGTTCTTCATACAGTTTAGATTATGGCGCTACATGGACGGCAATTGATACCGCCGTTCAATACATCAGTACAAAATTTTATGATGAATTTACAGGATGGGCAAGCGGTTTTTGTACAAGCCCCATACAGGGCGGGATGTATAAGTGGAGCCCCGGAATCGTGAATACGAAACCCATATTTGCAAATGATGAAACTATCAGTATTTATCCGAACCCAAGCAAGGGACTGATTCATATCAAGAGTTCAGGCAATAAGGAGATGATTATAAAAGTGTATAATGTTATAGGCAAAATAATCTATTCAACAGCGCTTGACATCAAGAATCAGGCTTCATTAGATTTTTCATCATTCGATAAAGGAATTTATTTTGCCGTTATTCAAACCGGAACCCGGATTACAAGCAAAAAAATTATTATTGAATAGAATTGGTATTATTTTCAAACTTTAAAATTAATTTATGCCAAACATTGTTGAATTGATAGGTTTCATTGCTACAGCAATTTTAGGAGTTACCATTGTATTGGAAATGAACAGGCTTTTGCGTATGGTTCATTTGACGGGAGCGGTGATTTTTGCAATATATGGTTTTGTATTCGGATCGGTTGGAATGGGAATTGTTGATTGCGGTTTGTTCGCAGGCAGTTTATTTTTGCTGCTGCATAGTCAGTCGTTTAAAGATACATTCAATATCCTCCAGGTGAAGGGCAATAACGAATACTTAGGAGCATTCATCGAATATTACAAGCGCGATATCTACCATTATTCGCCTTTTTACAAAAGAAGCCCGGACAGCATCTGTTTTCTGATTTTAAACAACATTGATATTATCGGTGTTTTTATAGTGACGATCCATGATAAGAAAACGCTTTTTATCAACCTTGATTTCGTGGTTCCTAAATACAGGAATTTCAAAGTAGGGAATTATCTTTTCATTGAAAATGTAAAATATTTTTATGACCTCGGCTACGAAAGTATTGTAACTGTATGCCTGAATGAAGTTCATAAGGCATATCTTTTAAAAATGAGCTTTGAAGAAAAGATTATAAATGGGGAAAAACTATTTGTTAAAGATCTGAAAAAGTAATCTTCAGTTTTTGTATTATTGAATACGCATTCTCCTGAAATAAATGTTTGTTCGATTTTTATATCCGGAATTTTATTTTCATCAACTTTCATGAAATCCTGGCTCGTAATAATGAAATCGGCAAATTTTCCAGCTTCAATACTACCAATGGCCGGTTCCCAGAAACATGCTTTTGCCGCCCAGATTGTCATGGATTTCATAGCCTGTTCACGGCTAAGGGCATTCTCTTTCTGAAAACCGTTTTCAGGATTCCCCTGCAGGTCTTTTCGGGCAACTGCTGCATAAAATCCATAAAGCGGGTTAATAGATTCAATGGGAAAATCGCTGCCATTGCAAAGCCAGCCGTTTTGATCCAGCAGGTTTTTGTAAGTATATGCATATTTTACCCGTTCTTCTCCTAAACGCTTTCCGGCCCAGCTCATATCTGAGGTTGCATGAGTAGTATTAACAGCAGGGATTACGGAATAGTTTTTATATTTTACTAAGTCGTCCGGATGAACAACCTGCGAATGTTCAATTCTCCAGCGTTTATCATTTTTTGTTTTCAGAAATTCTCCATACAGGTTTAAGATCATTCTTACAGCGGAATCACCGATAGCATGAGTATTTACCTGGTAGCCGGCTGAATCAGCCCGGGTGATCATGGATTTTAATAATTCAGGTTTTTCAACTAAAATCCCGGTATTGTCTTTGTCGTCTTCATATGGTTTTAGCAATAATGCTCCTCTTGAACCCAAGGCGCCGTCAGCATATAATTTAATGGATCGTACAATCAGCCGGTCTGTCTGATAAATTCCTTTTTCAATATATTTTTTAAAATTTTCATCCGTTGGGTTTAGCATAGCGTAGAAGCGCATTTTCAAAATATTTTGTTTCTGGAGTGAGTCGTAAAGTTCAACGATTTTTCTGTCTAAACCCGCATCGGCAAGCAGGGTAAGTCCTGCAGAAAAACAATGTTGCTGGGCTTCCTGCAGTAGCTTTTCAAGTTCTTTCCCATTGGGTTCAGGAATAAAAGACCGGATATGATCGCAGGCTTTGTCAAGGAGTATCCCTGTTAATTTACCATTCGCTGTAATAATTTTTCCACCATCAATTTTTGTTTTCAAAGTAATGCCGGCTATTTCAAGCGCTTTATTATTGGCAAGCGCAGCATGGCCGTCCACACGAATCAGAACAACTGGAATATCCGGGTATAACTTATTTAGTTCAGTATTACCGGGAAATTCTTTTTTCTCCCATTTGTTCTGATCCCAGCCCCTGCCTATAAGCCAGGACGAAGGAAATTTTCTGTTGTGTTCGGCGATAATCTGCAACAATTCTTCGAATGATTTTGCCGTATTAATATCTGCATATCTCAGGCTTAAGGCATAGCCATAAAAATGACAGTGTGCGTCAATCAAACCGGGAAAGATAAATTTTCCCGTACAGTCAATAATTTTTTCCGATTCATAGGTTGACCGGGCTTCTTCATTTGAACCGACAAAAATAAATTTACCATTTTTAACAGCAATGGCCTGTGCCATAGAAAATGGTTCGTCAGATTTATAAAGGCTAGCATTGAGAATCAGAAAGTCGGCTTTTTGTTTGTGTGGCATGCAGGATATAAAGATACTGAAAACAATAAAGAATGCAGGCGGTCTCATGGTGATTTTTTTTATAATTTACAGGATTTCATTTGCCCTGAAAATATTTACAAAACTACGAATTATGTGTGAGATAAGCAATGGGAAACAATTTGGATATTTTTTTATAAAATAAAAAAAAATTATAACTTTGAGTTTGCTGAAACAAGTTTATTTTTTGTATGGAAGTTCTCACAGACGAGGAAAAAATAGAAATAGAAAGAAGGTATAACGAGATCTTTGATTATTGTCCGCATTGCCGCGATGATGAGAGCCGCAAGTTGGTACGCAAAGCATTTGAAATAGCCAACGAAGCGCACAAAGGAATGAGGCGAAAGTCCGGCGAACCGTATATTTTTCATCCCCTTGCAGTGGCCATGATTTGCGCTGAGGAAATCGGGTTGGGTACAAAGTCAATGATCTGTTCCCTGTTGCATGATGTTGTTGAAGACACTGACTTTTCGCTCGAAAGCATTGAAAAGATATTTGGCGCTAAGATAACCCAGATCATTGACGGGCTTACCAAGATATCTGAGATATTTGATGAAAATTCTTCCCTTCAGGCCGAGAGTTTCAGAAAAATGCTGCTTACTCTTTCCGAAGATGTGCGCGTAATACTGATCAAGCTTGCCGACCGGCTTCACAACATGCGGACGCTGGATTCCATGCCGGAACACAAGCAACTGAAGGTTGCCGCAGAAACTCTTTTCCTGTATGCCCCCCTTGCTCACAGGCTTGGTTTGTATGCCATTAAAACAGAACTCGAAGATCTGAGTTTTAAATATAAAGAACCGGTCGTCTATAAAGAGATTTATAAAAAATTAAAAGATAGTGAAGAGGAACGTGAGGTATATATTGATATTTTCTGCGAACCCATCAAGAGAAAACTGAATGAGCTGAATATTCGTTATTCCATAAAGGAAAGGGCCAAATCCATATATTCAATCTGGACAAAGATGCAGGCAAAGAATGTTCCTTTCGAAGAAGTATATGATATTTTTGCAGTAAGGATTGTCTTCGAATCTTTTCAGGAACTTCCGGAAAAAAATCAGTGCTGGTATGTGTATGCAATCATAACAGATTATTATCAACCTAATCCTTCGAGGCTCCGCGATTGGGTGAGCACGCCGAAAGCCAATGGTTATGAAGCGTTGCATACTACGGTGATGGGCCCGCAGGGAAAGTGGGTAGAGGTGCAGATACGTTCCAACCGCATGGATGAAATCGCTGAACGGGGATATGCCGCACACTGGAAATACAAAGAAGCAGGGTCGGATGAAAGCCAGCTGGAACAATGGATAAAAAACCTGCGCGAGGTGCTGGAAAACCCAAACAGCAATGCCATTGAATTCCTCGATAACTTCAAGATGAATCTCTTTTCGCTGGAGATTTATGTGTTTACTCCGAAGGGATTATTAAAGCGTCTTCCGCAGGGCGCTACAGCGCTCGATTTCGCATTTGATATTCATTCCGAGATAGGCTACAGATCCATCGGCGCAAAAATCAATCACAGGTTGGAACCGCTTAGTTATGTTCTTAAAAGCGGCGACCAGATAGAGATACTTACATCAGAAAAACAAAAACCCAAGAAGGAATGGCTTGAGTTTGTGGTCACAGCGAATGCCAAGGCAAAATTGCATGACGCGTTTAAGAATGAGCGCCGGGAAAGCATAAAAAAAGGCCAGCATATGATTGAGGAAAAATTTAACGAGTATAAACTTCTTCCCAATCCCGAGTTGTTTCATAAGCTTTTTGCTACATATGATGTGGCTACCAAAGATGAGTTTTATGCCAAAATCGGGAATGAAGTGATTTCATTAGAAGACTTTGAACAGGTTATAAAAACGAAAAGGAAAAATAAAATCGCTACATACTGGGATATCACTTTCACCAAAACAACCTCCCTTTTTGGAATGTCGAAAAATAAAAAAGAAGATACTGAAAAATTAAAGCAGGATGTAATAGAGAAAGATACCTCCCAATCAAAAAAGAAAAAGTCTCTTATTCTCAGCGAAAGTGTGGATACGCCGGATTATACTCTGTCAAAATGCTGTAATCCGATACCCGGCGATAAGGTTATGGGATTCATTGAATCGAATTCATTGATCCATATTCATAAAACTACCTGCCCGATAGCCATTAAACTGATGTCGAATTATGGCGACAGAATCCTGTCTGCAAAATGGACGGTACATAAAGTGCAGTCGTTTCTTGCAAGAATAAAGATAAATGGTATTGACAGGATCGGAATTGTAAATGATTTTACCAAGGTTATTTCAGAAGAACTTAATGTAAATATGCGTTCAGTTTATTTCGACAGCCTTAACGGTGTTTTCGAAGGAAACATTGATTTGTATATCCATAATGCCAGCGACCTTTTGCACCTTATGGAAAAATTGAAAAAAATCAAAGGGGTGAACTCGGTAGCAAGGGTGGAAAATATCGAATAATTTATTTTGACTGAACTATTATTTTATATATTTATGGGTATTGTAAAGAAAATAAATAAAAAGAAACTGTGTGGCTATGTTATAATATCAAATTAATAATTTCCCTTTTATGAAAATTGAATTCTATGCATTTATTTTTTTTCTGGCATGGTTCACGGTATTTACGGATGGCATTCCTTTTCAGGTATCTGATATTTTACTGAAACAGGATCATACAGGCGTACAACAGAACAGCGCCTACAAAGACGAAAATTATAAGTTCACTCTTACGTATCCTTCCGGTTATGTTTTAAAAAAAGCATCTGAGAAAAGTATTCTGATCCGGTGGAATAAAGACCTTGAATCTGTGACCCGGATATCTGTTGCCATTCACAATTTTGAAACCTATGGTTCTACCGGCAAATTGTATAATTTCAGCGAATTTGTCAGGAAGCATGCAAAAAACCTGTATGAACAAAATAATTACAGCGGAGTTGTTGACAGTATTATGGTAAAGGATTATTTGAATAACAATTCCCTTTCCGGAAAAGAAGTGTACGTGAGGATTGTCAATAAAGCGCGTAATAATTCCGGCAAAGAAGAGCAAACTATCAAAGGGCCGGTATATATTTTTGATATTACCGCAAAGGTCGGTATACCGGGTATCGCTATCGCAATTTATCAATTGACGGATGACAGTAAAACAGCCAAAGTGATGCGAAGCATTGTTGACGATCTTAAATTTGAGAATTGATTTTAAATGTAATATTAGGATTTCGAAATAATTTCAGGTAAATGAAAGTAGACGTTTTATTAGGCCTTCAATGGGGAGACGAAGGAAAAGGGAAAGTGGTGGATGTTTTAACGCCAAACTATGATGTGATTGCAAGATTTCAGGGAGGCCCTAATGCGGGTCATTCACTTGAATTCAATAATATCCGGCATGTGCTTCATACCATTCCCTCCGGCATTTTTCATAAAGATACCATCAATATTATTGGAAACGGAGTGGTGATAGATCCCGTTATTTTTAAAAAAGAAATTGATTCTCTTGTGAAAATGGGAGTGGACGCATCAAGCCGGCTTTTAATTTCAAAAAGAGCGCACCTGATTCTTCCCACGCATCGCATACTTGATGCAGCTTCTGAGGCGTATAAGGGAAAATCTAAAATCGGGTCCACGTTAAAAGGTATAGGCCCGGCCTATATGGACAAGACCGGAAGGAATGGTTTGCGCATAGGCGATATAACCGGTAATAATTTTATTGAAAAATATCAGGCCCTGGTGGAAAAACATAAACAGATCATCCGTCAGTATAAATATACATATAATTTATCCGGATATGAAAAAGAATGGTACGACGGTATTGATACTTTGAAAGGATTTCAATTTGTAGACAGCGAGCAGTTGATCAATACATATACCCATGAGAATAAAAAAGTGCTTGCAGAGGGCGCGCAGGGAACGCTTCTGGATATTGATTTCGGGACTTATCCGTATGTTACCTCCTCTAACACGATATGTGCAGGCGCATGTACAGGATTGGGAATAGCCCCCAATAAAATCGGAGATGTTTTTGGCATATTCAAGGCCTATTGCACCCGCGTAGGCAGCGGCCCTTTCCCTACGGAATTGTTTGATGAAACCGGAAAAGCGCTGCAGAAATTCGGCAACGAGTTTGGTTCAACAACCGGCCGTGCGCGGCGTTGCGGTTGGCTTGATTTGCCTGCTCTGAAATACGCAATCATGATCAATGGAGCTACGCAGCTTATCATGACCAAAGCGGATGTGATGGATCAATTCGATATCATTAAAGTTGCAGTAGCTTATAAATATCAGGGACAAGCGACAGTTAGTTTTCCTTTTGATATGAATGAACCCATAGAGCCTGTATATAAAGAGATGAAAGGATGGAAAACGGATTTGACTAAGATCACAGCCGAAGACCAGTTTCCAGATGAGTTTTTACAATATATGGATTTTATAGAAAAAGAAGTCGGCGTACCTGTAAAAATTGTTTCAGTAGGTCCTGACCGGAAGCAAATAATTTTCAGAAAAAATGTGAAAACTTATATAGGTTGAAGCAGCGTCAGAGTATATTTTTATTTGGAAGTTCCAGCCCGAAATCAGAAAATTTGTCTTCACGCTTCAGCAGGAAAGCAAACAATAGTCCGACAAGGCCGAGGCCGGCAAACATAAGCACCGTAACTGTATAATCGAGTTGTGCTCCTTTTTCAATCATTTCCGGAGTGATGGATGCATTGGTAATATCCAGAACTTTTCCCGCTAAAATAGGGAAAGAAAACAATCCTAAGTTTTGTATGGAGAACATCAAACCATATGCAGTGCCTAATCTTTTTTCTTCAACAATTTTTGAAACAGCCGGCCACATGGCGGCAGGAATTAAGGAAAAAGCAATACCCAGAACGAATATGGCAATATAAGGATAAATAGTGGTTAACGAAAGAGTGAGATGAACTAATATGAGCAAAATAGAACCCAATATCATCAGGGTTGAACTCTTTCCTTTGATATCAACAAACCATCCGAATATCGGGGTAAACAAAACAGTGCCGAATGGAAGGATGGATGCGATTTTTCCGCTTAACTGCAAGTCCAGTCCGAATTTATTGTGCATCAGATCGGGAGCGTAGGTAAGAAATGGAAAAACCGCAGAATAGAATGTAACGCATAAAAGAGCTATGTAAATAAAAGATTTATTTTTGAAAAGCGATAATACGTCGTTGATCTCAAATTTTTCATCCGGTCCGGAAACTATAGATACTCTCGATTGCCTGTCGAATTTAAGATCGTAGATCATGTAGAATAAGAAAGTAAGAAACCCGATAGCCATCAACATAGCTCCGAGCCATGTTGCATTGGTCCATGATGGGTAAAGTCCTGAAACCTGTTCTCCAACCAAAATCGGCGATGAAATAAGCGCCAGCGCGGTACCGGCTCTTGCAATGGCAAGGTTGATACCAAAAGCCAAAGCGAGTTCTCTTCCTTTAAACCATTTAACGATAGCCTTGCTTACAACCACATAAAATGTTTCGGCGCCCAGCCCGAAAAATAATCTGCCCAGCATCATCATTTTTAACTCAGGGCTGTAGCTTGGTAAAAAAGAACCCATAAGATTGTGACCCAGCCCGCCATTTTTATAATAATTGCAAGCGCCATATGCAGTGATAAAAGAACCAAGCGTCATCAGCGTTACGAAAAGCATCCCCGTTTTTCTGATTCCCCATCGGTCGAGAATGATACCACCAAGAACAGCCATTAACAGGAATGTGTTTGGAAAAGAGTAGAACGAAACAATAAGGCCGTAATCGGTAGAGCTGAGTTTTAGCTCGGTTTGCATCACTGATTTTATGGACGAGAGCACATCATAGAAATAATAACTGACCCCCATTGTAAAACTTATCAGGAGGATTACCCCCCACCTTACAACCGCGGAATCATTCAATGCTTTTCTAATCTCGTTCATTTCTGTGATTTACGTAAATTTTGCATCTCATTGAGCGGCCTAAATTATAAACAATATATTTTATATCCAATAATTAAATTAAAATATTTACATTTTAATAATTGATTTTTGTCAGTTTAATATATAATTTTGTCATAATATTTTGTCTGTTCGTCAAAAAATCATTATATACACTTAGTTTTATCAAGTTTGAAATTTTACTCAATATATATTTTATTTAGTGACTACAAGGTATTTCTGATATTATTAAGTGAACCTGAATTTATACCCTGTCATTATACAGTTTATGTTTGATTTTAGTAAATCTTAATGTAGTTTTGTCAGGATACGGGATTATTACTTTTCACCTGATGGAAAAAAAAGTATACATTATATTATATATAGAAATTTTATTTTTGATTTTTTCCTGCAACCGGCAACCGGAAAAAATTGAATCGCATAATTCGGGGAATAAAAATCAGAATTTTTATGCTAAAGGTTTTTCGGTTATACATTATAATAATGTATATAAAATTATAACTGTAAAAAATCCATGGCAGGGAGCAAACAATATTCAGTTTGAATACTACCTGGTTGACAGAGCCGGTAAAATCCCTGATGAATTAAAACAGAAACCGGTTATCCGGACACCTGTCAGAAAAGTTGTATGCCTTTCCACAACCCATACAGCGATGATTGATTTTATTGATGAACCAAATTCTATTACCGGAATTGCAGGAACCAATAATGTTGTAAACCCTAAAATAAGAAAACAAATTGATGAGGGTAAAATTAAAGATGTAGGGTATGACAACAACCTGAATTATGAAACCATCATCGGTTTGCAGCCCGATCTTGTTATTGTTTACGGGGTGGGCAGCGAGGCATCGCAGGTTATCAATAAGCTCAGGGACTTAAATATAAATGCAGTTGTTAATGCAGAGTACCTGGAAGAAACTGTTTTGGCAAAAGCAGAATGGATAAAATTTATTTCAGCATTTTATAACAAAGAAAAACTGGCAGAAGAAAAATTTCTTCAAATCGAAAAAGAATATAATAATTTAAAAAAGATTGCCGGTTCGGTAAAAGAAAAACCCAACGTGCTGACAGGTCTTCCATGGAAAGGTACATGGTGGGCGCCGGGAGGTAATTCCCATACGGCAAAACTTATTGCAGATGCCGGCGGACAGTTTTTATGGGCGGAGAATACATCGCATGAAAGCATTCCTGTAAATATTGAATCCGTAATCGAAAAGGCTCAGCTAGCAGATGTATGGATTAATCCCGGAGCAGCAAACTCACTGCGGGAAATAGTATCGGTTGATGAACGCATTCAGGGTATGACCGTTTTTAAAAAAGCATACATATATAATAATAATGCCATCCTGAATAAATTTGGAGGAAATGATTTTTGGGAATCCGGGATCATGAATCCGCAAATTATTTTGAAAGATCTTATTTATATATTTCATCCGGCGCTTTTACCCGATCATAAACTTACGTATTATAAAAAATTGCAGTTGGCAAAATCCTAAATTTTCATTTATAACCTATCGCAACATACCCTACCCAGTGATGAATATTTGCCGGGGCTGTCGCCCCTATTTTTAAATCATCAACTTTTATGGGTTTGTTCATGATGCTGGTTGAATAATCCAAAAACAGTCCGTTGAGTTTTGGGGTCTGGGTTTTTTCCTGCAGGTATAGCGAGGTAAGTAATCCGAAAGGTACAGAATTTCTTCCGCACCAGGTCCACTTATACCCGCTGTTCTTATCTACCAGTTCAGAAATAAAAGAAATGATTTTTGAAATAGTGAACTCCGGAACGAGGTAATCATGTATAAGTTTATGTTCATACGCAAGAGCTTTTTTATAACCCGATGAATCGCTTCCTAACAAAGCAAAATTTTTTCCCCCCCAATCCTGATCACCATAATGAACCGCATCATTCGAAATGACCATTGCGATATCTTCTCCCCATTTCAGATTTTGTGAAACTAAAATGCTATGGATTACACCGGCAAGATTTTTGGCCAGTATCTGCAGTGTATCAGCCGGCATGTTTGGTACAAGAATCGGAATGATCTCGACTTTTCTGTTATAGTATTGAAGGAACGGCACCATGGCTTCTACAGAATGTTCCCGTGCATGTATGCTGTCATCGGTAAGGTAGAAATTTTTTGAAAGGCCCTGAATGATTTTTTCACGGAGCGGCGAAATTTTTATATTTCCGTAAGCAGACTTCCACTGGTCGAAATTTTCAAAAATGATCTTGTCCCTGATTTTAATTTTATGTGCAACCCCAAAGATAATGACCGTCCCGGCCTTAATATTTTCAAGGGAGAGAGGATACAGGTACCCGGCATATGTATAATCGTCGTGTGGACAAATAGCAACCCTGAAAATTGTTTCAGCAGAAATTTTTTTCTCTTTTCGGATATAATTTATTTGTGAAAATTTTTCCCGCCATATCCGGTTCATGACAGAATCCATCTGTATGCAATTACTCGCGAAACCCACAGTATCTCTTTGATTCCTGATTTTTATCGGTTGCGGAAATGCATTGGAGAAAATGGAAAGTAATAATAAAACCAAGATTGATGTTTTCATTTTTTGAGATTTAATATTTCACTAAATTAAAAAAATAATTATAAAATACAAATTGTTTTTGAAAACTGATATTCGTTGTAATCCTTATTAATAAAGGGATGTACGCTTAAAATTTTCATAAGTGTTTTTTGTTTTTCAAAATAATTTTATTTTTTTTTAAATTTTTATTGCGAATTGTTGTATTAATTAAAATTAAATATTTACTTTTGTAATGTCAAGTTAAAAATTTTTCAGATGGACGTTTTACTTATAGATAATTTTGATTCCTTCACCTACAACCTCCTTCACATTGTAGAAAAATACACCGATTCAGCTACTGTCATCCGATACGATAAACTTGAAATTCATAACGTGGAAAAGTTTGATAAAATAATTTTTTCACCCGGCCCGGATGTTCCATCCAACTATAAAAAGTTATTCCGGGTTTTAGAATCATTCCAAACAACAAAAAATATTCTGGGTGTGTGTTTAGGTCATCAGGTCATTGCCGAGCATTATAAAGCAAAGCTCTCAAACCTGCCACAGGTCATGCATGGCGTTGCCGGAAAAATTTTTATTACAGATAAAGAAGAGAAAATTTTCAATAACATTCCGGAAATTTTTTTGTCAGGAAGATATCACTCATGGATTGTCGATCGTAATTTTTTTCCTCAGGAATTAAAAATTACTGCCGTTGATGAAAATGAAAATATCATGTCCGTGAGTCATAAACTTTTTAAAGTAAAAGGGATTCAATTTCATCCGGAGTCCATCCTGACTGAGTTTGGCGATGCTATAATTTCAAACTGGATTTCGATGAATTAATGATGAAGAATTTTTTTCGCAATCATAAAATGTATTTTTAAAGTGTTTAACAATTGTTTTAGGACTTGGTACATCTGGGCTCGTTTATTAAAAGTACGATGTGATGGTTAAAAAAAAGTCTGAAAAAAACTAATTTTAGTTTACATTATATAATAGGAAGTTTTTTTTTTGATATAATTTAGTGCTCAAATTTAAAACGGGAAATTTTCAAAAATAAAATTTAAAAAGTAAAAATGGCTGGCAAAAAATATGTATACTTCTTCGGCGGAAAACATGCGGATGGTAAAGTTGATATGAAGAACCTGCTGGGCGGAAAAGGCGCAAACCTTGCTGAAATGGTTAACATAGGTTTGCCGGTTCCTGCAGGTTTTACGATCACAACAGAAGTATGCGCCGCATATTATGATAACAAGAAAAAATATCCTAAAGAATTAAATACGCAGGTGATGGATGCTCTCCATAAAGTTGAAAAAGATATGGGAGCAAAGTTCGGCGATAAAAATAATCCGTTATTGGTTTCTGTCCGTTCAGGCGCGCGCGCTTCCATGCCGGGTATGATGGAAACAGTTTTGAATGTCGGTTTAAATAATGAAACCCGCGATGGCTTGATTAAGAAAACAAAAAATCCCCGTTTCGTTTATGACTCACAGCGCCGGTTGATCCAGATGTATTCCGATGTGGTCATGGAAAAAGCGACAGGTATCGAACCGAAAGAGGGAAAGGGTGTGCGTCAGCAACTCGAGCAGGAACTCGAAAAAATGAAACACGCCCGCGGAGTAAAAAGTGATACTGATTTAACAGCCGCTGATTTAAAAGAACTGATCGAAATTTATAAAAAGAAAGTAAAAGAAGTTTTAGGAAAACCATTTCCTGAAAATCCGGTTGACCAGTTATGGGGAGCAATAGGAGCAGTGTTTCAGAGTTGGATGGGAAGGCGTGCAATATCCTATCGTAAGTTTGAAGGGATACCCGATAGTTGGGGTACTGCCGTTAGTGTTCAGTCCATGGTGTTTGGTAATATGGGCGATACTTCTGCAACCGGAGTTGCATTTACAAGAAACCCTGCTACCGGAGAAAATTATTTTTATGGCGAATGGTTGCCGAACGCCCAGGGCGAAGATGTGGTCGCCGGCATTCGTACTCCGAACCCGATTAATGAAATTGGAAAAAACGAACACACCAAACATCTTCCTTCTCTCGAAAAAGGAATGCCGAAAATTTACAAACAACTTCACGATATTCAGAAAAAACTCGAAACGCATTACAAAAATATGCTTGATATCGAGTTCACGATTCAGGATGGAAAATTATACATGTTACAGTGCCGCGTTGGAAAAAGAAATGGACCCGCCGCTGTTAAGATGGCTCTTGAAATGTTGAAGGAAAAACTTATCAATAAAGAAGAAGCTGTGTTAAGAGTTGAACCTTCACAACTTGATGAGTTATTGCATCCGATCATTGATCCCAAAGAAGAAGCAAAATTAAAACCGGTTGCTAAAGGTTTACCTGCCGGGCCGGGTGGAGCAGCCGGGCAAATTATTTTCACTTCGCATGAAGCTGTTGAATGGACAAAAAAAGGTAAAAAAGTTATTCTGGTTCGTGAAGAAACCAATCCCGAAGATATCGAAGGCATGAGATCTGCCGTTGCAATTCTCACTGCCCGCGGCGGTATGACAAGTCATGCAGCATTGGTTGCAAGAGGATGGGGAAAATGCTGTATTGTCGGAGCCGGTTCATTGCATATTGATGCATATGCAAAGACCATGAAAGTCGGCGACCTGGTTTTTAAAGAAGGCGACAACATCACCCTGAATGGAAGCAAAGGGTATATCTATAAAGGTGAGTTGCCAATGATAAAAGCCGCTGAAGAAAATAAGGATTTTATCGCCTTCATGAAGTTGTGCGATGAGATCAGAAAGATGAAAGTCCGTACCAATGCTGATACTCCGGAAGATGCTTCCAAAGCAAGAGTTTTTGGCGCAGAAGGTATCGGGCTTTTCAGAACCGAACATATGTTTTATGGAAAGCATTCTGAAAAACCTCTCTTCGCTCTCCGTAAAATGATTGCCTCAAATACAGAAAAAGAACGAAGGGCGGCATTGGATGAATTATTCCCGTTTGTAAAAGAAGATGTAAAAGGTACCCTGCTTGCTATGGATGGACTGCCGGTTACATTCCGCACCCTGGATCCTCCGCTTCATGAATTTGTTCCGCAGAATAAAGAGGAACGCGAAAAACTTGCAAAGAGTTTGCATATTTCTGCTTCTGAATTCAACAAGCGTGCCGATGCCCTTCATGAAAATAATCCGATGATGGGACACCGCGGCGTGCGTCTTGGAATATCGTATCCTGAAATTACCGAGATGCAGGTAAGGGCAATTTTCGATGCAGCGGCAGAACTGCTCAAATCAAAAAAGAAACCGTTCCCGGAAATTATGATCCCGGTTACCTGTGTGGACACTGAATTGAAACATCAGTATGCCATCATTGAAAAAGTGTATCACGAAGTTCTTGCAAAACATAAACTGAAAGAAATCCCGCATATGATCGGCACAATGATAGAAATTCCCAGGGCAGCTTTAACGGCCGATAAAATTGCAGGGATAGCTCAGTTCTTTTCTTTTGGAACCAATGACCTTACGCAAATGTCGTTTGGTTTCTCAAGAGATGATATAGCGTCATTTCTTCCGGAATATCTTGAAAAGAAAATTTTACCCGTTGATCCGTTTAATATTTTAGATCAGGAAGGAGTCGGACAGCTTATGAGAACAGCAGTTGAAAAAGGCCGGAAGACCCGGAAAGATTTGAAGATTGGAATTTGCGGGGAGCATGGCGGCGAACCCTCATCCATTGAATTCTGTCATTCCCTTGGGTTTTCGTATGTAAGTTGTTCGCCGTTCAGAGTTCCTATTGCCCGTCTGGCAGCAGCACAGGCTGTGGCAAAAGAAAATGCAGTTAAAAGAAAAGCTGCCAAAAAATAGTCTCATGTTTATTTATATATTATCAATTAAATTAAGTTTAACTATTAATCAAAATCAGTAATTATGGAAGAAAAGAAAGCTCCAGTAAAAAAGGCTCCTGCTAAGAAGGCAGTTGCAAAGAAGGCTGTTCACAAAGCAGCACCGAAGAAAGCTGTTCATCACAAGGCAGCGCCGAAGAAAGCTGTTCATCACAAAGCAGCTCCGAAGAAAGCTGTTCATCACAAAGCAGCTCCGAAGAAAGCTGTTCATCACAAAGCAGTTCCAAAAGCAGCGGTTAAGAAAGTTCCAGTTAAGAAGTAAACTGGTTGACATCATAAAAAACCCCGGCTTTACCGGGGTTTTTTATTTGTGTCTTTTCCCCGATACTATACATTATATATATAGTACCAAAAATATAATAGAAGAGTTGTAATTTTAAAAAATATAATGTAGGTTTGTTTTAATAATAATACATGGATAATGAAACGAATTAAATTCTTATACGTTGTTTTATTCATTTTAAGTTTTTCTTTTTTATCTGCTCAAAATAAAATTCCGCTTGACCATACCGTTTACGATTCATGGAAGGATATTGAAAACCCGATAATATCAGATGACGGGAAATGGGTGTCATATGAAATCAATCCCCAAAAAGGCGATGGATGGCTGTTCCTCAGAAATTGTATAAATAATAAAATTGATTCAATACGCCGGGGTTATGCTGCAAAGTTTTCTGCCAATTCGGATTTTTTGATATTTAAGATCAAAGCGCAGGACGATACCATCCGGAAAGCGAAACTTGCAAAAAAGAAAGACGATGATCTTCCGAAAGATTCTCTTGGTATTTTAATTTTTAAAAAGGATTCCTTAAAAAAAACTGCAAAACTGAAATCATTTAAACTGGCAAAAGATAACTCAACATGGATCGCATACCTGCTCGAGAAAGAAACGGCAAAAAAGGATTCTGCAGCCGCTAAAGATAAACCGGTTCAGGACTCAACCGCCAAAGTAAAACCCAAATCCAAAGAAAAAACAAAAAAGAAAGATAAAAAGACTGAAACCGGAACGTTATTTTTATATAACCCCTTAACCTCTAAAACCTATCAGTACAAAGATGTTTTGGATTATTCAATTTCCGATAACGGCGCTTTCATCGGTTATATCACATTGAAAAAAGATACAACATCTGATACCACATCGGTTTTTATTTTTGATGCAGCCAAAGAAAAAAGTCAGATGATCTTTAAACGTTCGGGTATTGCAAAAAAAATCACATTTGATACAAAAGGTGAACAATCCGTTTTTATTCATTCTTCTGATACAGCCAAGGCAAAATCTTTTAATATATTTTACTGGTCTGGCAAATCTGAAAGTGCAAAGTGTATTGTTGATACAGTTAATCCCGGGTTACAGAAAGGATGGTGTGCGAGTGAAAACGGGGAAATCTATTTTTCAAAAGACGGCGCTAAATTATATTTTGGCACAATGCCGAGACCGGAAAAAGAAAAAAAAGATACCCTCCCGGATGATGAGAAAGTAAAAGTGGATATATGGAACTGGAAAGATACGCTCATCCAGCCGCAACAACTTTCTGAACTGGAAAAAGAGCAAAAACGAAATTACCTGGCGGTGTATCATTTAAAAGACAACAAATTAGTGCAACTTGCTTCCGATGAAATGCAATTTGTAACACCCATCCTTAAAGGAAATGGCAACATAGGCATCGGCTATTCTTACAAACCGTATAATAAATTTTTATCATGGATAACCAATCAGTATAAGGATATTTACCTTGTTGATTTTGTTACCGGAAACCATAAACTGATTCTTAAGAAAAAACAAAGTATCGCCAATATTTCCCCGAATGGTAATTATATAATATGGTATGAAGTGGATGACAGTATTTATTATGTTTATTCTGTTAAAAAAGAAAAATCCTTTCCGCTTACCAAGGATATTAAAGTGAATTTCTGGGACGAAGAAAATGACACGCCTGCAAAACCCGATCCCTATGGTCTGGCCGGATGGAGCAAAGACGATAAGTCGGCGCTGATTTACGACCGCTATGATATCTGGCAGGTTTTTCCTGAAGGGAAAGAAAAATTTTCATGTCTTACCAAAGGGCTTGGCCGGAAGGATAGTATCACTTTCAGATATATCGAACTCGACAGGGATGCGCAGTGGATAGATCCGGAAAAGGCTCTTCTTTTGAAAGGATTCAGTGATAAAACAAAACAGGAAAGTTTTTACACAACCAAACTCACTGCGAAAGAAAATCCCAAGCTTTTGATTTCCGGCGATTACAAATTTGCCATGCAGCAAAAAGCAAAGAATGACGATAAACTCATCTGGAAAAAAAGTAATTTTAATGTTTATCCGAATTTGCTGTATAGCGATTTTACTTTTCAGAATGCCATTCAGCTTACGGATGCCAATCCGCAACAGAAAAAATATCTCTGGGGAACTGTTGAGCTTGTTAAATGGAAGTCGTTCGACGGAAAAGAACTGGAAGGACTTTTGTATAAACCCGAAAATTTTGATGCAGCCAAAAAGTACCCGATGATCGTTTATTTTTATGAAAGAAATTCAGATCAACTTAACCAGTATTGGTCTGTTAGGCCAAGCCGGTCTGTAATCGGATTTTCAGAATATGTAAGCAACGGTTATGTGATTTTCGTACCGGATGTCAAATATGGCAATGGCGCTCCGGGTCAGGATGCTTATAATGCAATCATCAGCGGAACGGAGCATATTTTAAGCAAGGGCTTTGTCAATAAAGACAGGATGGCTCTTCAGGGTCAGAGCTGGGGCGGATACCAGACTGCGTACTTAGTTACGCGTACCAATATATTCAAGGCAGCCATGGCCGGTGCCGCGGTGAGTAATATGACAAGCGCATATGGAGGAATCCGCTGGGCTTCCGGTCACAGCCGCATGATGCAGTATGAAGACGGACAGAGCAGGATAGGAGGGACCTTGTGGGAAAAACGTGATTTGTATATCGAGAATTCCCCGGTATTTTTTGCCGATAAAATCGAAACGCCTCTTTTACTGATGAACAACGATAACGACGGAGCCGTTCCCTGGTATCAGGGCATTGAGTTTTTTCTTGCATTACGCAGGCTTAATAAACCGGTCTGGTTGCTGAATTATAACGGCGATGATCATAATCTTAAAAAACGGCCCAACTGTGTTGACCTGAGCATCCGTATGAAACAGTTTTTTGATTATTACCTTAAAGATGCCCCCGTTCCTGTCTGGATGGATGAAGGAATCCCGGCTGTTAAAAAAGGTAAGACCTCTGGCTATGATCTTAAAAAATAGTATAAATTTGAAGAATCAAATTCATATGAAGTTTGAACCGTATTACCTTTGTTCCTTTTATTATATCCTCATACCTATAACGGTTACATCATCAACCTGATCAATGCCTCCCATCCAGTTATCAAAATTATGCTCGAGCAATACTTTTTGTTTTTCCATTGATAAATGACTGTTGACCAGCAGCAGGTCTTTCAATTGTTTATACATGAATTTTTTGCCCCTGGGTCCGCCAAACTGATCGGCAAAACCATCTGAAAAAAGATAAATGGCATCGCCCTTTTGCAGCTCTATAAAATGATTTTTAAATGGCGGGTTTTCTTCGCTATGGATACCGATGGGCATTTTGTCGGGGCGAATTTCACGTATTGTAGAGACGTGGGATTCCCCCGTCTCTACAATATATATCGGATTATTCGCCCCGGCATATTGCAGCGTCTGGGCTTCCATGTTATAAATGCACAGCGCAATATCCATACCGTCTTTCTGTTCGCCTTCCTTACCGGTCTGATGAAGCGCTGTAATAAGGTTTTCGCGCAACTGGTCCAGGATATCGCTTGCTTTTAAGGTAGCCGTGTGAAGGGTTTCAAAAGTGTATTTGTTCACTATTTCATTCAGCAATGCGGTGCCGAGCATACTCATGAACGCGCCGGGTACGCCATGTCCTGTGCAATCTGCAACACAGAATATCAAAAAATTTTTGCTGCTTTTTTTCATCGAAAAATCAGAAACCAATATTTCATAATTGATCATTTTCACCCAGTAAAAATCGCCGCTTACTATATCACGCGGTTTGAAAAGAACAAAATGCTCGGGCAGGTTTTTTGAAACATATTCTTCGGGAGGAAGTATTGCATGCTGGATTCGCTTCGCATAATGGATGCTGTCCATCACTTCCTGATTTTTATTTTCAATGAGTTGTTTCTGGATTTGTATCTCGTCGCGCTGCGCTTCAATTTCATCGCGCTGTGCTGTGATTTCTTCTTTTTGCTGCGTTAATTCTTCGTTCTTTTCGAGTATTTCTTCTTTCTGCTTGACCACTTCTGCCGTACGGATTTTCACGATCTGCTCAAGCCTTTCTTTATCGCGCTTGAGTTTCTTTTCACGCCAACGGATGTAATAGAACACGGAAAAAACTGCCAGGATGACTACAAGTATCCTGAACCACCATGTTTGCCAGAATGGAGGAAGGACTATTACTCTTATACTGGCTCCGTTTTCATTCCAGATACCATCGCTGTTGGTTCCTTTCACTTTAAATGTGTATTCGTCGGGAGGCAGTTTGATATACGTTGCGTTTCGTTTATTTCCCACATAATTCCAGTCGTCGTCAAAGCCCTCCATTTTGTATGCATATTGATCCCTGTCGGATTTTGAATAATGGAGCGATGCAAATTCAAAAGAAAAAACATTGTCTTTATAATTCAGCGTAATCTCTCCGGTCTGCGTGATTGATTTCTGCAGATAGGTTTTGTCGCCTTTTTTTATAAGCCGTGTTCCCAGGTTCCGGAATAAACCCATAAGGTCGTCTGTAAAAAAATCTTCATCTGTATGAATACCGGGGTTGAACACTTCCACCTCCTTATTAAAAAGCTGAAAACTTGTGATTATTATCGGAGGTTTAATAGCGCTGGCCTTGATACTGTCGGGAAAAAACGAAATAAAACCGCTGATACCTCCGAAATACATGCAGCCTTTCTGATCTTTACAAAAAGATAAAGCAAAAAATTCACGGTTGGGCAAACCATCGTCTGTATCGAAGTTATAAAAAGAGGCAGCCTGACTGCATTTATCTCCGGGCGGCGGCGTAAATTTGCACAATCCGTTCTTGGTGCTGATCCATAGATTATTTTTAGCATCGCTTAGTATTCCGCAGATTTTATTATCAGGCAAACCATCTTTTCTTAACCAGCTTCTGAACTGAACTTTCCCGTTCTTTGACAGGATCATTTTATTAAGCCCGCCATTGGTGCCGATCCACAAATAACCTTTTGAATCTTCGGCAAGGCACAGTATTTTATTATTCGACAGGCTTGACGGTTTACCGGGTTCTGAAAGATAAACGCTAAACATATTTTTTGCAGGATCATATTTATTCAGGCCATTTGCAGTACCGATCCAAAGTTCACCCATTGAATTTTTAAAAATAGCCAGAACTTTATTATGCGACAGGCTGCCTTTTATAGCAGGATCGTTTTTAAAAACCGTGATCTTCCCATCCTTATAATTTATCCTGTTTAAGCCATCGCTGGTACCAGCCCAGATATTTCCCTCATTATCCTGTGCAAGGCTCCAGATCGAATTGTTTGATATGGAATTCGGATTTTCTTTATCATTTTTATAAATGGTATTTTCCATATTTTCCAAATTGATCCGGTTTAAACCATCATCAGTGCCCACCCACAAATAACCTTCCGAATCCTCGAGAATTGATAATATGGAACTGTTCGAAACTGAATTTTTATCTTTCGGATTATTTCTGTACACAATAAATTTTCCGGTGGATTTATCATATTGATTCAGGCCGTTGTCCGTGCCAACCCAAAGTATGTTTTTCCGGTCAGAATAGATCATCCATACAGTATTTTCCGAAAGGCTGTTTTTCGAGCCGGGATCATTCTGGAAAACCCTGAATTTTGCTGCATCAGGATTGTATTTATTCAGGCCGCCGTCGGTTCCAAACCATATATTTCCGGTTTTGTCTTCGATCACAGACCATATAGAATTATCGGATATACCCGCCGGGTTATTGGGGTCGTTTCTGAAAATTGTAAAGGCAGATTTATCTTTATTAAACAGATACAATCCATTGTCAGACCCTGTCCAGAAATTTCCCGCATGGTCTTGTAATATTGATAAAACTTTGTTTTCAGATAAGCCCTGTTGTTTTGAAATATCATACAGGAAACGGGTGAATTTTCCGGTATTCCGGTCGTATTTGTTCAGGCCGCCGGAGGTTCCGATCCATAGGGTTCCGGCCGGATCTTCGAACAGCGACCACACCGAATTGTTGGATAAACTGGCGGGATTTTTCTCATCATTTTTGAAAACCGTAAAATCGTTTGTTTGTTTATCATACCGGTTCAAACCCTCTGAAGTGGCAATCCAGATTGATCCTGTACGGTCTTCGAGAAGCGCCCAGACTGCATTGTTTGAAATACTTTTTTGGTTGTCCGGATTGTTTTTAAAACATGTGAATACATTCGATTTTTTATCAAAGCGGTTAAGCCCATTTTCGGTTCCGGCCCAGAGGTATCCTGATTTATCTTCAAGAAGGCTCCAGACGTAATTGTCTGAAATGCTGTGCGGGTTTTCAGGATCATTCTGATAGACTGTGAAGGTGTAATTTTCCCTGTTGAATTTATTCAATCCGCCTCCGGAAGTGCCAACCCATAAAATCCCAACGCGGTCTTCGTAAATGCTCCACACGGAGTTGTTCGACAAACTGTGGGGATCGCGGGGATCGTTCTGAAAAACTGTGAATTTATAGCCATCATACATGTTGAGCCCATGCGTGGTTCCCACCCATATAATGCCGCGGCTGTCCTGAAAAATACAGATCACACGGTCCACAGAGAGCCCTTCGCGGGAAGTAATGCGATAGAAACTTATCTTTTGTTTTTGAGCTATCGCAGTTTGAACAAAAATGAATTGTAACAGAATTGATATAAAAACAATCGCATTAAGTGAAATATATTTTTTTATATAAACTCCAAATCGGTATTTGATTTCTGGGTTAATCATTTATTATTTTTTTGGTAAAGATAAAAAATATTTCATCCTACCTTTGACATCTGCAATTTGACATCAACTTTTAAATAGCTGTGGTATCGGGCAACCGGGATCCGCTGTTTTATAATTTCCAGTAAGCGCATAACTCAGGCACCTGGCTCCTCCCCTGCAAAACACATGGTGCGAACATTTTTCGCAGCCGCTGCTGATGGTATTTCTATCTCTGAGTTCTTTAAGAGTAGGATTATTAAAATATATGTCAGTTAATTTTTCATCGGCAGCATTACCGGTTAAAATTGGTAAACGCCTGCAAGGAAATACATCGCCATTGTGCATGATATTTATTAAAGTATCTCCTGCGCTGCAGTGATACGGGCATGCCCCTGTTTCCTGAAACATAAGAGATCTGTTCATCTCGATTATTGTTTTATTCTTCAGCGAAAATCTGTTTTTTTCACGATGCATGATTCTGAAAAAATCTTTTACCTCTTCTAACGTCAGTATTTTATCAGCATGCTGCAAGCCCTGTCCAAAAGGCAGGAACCTGTCGGCCCATACCTTGGAAACATTCAAGTTTCTGCCTAGTTTTGCCACATCGGGAAACGATTTGTAGTTGTTTTTCTGAGCCGTAAATGAGATGTATGTCCTGATTTTATTTTTTTTTAGAATCCTGATGGCTGCGACAACCTTTGCATGATTTCCTTTACCCCGTATCCGGTCGTGATGAACGTTGTTTCCTTCGATGCTTACCTGAACAAAATCCGTATTGAGTTTTTTCAGCAATAGCGCATTATTTTCATTTATAAAGCTCCCGTTTGTTAACACGGCAAAACTGAAAAATTTTGAATAGGTATTCAATATTTCAAGAAATTCAAAAAAGTCATCCCTGATAAAAGGTTCGCCGCCTGTGATATTGATATGTCCTTTTATAAAACGCGGATTAAATAATTTATTGAATGAATGCAGAAGATCGAGATAATTTTCAATGATACCTGTCAGCTTTTGCAAAGGAAGCCCTCTGTCTGAATAAGCATCGTGATAGCAGTGTGTGCAACGCTGGTTACAATGCTCGGTAATGTGCCACTGAAGCAGAAGACGACCCTTTCTCTCCATTATAAGTAACTGTTAAGAAATAACATTGTCATTTTAAATTAAAAATATCGAATAATTAACACCGAATAGCGAACCTTGCCTACCCCCTGCCTACCTTGCCTACCGGCAGGCAGGCGGCAGGCAGGTGTCGAAGTGTTTAAATACTTCATAATTCTGCGGTTTGATATTCGATATTCATCATTAATAAAAATGTAAATTTTAATTTTTAACAATTCCTAAGAATTCTATCATTAAATAGTTAGAACTAATTAATTTCGAATACCTGTCCGCTTCGCAGCAGGCGGGTCGAACGCCCAATATTGAATGATGAAGTAAAACATGAATATTAGAAATTCGATATTCAATATTAAAATATTTCCTTTGCCTTTTATTTTTAGCTTATAGTGTTAAAACAATATAGTTTTGCAACAAAAAATGGTATTCGGTAAAAAAGGTATTCAGTAAGTTACTGAATACCGGTTACTGAATACTGATTACCAAAACAAATTGTTTCAAAATTATATTGTCGCGACACTAGCTTTTCACTTTTCACTCAATCTCCACCACCGCCGCATCCGCCGCATCCGCCACCGCCTGCATCACCACCGCCGTCGCCCCCGCCTCCGCTGCAACTGCTGCATCCGCTCGATGAAGTACTGCAGCTTGTACATCCGGAGTAATTAACGTTCCTGTTCGGGAAGACCGATCCCATGGCAGAATACTCAGGAAAAGCAAATAATGCTCCCATACCAAACAACGCACAAATCATCACCGGGTCCATTGTTTCAGGGAAAGCGCTCTGGTTATTGCCGTAGTCCCTGACACCAGACATTTGCCGGGCCAGATACTGAAGGTATTTTTTTCCAAAAGCCGAATATTTTTTTGGATAAGAAAATGCATATAAGAAAATTGTTAAAATAAGAAGAAGTATCAGAAAGAGTACCGGTTTGTCGCGCATAATCCCCAGTATGAGTTTTATAAAGCCAATACCTGTGACACCAATGAAGAAAAAAGCATATACTCTTCGCTGCCGGCCTAGTATAACGTCGTTTTTTAGCAGGTTGCTATCTTTTAATTTTTCAATTATTCCGATTGTTTTTTCTGATATAGTCATTTTTATTGAACTGTTCGTAAAAATTGAATTCGGCGCCTGGGGTGATGCAAAATAGTTGAGAATTATTTTTTCAATTTCACCCAGATCTTTATTTTTTGCATCGGCTATTTTACAAATGGTACCATCGGAGCGAATCTCAATAAGTTTTTTATCGAAAAGGCCGACCATAACAGTTTTAATAATATGTGCAGGCTTGCCTTTACTTTTAAGCACGGCAATTTCCATTGCACCGGGTTTCATAGAATCCGGTATTACATAATCAAGCGGCGCATCGCTTCTTTTTAAATAAATCTGGTAAAGCACATACGATACTACAACAAGTATCAGGTAGTATAACAGGAACTCAGGGCCTGAAATACTTTTGATGAATTCGATCATGGTTTTAAAATTTTAAATTAGTAATCAAAAATAATAAAACTCCATGAAAAAAGAAAGAGTTAACTTACATATACCTATTTATGTACAAATTTATTCCATATGCAGTATAACAGAACAAAATGACGCTGACAAAAGAAAAAAGTGGCGCTAAGAATAGGGAGCAGTATCGTGTCGGTAGCGTAAAAAGATTTTTTTAATCATTTTACCGACAAAATACACAGGAAACGAAGATGCGGATGACTGGTGATTTAAGTCATGTCTTATTTTTTAATTATTTTCAATTCAGTTCTCCTGTTCAATTTTCGTCCTTCGGGATTATCTGATCCGTCATCGTTTGTATTTTTTGCAATGGGAAAATTCTGGCCGGAACCTATTGCTGCCAGGCGATCTTTTTCAATTCCTTTTTCAGCAAGGTAACGAAGAACATTTTCAGCTCTTTTTTGTGATAAATTAAGATTATAGGATTCACCGCCTTTGCTATCCGTATGCGAGTAAATTTCAACATGTATTCCGGGGTATTTTTGCAGCAGAGGGATTAATGTGGTATCAATATATTTTTTTGCGCTGTCGCACAATGTCGCCACATCGAAGTCATACAGAATATTTCTCAGGATAATCGGTTTTTCAGGGATTATTTCAATCGGAACGGAATCGAATTTCAGTACGGACGAAGTATTATTATAGGTACTTAAAGAAAATGAATTTTCTACTAAACGTTTATCTTCTATAATAATTTTATAGTCCTTGTTCCTCATTAAACTGAAAGATAAATCACCGCCTTTTTCAATACTGTTTCTGGCTAAAAAAATAGGTTCCATGTTTGGTTCTGACAGATACAATGAGGCAATGGCTCCATCCAGATAATTACTTAATAAAATTGTGTCTCTGTTTTCTTCCGGTATTTTCAGGAATTCTCTTGTTATAATCTTGGGAATGATTTTCGCCGAAAGAGAAATATTTTCGTTTTTTACCTGGTAAAAAGAATAGATATCATCACAGCAATTTTTATGATTGAGATAAACACTTCCTGTGCGATTTGAAGTAAAAAAACCATACAAATGATCCGGGCTCACCGTATAACAAAGATCATCAAAACTTGAGTTTACCGGGCTGCCTGTATTTTCCGGTTTAGACCAGTTAACCAGATCTCCGAAACTCCTGAAAATATCAAAACCGCCAAACGCCGGCCATCCGTTAGAGCTAAAGTACAGCGCATGGGCGGCCATATCATAGAAAGGTGTTTTTTCATCGCCGGGCGTATTGATGAAAGCCCCTGCATTAACCGCTTTCGTATATTCTTTTATGGTTTTGTTATACACGGTATACCATATATCGAAACCTCCCATTCCTCCCGGACGGTCTGATATAAAATAAACGACATCCAAGTTTTCCATATAACAGGATCCGACTGCCGGCTGGGTTGTGGTATAATCCGGGTGATTTATCCTATTGTCTGCTTTTAATGCCTGTCCCCATTTACCTCTGGAAAATTCTTTGACATACAAATCGCAAATTGTTTTATATGCCCGGTTTTCTTTGCATCGGGTGAAATAAAATCTGTCCCTGTCAGGCGAAAAACAACCCGTTCCGGTGTTTGCGCTGTCAGTATTTTCAAAAGGCGGGGGTAAGGCATTGCTCTTATTCCATGAAAAATTGTTATTTTTTACAGCAAGAAAAAATTTACGGAACTTCATGTCTTCCTTATTTTTCATGTAATAATATTCGGTTGATCCGGATTCTGCGGAACCATAAACCAATGTGGTGTCGTTTAAAATAATAGGAGAGAATTCAATATTTGCCTTGTTAATTGCAGTATCAAGATGTATGATTTTTTTATTTTCAAAGGAATCGGTTTTTGTATGCGCCAGAGAAATACCGGAAATTTCATTTTTGATCATCCATTTTTCAATACTCCGGTTACCGCCCTTTTTCGTTTCTTTATCACAAATTTTAAACTGTAAAAGCGCTTCGTCGTATTCGCCCAGCGATTTAAGCATCAAAGCATAATTAAACAAGGCCTCCATATTTTTTTTTGAGCTTTGCAGGTATGCTTTGTTAAAAGTAATTTTTGCATTTTCATAATCCCGGTTTTTTTTATAAAGATATGCAAGCCGTAATAAGGTATAATGAAAATTGTTTGGCTTTCTTTTTAAAAATTCGTTGTAATAATTAATTGCAGAATAATAATCGCCAATCCTTTCGGCATCTTTTCCATAACCCTTCAACTGCCAGTTTTTCATAGTTTTTAAATCCCCGGGCTGTGCAAGTGAAATTTGACTTTTGAATGTCATCGGTAACACGAATAAAAAAAGAAGTGTTATTGTTCTTATCCGCATTAACGGTATAATGGAAATTTGTTCTTTATTTTTGAATTGCTTGCACGGCATAAAATCAATATAATTCACAGGGAACGGTTTTTTTATCTAAAAAGGTATCGGGCCTTATATAAACCACTGATAATTCGAAAGCATTACTGCGTGAAGTAATGGTATGCAGATATGAAATATCGTAATCATAACTGAAGCAAATATTCCAGTTATTCAGTTCCAGTCCGGCCAGCAATATAGCTGAATCATTATTCCTGGCTATCCCGGTGCGCATATATGCCCCCATATAAACAACCGCTGTTTTCAGAGATTTTTGAACTAATCCATACCCTAAGTTGCCGCCGGCAATTAATTCCGACGACCGGTTGACCCATGTATAACAAAATTGCGGTTTTAAAAAGATAACGCCCTTAAACCTTTTTTCAAAAGAGCCGTGAACAACATATTTTTGCTGCAACTCAATAGCATTGTTCATGAAATTTTCGTGTGGTTTGTTCAATTGAAAAACAGCCGCACCCAGTTCAGTTTCGAAACCCGGCGATTTAAATTTCCATATAACGCCGCTTGCAAAATCGAGATACTTTGTGTCGGAATACGTAAAGCTTTCGCTGCTGGGCAACCCGGAATTAAACTGCCCGGTAGTCATATCAAATTGTTCCGGGAGAGTCAATCCAATAAAAGATGAATTTTTTTGAACATAACCTGCCTGAAGTCCGAAAAGTAAAAGCGATTTTACTGTTACAGAAGTCTGGTATCCGCCGGTAAAATAAAGTTGATTTATCATCAGCGTGTTTTGCGCCGACAGATCGTTAGAAAAATATACGCTGGCATTGATTTGTTGGTTATGGATACGAAAGTGCTTATCAAAACTGATAAGATTTGTTTTGTAAGGTTCAGTGAAATTGTTTCCTTGGGAACGAACCAGATCTGTAAATCTCCAGTCGCTTTCAAAATTTCCTGTATTTGCCGGGTTTGTCAGCATGGTAGCGGAGAAGAACTGGGAGAAATGTATGGTTTGAGATTTTGCAGTCATACAGACAAGCAATAAACAAAATAGCTTAATGTACTTTGAACGGTCATAAAATATACTTCTTAAATAAGCGGCAGTATGCAGTAGCAGTATACAGGACTGCTTACTGCCAACTGCTGCTGCCAACTTAAATACTGATTTTAGTAAACATTTTTTCATGGTCTGTCTTTATTATCTGACAAGTTTAATGAACCCCTTTTTTGAAAGAATATCATTGTTGTATGTTAATACCTTTACAATATAGGTAAATGTTTCAATGTTCTGGGAAGCTCCTTTGTAGCTGCCATCCCATCCGTTTCCGAGGTCTTTTGATTCAAAGACCATTTCTCCGAACCGGTTGAAAATCCGGAATTCCAGCAGTTCTATTATACCCCAGCCTCTTACCAAAATATAATCATTTTTCCCATCCCCGTTCGGAGTGAATAATTCCGGAACATCCACCGAATATTTTTTCATAATATCAATGAATACATGGTAATTTACGGTGAAACAATTATTCGTATCCTTCACGGAAACGGTATATTCAGTGGGTTCAAGGGGATGCGCCCGCAGATAGGGGCAATCCAGACAGGAAAGTGAATTCTCTGCAAACCAATTGTAATAACCGATTTCAGGATTATATGCATTCAGCACGACTTCTTCTCCAATTACAATAGAGGTATCTCTCATAGAAATTACCGGAACCTGGAATATTTGAATAAATACGGATGTGTCTTTTTTGCATGAATTAGAATCTTTTACTGAAACATAGTATCTGATTGAGGAGTCTGGTTGAACCACCGGGTTAAAAATATCCGTATCATTAATAAATTTATCGGGCTGCCATGTATAATGGCTCCCTCCCTGTGCAAACAGTTGTATGGCATTCCCCCTGCAGATTAAAGTGTCTGCGCTGATGTCAACAGACGGTAAAGGGAAAACCGTAATTATTTTTTGTGAAGAATCATAACAGCCGAAATTATTATAAATTACCTGTTCTACCCGGTAACTGCCCGGCGTGGTCAAAATGCCTGTATAGCTTCCGGATTCAGAAACAAAGGTATTATTGATATACCAGTAAATGGAATTTGCATTGGCAGAGATATCCGATAAAGTTATTTCCAACGGAGTGCATCCGTAATTCACCCCATTGTTTATCATAAAATTTGAAATCACTTCGAAAACATTTATTGAATCGGAAATTACCTTGTCGCAGGTATGACTGCTGTCTGAATACAGCAAAATCGCCGGGTACACGTAACCATAATTATTGTACACTGTCGTTACCGTATCGCTGAAACCCGTGAGCCCATTGCCCAAATCCCATTTCAGTGAATACACATTTATTTTATCTGCAGCGATAAGAACCACGCTGTCGCCGTGGCATACCGTATCCGGAGAAATCAAATCGGCCCAGGGCCCTTTAATAGTTACATATGATAGTTTTACAAGCGTATCCGAGCAACCATTGGTTGTAGATGCAATAAGCGTAACATCATATATGCCGGGCCTGCAATAGGTATGCGCCGGGTTTTGCAGTTGCGAAGCGGTAAGGTTGTCGCCGAAAATCCACATCCAGCTTCCCGGATGATTTGATTCGGACATATCCGTAAAATTGATCAACGCAGGATAACATTCCGCATTTAAGATATCAGCCATAAAATTGGCTATGGGTGGTTTCTGAACTGTTATGTAATTAATGTTTGATCCGGTGGAATCGCATCCGTGATCATCAATAATGCTTAATGAAACGGTATAACTCCCGGTATCGGCATAAACATGGGCGGGGCTTTCGGCTGTCGAAGTTATTCCATCGCCAAAATTCCACAGGTAACTCACAATTTCGCTTTGCGAATCTTTAAGGAAAAAAACTGAATCTCCTATGCAAATATCAGGATCAGTTGCAAGAAAACCGGGATCAGGAGAGACTGCGCTGATGTAATCGTTTTTCAGCATCGTATTATAACATCCCAACGTATCGGTAACTGTAAGCGAAATATCATATATTCCGAAATTTTGATATTGATGGATTGGATTTTGTTCATTAGAAATCAAAGAATCACCGAAGGTCCAATAATAGGTGGTAACTGTCGTATCTGAAACCGTATTGTCTGAAAAAGAAAAATCAGCCGGCAGGCATCCAGTCAGGTAATTAGCCGTGAAATCAACCAATGGCTGATATATTTTTAAGGGTTTGATTTTTGTATCAATACAGCCGTTGATATCCTGTACATGGAGTTTTATATAATGGTTCCCCATGGTATTGAATAGATGTGTTATAATGCCGTCAAAAGAAGATGTTGTTATATTTTCTCCCGTATCGCTGAAATACCATTTGTAAAGATTCAGCCAGTTGTCATATGCTTCGTCGTGCGAAACCGAACCGTTGCAGGTGATAATATCTCCGGAACATCCTACGGAATCCGACAGGGTGAAATCCGCTATTATTTTCCTGGCTTTTACAAGGTGGGTTTCCTGGTAAAAACAACCTGTAATGCTATTGGCAGAATTTAAATTCACATAGTAATTTCCGGAAGAATCGAAAGAGTGAACCGCCGGTTGCATATTAAATATTTCAGGAGACTGATCGCCGAAATCCCAGTGAAAGCTATCCGCATCTTTAATATTCGCCAAAAAAGCGTAATCAAAGGGTTGCTGACATTCATAATTGAACCAAAAAGAAGAAACAGGCCCTTTTATGTAGAGCAAATTATGTTTGTTAATAGCGGTTCCGCAACCATTATAAAAGGCAGATAAGGTTACGCTTACATATCCTGTATCATGGAATGAATGGGATGGGTTTTCGTCGTCGGAATCAGTTCCGTCTCCAAAGTCCCATCTGTAATAATTTATCAGTCCATGGTCATATGACAGATTCATAAACTGAATGGTGTCTGATGCACAAACTGAGTCAGGTGCATTAATTGTAAAATCCGGCGACTGCTGTGTGCCTGCAGTAACGCTTGTAATGGCGCTTGCGCTGCATCCTTTTTCTGTTACCACGCTGAAGGTTACAAGATATACTCCCGGTTGATTATAAATAAAAAAGCCGTTCCAGTTCTGAGAGTTATTTCCATTTCCATATTCCCAATTCCATGAAGCAAATTGATCCTGGTCGGTTTCATATATGCTTTGATTGATATAGTTGAGTTCAAGAGGCACACAACCATATGGCCCGTTCAGGTCGGGACTGAAATGCAGGCGGGGAAGCACAATGGTAATACTGGTGTCTGCAATTATCGTGTCTCTGCAATCATGGGGGCTTGTTACTATCAATGTATCGGAAAATGCCTGTTGAAAATTAACGGTTGCAAGGTTCCAGATTGTATCGGCAGGGTTCTGTAAAATGGAACGGTGACGGCTTCCAAAGCGCCAGTCCCAGGATATTGCATTTAAAGAGTTATCCGAATACTGCACATAAAAGGGTAATTCGCAGCCAAAATTTTGATCTGCGTTGAAATCGGCAATTATATTTTCGATATTTATATTCATTGAAATTGAATCGGCGCATTGCCCGTTTTTTGTAACTTTTAAAACCACAAGGTAATCGCCGGAGTTACTGTAGTAATGTTGCGGATTTTGTAAATTTGAAACAGAACCATCGCCGAAGCGCCATTCATACTGGGTAGCATTCTGCGAGGCATTTAAAAAATTAATGATTTCGTTTTTACAAACCGTGTCGCGGTTAATCGAAAATGATGCCGATGTTTCTGTGATTTTGATATAGTCATGTCTTGTAAGCGTATCAGAACAGCCGTAGTTGTCGGTAGTTATTAATTCTACAGTGTAATGACCCGGTGCAATATAAGTATGCACGGGCTCTTCTGCCGCAGATACCGTACTGTCGCCAAAATTCCAATTATAAGATAATACACCAGAGCCTTCAGACAGGTTGGTAAACGATACGGTTAGTTCGCCGCTGCACGAAGAGGTTGTGTTACCGGTAAAATAACTCACCGGCTTGTAGATTTGAATTAAATTTTCAAAAAGAGCGCTTCCCGCACACCCGTTACTGTCGGTTATCAGTAATGATACATTAAATGTTCCGGCAAAGTTGTAAATATGCACCGGAGAAATTTCGTTCGATATATTACCATCGCCAAAATCCCAAGCCCAATATGTGAGCGGAGCATCGCCGGGTACAGAAGTGTTTTCAAATTTTAAAGAGTATGGAGCGCAACCTATGGGAGATGCGGAAAGTTGAAAATCAGCCAAAGGGTTTTGATAAGCAGTAATAAAATTTGTTTTTACTAAGGTGTCAGACAGAATACCATCGCTAACAATTAATGTTACATCGTAATGACCGGCGTTCGTATAAATAGCAAACGGTTCAAATTGTTCTGATATATTTCCATTGCCCAATATCCATTTATAAGTAAGCCCTGTAGCGGGAGCGGACAGGTTAATAAAGGTTACCTGCAGGGGACTGCAACCCGTTTTAACAAGTGCATCGAAATCCGCGACAGGCTGGGCAAACGAGGTGAAAATTCTGAAGAAAAGAAGCATCAGGAGGATAGGGTGAAGCCGATGACATCTTTGTATTAAAAAATCCGGTAACATAAAAATACTTACTTATTAAACTTTCGTGATTCAATTAAAATCCCGAGACATTCCGCATCATTACCTGAAAATTTGCCTGTGGGCGCAGAAATTTCAACGATTAATTTTTGAGACAGTTCTGATTTGATATTTACATAATCAACAAAACCATTTGCCGCATTATCGTACATAAGTTTATTATCGGCGCCGGAAAGGATTTTTAATTGCACATTACCCAATTTCGATTTTCCGCATACGGATATATAGTATTCTTTATTCTCAAACAGAGTAATATTGAAAGTATATCTTTGCTTTTGCCTGATTTTTATGGTGCGCGACATAGCGCTTCTGCTGAAATCTTTTTCTCCGGGAGAGGAACATTTGCTCTCGAAATTTTTACAATTCTGGGCATGAGCGAATGAAAGGGCAAAGTATGCCACAAATAGAAAAATCAGATATTTTATTTTAAAATTTTGTTTTATTTTTTTGTCCATTTTGTTCTGAGTTTAATAATATCCGATTGCAGATTTTCATAGGCCTCTTTCGAATATTCAAAAGAATTATTACCGGATAGCACCAATTTATTATCTTTTGATTTTTCTGTTTTCAGGTTTTCTGTTTTGAAATTCATCTTACTGAATGACATCTTAATGTTTTCCATATCAAGAATTACATCGGATATGTTTTTATTCTTTTTCAGTGATTGCAACAAAGCAAGAAGGTCGTCGAACAACAATTTCTGTTCTATAATCCGCTTGGAAATATATTCAGGATCCGTATCTGCCGACTTAATGATTAAATAAAGAGTTTCAACGAAAGCGCCGGACAGCAGCAGGGCATATGTGTTTTTTTGTTCTTTCTCTAAGATATTATCAAGGGTGTATTTGTAAACCTCGTTTGAGATGGCAGTCAACGTGTCGGCATTCAACGTACTATTGATAATTTTATCTTTAATTTTCTGATCAATTCCTGAAGCAATATTTTCTTCCTTGCATAAATTGTCAATAACCTTAAAATAATTTCCCAGTTCGCTGTTCTTTTCGAAAAATACGAGGTATGCCACATCAGCGGAATAAACGCCTATATTTATGATTTTATCTTTGGTTGTAATATATCTCTCTTTGTTGTTCAGCGGATTTATAAATTGATTATTAAATTTGATTTTCCCTGTTTCTATATAGGTAATAATTTCATACGGAGATGGCAAATAACAGATAGCGTCTTCCAGATTCTGAAGAGCGGTAGTATCTGCATTCTCTGTTTCATTTGCGGTTTTGTTACCATTTTGTTCTGTTTGCGTACACGTGATGCAGGCAAGGGAAATCAGAATAAAGAGCAGCGATGGGCTCAAGATGTTTTTCATAGAATCAATTTTTTAAAAGATATTTAATTGGATTAATAATACTTCGGACAGTTTTTATTTATTTTGGGCTAAAGCCCTTTATTGTTCGGGGTTTTGACTAACCCCGACCTTAAGGTCGGGGTAATAAATAAAACCACCTATTTATAAGGACTTCAGTCCTTTCATGAAAAAAATGTC
>JACREX010000046.1 GCA_016212695.1 Bacteroidia bacterium
AGGCAATGTTGTTGATGAATTGCTGTTGAAATGGGAAATAACTCATGTTTGCATCGTGGGCAGGGAGTTATTCTCATTTCAATAGCATGATTGATTTCAATAAACATGTTAGGGCGCCCATTGTTAATAAATAAAATCATCAGCACCTCAAAATAATATTTAGCCTAGAAAAGAATAATTATAAGAATGCAAAAAAAATGATTTTATTTGCTATTAAAGCAGATAAAGAAGCTCAAATATCTTATACAAACCTCCCGTTATGCTTTCTTTTCAACAATGAATTTGAAGAAGCGAAAAAAGTTTATCTTAATTTTAAAGATAAACCCTATACCGATGATAGAGAAAAGACTACTTTCAAAAAAGTTTTTTTAGAGGATATTCAAAACCTTGAAGGCAAAGGCATCACCCATCCCGATTTTGCAAAGGTAAAAAAGCTGCTGAATGAAAAATAAAAAAAAATTGAGCAACCGGTTTTTTAACTGTTCATTGATGACTAATGACCGATGACTGATGACCGATGACTGATGACCGATGACTGATGACTGATGACCGATGACTGATGACTGATGACCGATGACTGATGACTGATGACCGATGACTGATGACTGATGACTGATGACTGATGACCGACATACCGATTACATTTTTCTGACTACCCGCAACTCAATGAATAAACCGGATTATGGAAAACTCTTGGCATTAATCTATACATCTTTTCGATATTTTTATTATTTTTGCATTGTGATACTGCTTCTTAATAGGTTTACGATGGTTGTTGAGCTTTTCGAAAACAAAGGAAAACTATTTAGAAGCCAGTTATACTGAGCAAATGAATTTACAGTATTGAGCTTGCCGAAACCTGCCTTCCGGTAGGCAAGGTATCGGAAATTCATTTAGTCGAAGTATAAAAACGCGGATAACTATATAGATGAGAATTTTTACTGACATAAATAATTTTTGGGCCGATAAACCAGTGCTTACGATTGGTACTTTCGACGGAGTGCATAAAGGGCATACAAAAGTTCTGAGCTGTCTGAAAACAATCGCTGAAGAGCTAGGCGGCGAATCAATAGTATTCACTTTTTTGCAGCATCCGAGGATGGTCATTAATAAGGATGATGCCGATCTGAAATTACTGTCAACATTTGAAGAAAAAGCCGAACAATTAGAAAAATACGGGATTGATATCCTGATAGCGCATCCGTTTTCAAAGGAGTTTTCACAAATGACTTCCGATGAATTTATCCGGGAATATTTAGTTAAAAAAATCCGGGTTCACAGCCTGATTGTAGGTTATGATCATCAGTTTGGGAAGAACAGGGAAGGCGAAGGCCGGAAACTACAGGAATATTCTGTGCGGTTTGGTTTTAATTTTCACACCATCGAAGCGCTGAATATTGATGAAATCAATGTGAGCTCCACCAAAATCAGGAATGCCCTGGTAAATGGTAATATCAACCAGGCAAATCAATATCTCGGATATCATTATTCGATTTCCGGAACGGTTATCGAGGGCGGCAAATTCGGCAAACAAATAGGTTACCCTACGGCAAATATCCATATAGATGATCCTATCAAACTCATTCCTGCAAATGGAGTGTATGCGGTTCGCGTGGTTATTGACAATATGTATTATAATGGCATGCTGAATATCGGGTTTCGTCCTACAATAGCTGCAAATACGACAATTCCTGTTATTGAGGTGAATATTTTTGATTTTAACCGGGATATTTACGACAGAAAAATAAAAATTGCTTTCTGGGCAAAACTTAGAAATGAAATCAAGTTCAATAGTATTGACGAATTAACGCGTCAGTTGGAACTGGATAAACAGCGGGCACAATATCTTCTTCCCCAAAATATCGGGATTTTATGCGAGTAAACAGGTATACTGAAAACTGGATATATTTTGGATAATTGGTAATCGGTTATCGGTTTCGCTTGCTGCGAACAGCCATGCCTACCGGCAGGCAGGTAATCGGTAGTTTCTTACTTGACTGACGACCGAATCCTAAGCGAACACTGAGCCCTGAGCTTGTCGAGGGGTCGAAGTATGACGACTGATTACTGATTACCGCTTACTGATTACCAAAAAAATGTATAAATTCAGTTGACTACCTCCCAAAAACAGGAGTATGATGTTCATTACTTTGTTGATAAAAAGAGAGATTACGTTATGATTTTGTTTTGAAAAAAGACTCATATCTATTACATTTATGTTACTAATCAAAACATAAAAGATATGAGCC
>JACREX010000050.1 GCA_016212695.1 Bacteroidia bacterium
ATTAAAATTTCGACTTTTTTATATCACAAAAAGCTCAAAAAACATTATTTTTGAAAAAATAGAATTTTTGGTAGCATCTCCTTGAAAAAATTGGAACTAAATTTAAAAAATCAGGTCGCATTCATGAGCAGACCCTACTTAACGTACGGATATTAATCTGTGCAGTATTTTTAAAATTACTGATTTGAGGATACTGATTTTTCAGTAATTTAATATCTGCCGCAATTTTTTTAATCACTTCCTCGTAGTCGCCCGAAGTATATTTTTTTCTGTTTGTTGAATCAGGATATTCTTTTTCAATAAGCAATGCATGTTTGTAAAACCCATGGTTTGAGAATACTAATAAACTGCATAATGGCAATACAAAGACAATATGATAGATAAAATTTTTCATCAGTTTATATTAACAATAATATTCATCGGAAAAAAAGCATGTTTACTTCATCAATACCATTTTGACCTGTTCTGTTTTAGTATCTGTTTTAATTATGCAGTAGTAAATTCCATTGCCGAGACCGAAAGCATTAAAGGTTATGAAATGCAATCCTTCATTCTGGAACTGGTTTACAAGATCAGTTACTTTTTGTCCCATCGAATTGAAAACTTCAGCGCTAACGTGCGTGGCGGCGGGCAGGTAATACCTGATAGTTGTAGAAGAACTGAAAGGATTCGGGAAACAGGGCAGCAGCCTGAAATTATCAGCCATGCTGTTTTCAGGCACAGAGTTCGGCTCTGCAAAAACATTTTCCATTACATATTTTATAAAAGGCCTTGCTTCATCATACTTCATGTAATACAGGGGAAAACTCAGGGCAACCAGATGAAAGTCGTTCCCGAGATATTCTATTCCTACAGGAAGGCCTTTCATGCATCCGGATAAGGAAGTCGAATCATATTTGCTGTCGTATTTGTAAATTATATTTGCTTCAGCAGAAGGAATAATTTCTTCAATCAGGCTAAGGTGGTGCATATTTGCAACGGGTGTTTTCAAGGTATCAATATTCATAGAGGGATAACCGGCTTTTGCAGATATAGCACCGAATAATTTAGAATTTGGATTTCGGTAGATACTGTCGGTTTTTATCAGATCATGGGTAAAGGTTCCGCTGCTGAATGATTTATATTGACCCAGATTTCTGTCTGTGGTTGCTGATAATCTTTCGGCAGTCAGGAGCAGGTTCCCACCATATTCGAGATATTTTTTCATATTATTTTTTATACTATTCAGTTTGGATGAACTCGTATATCTGTCCGTATGCCAGAGAATGGTACTGTATTTGCCAAGCTCAGACAGGCTGATATTTCCGCCATTCAGTGCATCAACCTGGGTATAGGTGTAACCTGTAAGAAGGCTATCATAAAAATGATCAACCACAGAGTCGGGTGGTGAAAGATATTCATTCTTACTGTCATCAACAACCAGAATTCCCTGGTTAAACGTCATTATCATAGCTGTATCCGGATCGCAAAAAATGCTTTCCTGATCTAAGTTGTCAACCGTAACGGCAGTGTATATATACTCATTTAGCGGAACAACAGTGGCATCATTGAAAATCGTATCATTAACTGAAAGAGTGGATGAATTGAGTTTTATATAGGATGTATCTATCATATCACGTCTGTAAATATTATAACCCGCCAGATGATGCTCCCTGTTTTTATTCCAGGATACTTTGATATCGTTAGTTTGAGGGATAGCTCTAAGCCCGAAGACAAGAGGATTCTGTTCTGCTGCCAGCAACATGCCGCACGAAATTTTAACTACTTCGGCGCAAAAATTTTTATTGCAGTTGATCAATAAATCGTTTGCAGAATGGTAATAGGGACTGAATTCATTTTCAATAAAAAAAATGGTGGAATATCCGTTTTCAAAAAAGGAGTAGCTGTCAGAACCGGCGCTGTTCTCATTTACATCAAAAGGTATGATGGATGAATGGTTCAGGCAAATATTTTTTGCCAGCCGGGTAACCCATTCCGATCCGGTATAGTTCTGAAAATCGAGAATCCATGTTCCGGAAGTGGAATTGGCGATCATATCATTGTTTATCATCATACGGATGTTTTTCGCTTCTTGTTTTAATTTTGCCGCATAATAGGCGCTTCCCCATAATCCTAATTCTTCACCGCCATATGCCGTAAATAGAATAGTGGATTTTGGATGATACCCTTTTTTCTTGAATACTCTCGCCACTTCAATAGCTGCAGCCGTGCCGCTGGCATTATCATCAGCGCCGGGCGCCGGCCCTCCGGGGTTGCTCCAGTCTACTGAATCGAAATGTCCACCGATAACATAGATGATATCAGGATTATCGGAACCGGTAACTGTGGCTATAACATTATACTGCCATATCGAATCAACCTGCCCTCCGCCAAAAGAGTATTCCTGAAGGAAGGAATCAACCACTGCATTCGGGTATCCCAAAGAAATATATTTATTCTTTATCCATACAGCCACATCTCTCTGATTGGGTGAAAAGGCAAACCTCTGGCCGAAATTTTCCAGCGACTGAATGGTACTGCTGATACTGTCAGCATTGATATCGGAAATATATTCCGTTATAAGCGAATCAATATTGTTTTGCAGATTTTTTTCTTTTCCGGTGAATGCCCGGCTGTAGTGAAACGTAAAAAGTAAAACAGTTATCAGAATAATATTTTTCATATAAATCGGGTATTAAATTTCATTTGATAAAAGATTAAAATTCAGAATACAAATATATTCTATTCTGGCATTAAACGAAATGCGAAAGTCTTATGACAATAAAAAAAGGATTTACCCCTATCTTAAATTTTGGATTTAATGTGGTTTGTATTCTATACCCATCAGGAAAAGCCCTTGTGGAGGAACTGATTGTCCGGCCTTACAGCGGTCTTTGGATTCTATAATTTTTCTGAAATCTTCCGTTGAGATTTTTTTTGTGCCTACATCCAGCGAAGTGCCGACAATAGCCCGCACCATATTCCGGAGAAACCGGTCGGCTTTGATATTTAACACAATCAGTCCGTCATTTTCTGTCCATCTTGCATGAAATATTTTGCAGATATTTGTCTGCGTATCGGTATGTAGTTTGCTGAAGCTTGTAAAATCAATATATTCAGATAAAATAGCTGCAGATTCATTCATCAGGCCGATATCTAAGGGATGAAAAAAATAATGAGCGAAATCAAGATAAAACGGATCTTTCCGGGTAGAAATACAATATTCGTAAGTTCTGGAAATTGCATTGAACCGGCAATGCGCATTGTTGGGAACACTGTAAATCTTTTTTATATAAATATCACCCGGAAGAAAGCTGTTAAGATGGAACACGAGATTGCTGTTTTCAATCCCTGAATCTGCAGAATCAAAATGGGCGACAAAATGTTTTGCATGAACCCCGGCATCCGTTCTTCCGGCGCCTGTAGTTTCAATTTTTTCATTCAGCAGCGTGGTTAATGCCTTTTCAATAACTTCCTGCACAGTCACAGCATTGGGCTGAATCTGCCACCCGTGATAATTCTTTCCGTTAAACGCAAGTTCTATAAAATACCTGGATTTCAATTTCAACAAAATATTAATTTATGGCGGCAAAATTATAAATTAATTAAACTGATTTTTGAAAATATCTGCAAGTTTTTTATAATTTTGGTTTTTAATAAGTATTTCACATTGTCATAAATTTCAACATAATGAAGATATACAAAATTCCGCTACTGTTATTTCTCCTGATATTTTGTTATATTCATACCTATTCTGCCGATGTTACCAAGCAGATCGACAGTCTGGAGAAAAAACTGAAATCTGCCAAGGCAGAAGAGGAACTCTCTATTTTAAACCAGTTGGCTGATAAGTACAGAGCCCTGTCTCCTGATAAAAGTTTAGATATTGCCAATGAAGCTCTGGAAAAAGCAAAAAAACAAAACAATGAAAAAGAACAGGCCAATGCGCTGAATAACCTTGGTAAATCTTCTGTTGTTTCTGAAAAATATGAAGAAGCACTAACATATTTCCAGGCATCATTCAAATTGAGCGATAAGTTAAAATTTGTTGAAGGTATTTCCAAATCTTTAAATAATATTTGTTATGCATATGGAAAGCTTAAAAACTTTGACAAGTTAGTTGAATATCATCAGAAAGCCATAAAGATTTTCCATGAACTGGCAAATTATGAAGAGTTGGGGAATTTTTATCTTTCGTTCGGAGACGCTTACCGGAAGGCCAGCCAGCTCGACAAAGCAAGAGAAAACTATGATCTTGCGCTGCAAAATTTCCAGAAAGTGAAGAACAAAGAAAAGATTGCCGCTACCAGCGATAATCTTGCCAGCATATATATTGATCGTAGCGATTATAAAAAAGCAATTGATTACCTGAACAGTTCCCTAACTATTCGGAAAGAAATCGGGGATAAGAAAAAAATTATTTTCACACAAAGCATATTGGGCCAAGCTTATACTCTGCAAGACAACCTCGAAAAAGCAATCAGTTATTACCTGAGCAACCGTAAGATATCCGAAGAAATTAATTTTGAACCGGGAATTGCAAATTCGCTGAACTGCATTGCACCGATTTATATCAAATTGAACCAGCATGAAAAAGCGATTGAGTATTTTGAAGAAGCGCTGGGAATTTATGAAAAGATAAATCCATCAGGAAGTGAATATGCCTCCTGTCTAAACAATCTTGCCAATGTTTACAAAGAGCTCAATGATCATACAAAGTCGGTGGAATACTATAAAAAAGCCCTGAGAATACTTGAAAACTCCAGTGCAAAAAATACCGATATTGCAACATTGCTTTTAAATATCGGGGACGAATACGAAAAGACCGAAAATTACCAGGAAGCGCTCAAATATTTTCAGAAAGCAATCAAGTTGCAGGAAGAAGTGGGAAACCAGGAAGGAATGGCAAACTCTTTGTGTCATATTGGTACCATAAAAATTTATATGAATAATCCCGCAGCAGCCCTCGAAGATTTTAATAAAAGCCAGGCCATTGCAGAAGAGATCAAATCCAGTGCGCTTGTATTAAGCAACCTGCAAAAAAAGGCGGATGCCTATAAAGCTATGGGCAACATGGAAAAATCCATTGAATGCCTGAACCAGTATATACAGAATAAAGAAATCCTCTATAACGAACAGATGAGCGGTAAGGTAGCCGAGATGCAAACACAATTCGATACGGATAAAAAACAGCACCAGATAGAGTTGATGCAGAAAGAAAGCGAAGTACAGGATGCAAAACTTGCCCGCCAGCGGCTTATAATCATTGCATCCCTGATCGGACTGCTCACATTCCTTATCACAATATTTTTTGTATGGAACCGGTACCGTTTAAAAAAGAAATCCCATGCAGCCCTTGAAATAAGGAACCAGCAGATCATGCAGCAGAAAGAAGAGATAGAAGCGCAGAAAGATGAAATCGAACACCAGAAAGAACTCATTGAAGAAAAGAACCAGGAGGTAATGGACAGCATCCGGTATGCCAAGAGAATTCAGGCAGCCGTACTTCCAAACCAGGAATTTCTATCATCGCTTTCGCATGATCATTTTATCCTTTTAAAACCCAAAGACATTGTCAGCGGCGACTTCTACTGGATGACCAAAAGAAAACAATGGACTATCGTTGTTGCGGCCGATTGCACAGGTCACGGCGTACCTGGAGCTTTCATGAGCATGCTGGGCGTTTCTTTCCTGAATGAAATAGTGAGCAAGGAACATATTTATCATGCCGGCCACGCACTTGATGAACTTAGGAAATATGTTGTGAAATCGCTTCAGCAGAAAGGAATTTCAGGCGAACAAAAAGACGGGATGGATATTGTATTTGTAGCAATTAATGAAGAAACCCTAACCCTGGAATATGCAGGAGCAAACAACCCGTTGTATCATGTGAGGAACAGTGAGCTTACAGAGTATAAAGCAGACAAAATGCCCATAGCAATTTACTTAGAAATGAATCCTTTTACGAACCATGAAATCCAACTTGAAAAAGGCGATACGCTTTACATGTCGTCCGATGGTTTTGAAGACCAGTTCGGGGGACCGAAAGGTAAAAAATTCATGGCTAAACAATTCAAGCAAATGATCGTTGCGAACCAGGATAAATCTATGGAAGAACAGGGACAACTTTATGACAAAGCCATTGAAGACTGGAAAGCATTTACAGATCCTGTCACCGGCGCCCCATTTGCTCAGATCGATGACATTCTCGTTGTCGGGTTGAAGATATAAAAAAGTTCTGTTTCATTATGTTTTAGTGTAATCAAATTTATATTGCGATATGAAAAAAACCTTGCTCATCATAGCCATTCTGTTTTCAGTTTGTTATAATCTGAATGCCCAGGTAGGCTCCAGTTGTTCAAACCCGAATATTATCTCTTCCCTCCCATTTTCACAGCAGGGATTAACCACTTCGAACCTGTTTAATTATTATACTTCTGCACATGCCTGCGGAAGCGCCTACATGAGCGGTAAAGATTATGTGTTTACCTATACTCCTCCGGCTGATCAGAATGTAATATTATCTGCTGCAAACACAGGAAATTTTGTTGGCCTTTTTGTAACCAATAATTGTCCGGATGCTGCAGGCGTCCACTGCATCGCCAAAATGGAAAGTCAGAACGGAAACCCACAATTGGTGGATGTGCAGCTACATGCTGATTCCATATATTATATTATTGTTTCTACAAATAATTTATTTAATTTAAATCCCTCAACAAATTTTGATTTTGATATGAGGCTGTCGTTCCATCTGGATGCAGGGATGACAGAAATAGCATGGCCCCAGTCCTCGTGCGGATTATCGGATTACACTTATTTTTATGTCAGGATATTTAATTACGGAACGGATTCTATTTCTGATTTTGATTATGTATTTACTGTAGATGATGGACCGGAAATGCTAAATCACATATATGATACAATTCCACCAAACGATTTCTTTTTCATAGCTACTAATCAGTATGCAGATTTATCTGTACCTGGCCATACATACAAAATAAAACTTTACACCAAACTTGCAGGAGATATGTATCAGACGAATGACACAGCGGTTGAATATCTTACCAATTGCATAAACATAAATTCGTTTCCTTATAATGAAAGTTTTGAAAATGGTTCCGGAGGATGGATTACAGAATGGAAGGACAGCAGGTACCCGTATTCAACCTGGCAGTTGGGCACTCCGGCCGATAGTGAATTAGATCACGCCGCTTCCGGTGTAAATGCATGGAAAACTAATCTGACAGGCCAGTATCACCCCTTTGAATTTTCATATATATTAAGCCCATGCTTTAATTTAAGCAGTCTTTCACAACCATGGATCGAAATGAACATCTGGTATAAATTAAACTCAATGGATATCGTTACAGTGGAATATTCAACAAACGACGGACTTAACTGGTACAGGCTCGGCAATTCAAATGAAGGGACAAACTGGTATAATGTTCCTCCGGGAATTACTACCGTAGGATGGCATGGAGAGTCGCAAACCTGGCTGAATGCGAAACATGCATTAACAGGCCTTGGCGGGCAAACAAAAGTGCAACTGAAAGTAATAATCGAAGCAGGCAGCAATCTTACCAACGAAGGATTTGCAGTAGATGATATTAAAATCTATGAAGCTCCTTTAAAAAACATCGGGGTTTATGAAATCAGTCAACCCTTGAGCGAATGCGGCTTATCAAATACAGATACTGTAAAAATAAAAATTATTAATTACGGCTTGGAGGCTCAGTCAAATTTTAATGTTGCTTATTCCGTGAACAGCGGGCCGTTGATTTCGGAATTGATCTCCGGTACCATTCATCCGCAGGATACCATAATTTATACGTTTACTCAAACCGTTGATCTTTCCCTTCCGGGAAGCTATGCGATCATGGCAAAAACAATGCTTGTTGCCGATCTGGATACTACCAATGATCAACGTACGGTAACTATAATTAATTATCCGGTTCAGTCATCGTTCCCGTATTCATTAGATTTTGAAACTAATGGAGGCGATTGGTTTGTAAGCGGGATCAATCCGTCGTGGGAATGGGGCGTACCTACAGGATCCGTAATTAATCATGCAGCCTCCGGAACCCATGTCTGGGAAACAAATCTCGCTGGGTCCTGCAATGAAGGCGAAGATTCATTCCTCACAGGTTCGTGTTTTGATTTCACAGATATGAAAAACCCATATGTGAAATTTAAGGTATGGTATGAATCCACAGGTCTCGGTACTCAGTTTGAAACTTCTGTTAACGGAGGATTAAGCTGGCAAAACTTAGGCGCCGTAGCAGATTCCAACTGGTATAATATCGGCCATAACTGGACCGGCAATTCCGGCGACTGGGTTGCTGTATACCATAATCTTCATAATTTTATCGACATGAATAATGTTCAGTTCAGATTTGAATTTACCAGCCTTATCCATACTGCAGGTTTTGCTCTCGACGATTTTCAGGTATGCGATGCGCCGGTTGCCGGATTCACATACACGACAGCATGGCCGCAGGTTAGCTTTTATTGTTCATCAGTGAATGCAACCACTTATCACTGGGATTTCGGCGATGATAGTGTTTCTACATCAGCAAACCCTGTTCATAATTTCACGAACGACACGAACTATGTTACCCTGATTGTCGGGAATGATTGCAATACAAATACTATAGTTCAGATTCTTGTTTGTCCGCCACCTGCAGCGGATTTCACATATACCATCAACTGGCATGAAGTAACATTTCATTGCACCGACACCAATGCAGTATCTTATTTCTGGGATTTTAACGACGGGAATACATCCGTTTTGCAGAATCCGGTTCATGTATTTTTAAATGATACCAACTATGTAACACTGACAGTTTTTAATAGCTGTAATTCGGTTACAGTAAGCCATACCATCATACTATCCGGTATTGACGATGTGTATATGAATTCCGTTAAGATATTTCCAAATCCTGCAAAATCTGAAGTGAATATCAGGGTGTCGGATGCTGCCGGAAGTATTGCGATTGATATGAAAAATATTCATGGTGTGAATGTGTATTATGAATCTATTGCCGGAAACGAAGTATCCAGAAGAATAGACCTGAAGAATCTTTCAAAAGGAATTTACTATCTCCGGGTTCAAACTGGAAAATTTGTTGTAACCAAAAAATTAGTACTGCAGTAACTTTAAAATTGACCTTGTGTTCGACTTCGCTCACACTGACGGTCATGTTGAGTCCTTCCTTCGTCAGGATCAACTCCGTCGAAACATAGTACCACTTAAGAGCGTAGAGCGATGTTTATAAATTATACAGGCTAATTAAAAAGCGCCAACAAAATCATGATGTAAAACATACTGAAAAATTTTTATAAGAAAATTATAACGATTATTTTTGACCATCCGGTTAAACTATATAATTTAACTAAATAATAAAACCTAAAGGTTAAATCAAACAGTTAAACAAATGAAAGTTCTTGATAAAAATACTGAGAAAAAAATTCTGGATGCAGCAAAAACTGTCTTTATAAAAAAAGGGTTTGATGGCGCAAGGATGCAGGAAATTGCAGACGAAGCTATTATAAACAAAGCGCTTCTTCACTATTATTTCCGCAACAAAGACAAATTGTTTGATGCCATATTTTCGGATGCTTTTGTAAAATTTATTCCCAAAATCGGGGAAACCATGTTGTCGCAAAAACATTTTTTTGATAAAATAAAACTCCTTGTAGAATCATATATAGATATGCTTACCCGAAACCCGCATATACCGATTTTTATTCTGCATGAGATCAACAGGAATCCGCAACGGATCATTCAAATATTGAGCAAAGGAGGCGCTAATCCCGAAATGATTTTCAAGGTCATTAATACAGAAATTAAAAAAGGGACTATCATCCCCGTAAAACCACAGCACCTTATTGTGAATATTATCGCTCTCTGCATTTTCCCTTATGCAGGAAGGCCGGTTATACAGGGATTTATATTTAAAAATAATAATAAAACCTATCAAAAATTTCTTAAAGAAAGAAAAACAGAAGTATCAAACTTTATTATAAATGCCATTAAAAAGAAATAAATTTTTCAGGTTATGAAATACATTATATTTATTGCAGGGATATTTTTCTGGATCAGATTATCGGGCCAGACTGCAGATTCGCTGACCTTAGACTTTTGCTATAACCAGTCCATCGAAAATTTTCCGCTCATTAAACAAAAAGAGTTGCTGGATCAGGCCACTGCTTTAAAAATTAAAAACCTCAATACATCCTATTTTCCTCAAATATTTCTGAATGCACAGGCAACCTACCAGTCGGATGTTACAGAAATAAGCCTGCCCATTCCTACGCTTAAATTACCTGAAATTTATAAAGACCAATACAAGGCGACGATAGACATTAATCAAACCCTTTGGGATGGCGGCGTAACAGGCAAACAAAAACAAATTGAAAATATTTCGCTGCAGGTAGACCAGCAAAATCTGGAAGTACAGTTGTATGCGCTGAAAGACCGGATCAACCAGATTTTTTTCAGTGTTATTCTTCTTCAGGAAAGCAGGAAACTGCTTCAGGTTTCAGTTGAAGATATAAAAGCTAAGCTGGCAAAAATCGAATCCGGCATAAAAAACGGCGTAATGATGGAAACCAATGCAGATGTGCTGAAAGCGCAGCTTCTGAATCTTGACGGACAGATGATCGAAGTGAATTCCGGAATACGTTCAGGTTTGAATATGCTCGGTGAATTTATAAATAAAAAATTATCCGATGATTCAAAACTATTCCTGCCACAGATAACCATTGATGTTAACCGGAATGAGATTAACCGTCCGGAATATAAATTATACGAGTTGCAGCAATCAAAACTTGATGCGATGAAGGGACTTACCAACACACGAACGATGCCGAGGATCATGGCGTTCGGGCAAGCCGGCTACGGAAGGCCCGGCTTGAATATGCTGTCCAACGAGTTCGATTCTTTCTGGATGGTCGGGCTAAAACTCAGTTGGAATATATGGAACTGGAACCAGAATAAAAATGACAGGCAGTGGTACGACATACAGAACAACATTATTTCATCACAAAAAGAAACCCTGGAAAAAAACATCAAAATATTCCTTGCAAAAGACCTGAAAGAAATTATAAAATATGAAACCCTGATTGAAAAAGATCATGAAATTATAGCCATTTGCGAAAAAATTCTGAAAGCAACATCTTCACAATTTGAAAACGGGGTTATAACATCCACAGAATATCTCACTGAACTGAATTCAAAAACACAGGCTGAAATCAATCTGAAGTCGCACATTATTCAATTGGTCAAAGCAAAAATAAATTATCTTAATAACCTTGGAAAACTTTAAAAACACATATGTAAAAAATAAATATATGAAATTGAAATCTTTGATTTTTACCACAGCGGTAATTGCAGCATCCTGTTCAAACCATGAAAAAAAATCGGATGCATATGGCAGTTTTGAAACCACAGAAATAACGATCTCTTCCGAAGCCAATGGAAAACTGCTTTATCTGAATGTCTGTGAAGGGCAGGAATTATCAAAAGACACCCCGGTAGGACAAGTTGATACCATAGATCTGTATTTAAAAACGCAGCAACTCAAAGCCCAGGCGCAGGCCATTTCCAAAAAGACACCGAACGTTTCAAAACAGGCCGATGTGCAGAAGCAGCAAAAAGAAAACCTTCTTGTTGAAAAATCCCGGTTTGAAAAACTGCTTAAAGACGGCGCCGCTACGCAAAAGCAACTCGATGACATCAATGCAGCATTAAACCTGGTTGACAAACAAATCGAATCCATCGAAGTTCAAAACGGCAGCACACAAGACGAGATCAATGCCATTGAAAAACAAATTGCACAGGTTGAGGAATCCATCAAAAAATGCAAAATCAAAAATCCTGTTAAAGGAACAGTGCTCACAAAATATATGGAACCAAACGAGATTGCCATTATGGGAAAAGCCCTTTATAAAATTGCAGACATGAATGAAATGTATCTTAAAGTTTATGTAAGCGGCGAACAACTGCCCGGCATTAAATTAGGACAAAAAGTACAGGTATTAGTTGACAAAAATGCTAAAGAAAACCAACAAATGGAAGGCGCTGTAAGCTGGATTTCGCAACAGGCAGAATTCACACCCAAAATCATACAGACAAAAGAAGAACGGGTAAATTTAGTATATGCAGTAAAAATCCTTGTTAAAAATAATGGAACATTAAAGATAGGAATGCCAGGGGAAGCTAATTTTAGTAGTATCAATGAAATCAATACAAGTAAATAATATCGGCAAATCATACCATCAAATTCCCGCTTTAAAAGACATTTCTTTCGGAGTGGAGAAAGGAGAATTATTTGGTTTAATAGGCCCCGACGGCGCAGGCAAAACAACCCTTCTCCGCATACTTACTACGCTGCTCATTGCTGATAAAGGAACCGCAACCATAGAAGGATCGGATGTGGTGAAAGACTACAAAACCATCCGCCGGATAGTCGGTTACATGCCCGGAAGATTCTCGCTTTATCAGGATTTATCCGTAGAAGAAAATTTAAAATTTTTTGCCGCCATCTTTGGCGCTACGATCGAAGAAAATTATCATTTAATAAAAAATATATATTCGCAGATTGAACCTTTTAAAACAAGGAAGGCAGGAAAACTCTCCGGGGGCATGAAACAGAAACTTGCCCTCTCGTGTGTGATGATTCATAAACCTGCCGTGTTATTCTTAGATGAACCCACCACCGGTGTGGATGCCGTTTCGCGGACTGAATTCTGGGAGATGCTCCGCGATCTGAAAAACAGCGGTATCACGATATTGGTTTCAACTCCCTACATGGATGAAGCCCGCTTATGCGACCGCGTAGCGCTGATGCAAAACGGTAAGATTATGAATATTGATAAACCGCAACGCATCATCGAAAATTTTAGCAGGCGGCTCTGTGCTATAAAAACAAAAAATATGTACCGCTTATTAAAAGATTTGCAAGGGTTCCAGAAAACCAATACTGTGTATCCCTTTGGCGAATTCCTGCATTACACCGCAAAAGAAAACGATATAGATATGAAGGAAATAATTAAATATTTAGAACAAAAAGATCATGAAGGAATTGAAATGAGAGAGATTACAGCCAATATCGAAGATTGTTTTATGGAACTGATGAATAAAAACTAATGGAAAACGTACCGGTCATCCATGTTGAAAATATGACAAAAAAGTTTGGCGATTTCACGGCAAACGACAAGCTCACTTTTGAAGTTTTCAAAGGAGAGATTTTTGGATTTCTCGGGGCAAACGGAGCCGGAAAAACCACTGCTATGAAGATTCTCTGCGGCCTGTCTTCGCCTACTTCGGGAACAATCCGCGTTGCAGGTTATGATGCCTATACTCAAACCGAAATGATAAAAAAACATATCGGGTATATGAGCCAAAAATTCTCTCTTTATGAAGATCTGACGATAGTCGAGAATATAAATTTTTATGCCGGCATATATGGTTTGAAAAAAACTGAGATAAAGGAGAAAACTCAAAACCTGTTGACAAAGCTTCAGCTTTGGGACGAGAAAGATAAACTGATAAAATCATTACCATTAGGATGGAAGCAAAAACTTGCCTTTTCGGTTGCCGTTTTTCACGAACCGGGGATCGTGTTTCTTGATGAGCCGACAAGCGGAGTAGATCCGATTACCCGACGGCAATTCTGGGAAATGATTTACGAAGCGGCGTATCATGGCATCACAGTTTTTGTTACCACACATTATATGGATGAGGCGGAATACTGCGACCGCGTTTCGATCATGGTGGACGGGAGAATCGAAGCGATGGACACGCCAAGCGAATTAAAAAAGAAATACCAGGCAGAAACCATGAACGATGTATTTACAAAATTAGCGAGAAAGCAAAACAATTAATATGGAAAAAGCCAGTGAGAAATATAAACCCTCTGTTCCAAAAAAACATTTGCTGATCATAGCAAGTTCCGCATGGTTCATTGGAGGCGGCATTCTTATGCTAAAAGGAATTTTCTATCTCTTTTTCGAAAGCGACCGGTTTATATTTGAAATACTGCTTGGAATAATTCTGGGACTTGCTTTTTATTATTTTTTATTCTCAAAAATTTCAATCCGGCATATTAACAGGATTTTCTCATTAAATATAAGCAGGCCGTGCCTTTTCTCATTCTTTGATATTAAAAGCTATGTATTGATGTGTATTATGATTTCATCAGGTATTTTGTTGAGAAAATTCGACATTATTAACCATGAAGCGCTTTATACTTTTTATGTGGTAATGGGAACCCCGTTGCTTTTATCGGCATTGAGGTTTTTTTATTCATGGCTCAGGTATAGCGATAGTAATAAATTATAATGAATAGTAAAAAAATATGTTAAAATTAAACTATCAGTAATCAGAATTCAGTATTCAGTATTCGGTTCCGCTTGCAGCGGACGGTATTCGGTAGTTTTCTACTGATTACCGATTACCGACTACCGATTACCGAATACCATTACTTAATTACTAATTACATCAAGTGGATATAACAATGACCCGCTTTAAAGGTTTTATAATAAAAGAATTTTATCACATTTTCAGGGATTATCGCTCTATGGTGATCCTTTTCGGAATGCCGGTGATCCAGATTTTGCTTTTCGGGTTTGCAATAAATATGGATATTAAAGATGCGCGGATCGCTGTTCTGGATAACTCTAAAGATGTGGTTACTCAAAAAATCATTCAGAAAATTGTGTCGTCAGGATATTTTAAATTGACAGAAAATCTTTCGGGGACAAAAGATATCGAACAAAGTTTCAAAAACGGGAAGTTAAAGGAAGTGATCATCTTTGAACCGGATTTTACAAAAAAATTATACAAAGACGGGCAGGCGAATATCCAGATTATAGCGGATGCAGCAGATCCGAACATGGCAAATCTGTTAGTCAATTATTCGAATGCTATCATTACCGACTTTCAGAAAGAACTTATGAAATCTCAGAACATTCCTTTTCAGATCATCCCCGAAGTTCAGATGAGATACAATCCGGACATGAAAAGCGTATTTATGTTTATTCCGGGAACTATGACCATTATCCTGATGCTTATATCCGCAATGATGACATCTATTTCCATTGCGCGTGAAAAAGAAATGGGAACCATGGAGGTTCTGCTTGTATCTCCGTTAAAACCCGTTCAGATCATCATCGGGAAAGTGGTTCCTTATGTATTCCTGGCTTTCATAAACGCAGTGGTGATCCTGCTCATGGGCACGTTTGTTTTCGGCCTGGCCATTAAAGGGAACGTTGTATTATTGCTTGCAGAAAGCATGTTGTTTGTGATCATGGCGCTCTCGCTGGGTATTTTTATTTCAACGGCAGCCAACAGCCAGCTCACAGCCATGATGGTTTCTCTGGTGGGCCTGATGCTTCCCACGATCCTCCTTTCAGGATTTATTTTCCCAATCGAAAATATGCCATTGGTATTGCAATGGATCAGTAATGCGATCCCGGCCAAATGGTTCATCATTGCCGTGAAAGGGATAATGCTTAAAGGAACCGGCATATCATTCATCTGGAAAGAAACAGTGATCCTCGCGGGCATGACTCTTTTCTTTCTGGCCATGAGTATAAAAAAATTTAAAATCAGGTTAGAATAGCTTTTAAAATGAAAACCATCGGGCATATATTGGAAAAAGAATTTATCCAGATCCGGCGCAACCGGGTGATGCTGCCCATGATGATTGTTATGCCCATCGTTCAGTTACTGATACTGGTTCATGCCGCCACATTCGAAATGAAACACATCCGCATGCATATTCTCGATCTGGATAAAAGCGGCATTTCCCGTCAGATCATCAATAAATTCAAAGGTTCGCCTTTTTATGAAATCATCAATTTCACCGCTTCGGATGCAGATGCTGAAAACGATCTGTTAAATAATAACGCGGATGTTATCTTAAAGATCCCTTCGGATTTTGAAAAAAAACTTGCCCTGGAAAACAAAGCGAAAGTACAAATCATCATCAATGCCATCAATGCAACCACGGCAGGACTGATCAATGCCTACACCTCTTCGATCCTTGCAGATTACAATAAAAATCTGATTGCGGAATGGACCAACGCTCCTGCTCTGCTAAAATCAATAAGCATTCGCACCACATATTCATTCTGGTATAATCCCGAACTCAATTACTCAAATTTTATGGTACCGGGAATATTGGTTTTGTTAGTAACCATGATCGGAGTCATCATGTCAAGCATGAATATTGTAAGGGAAAAAGAAATCGGCACTATTGAACAGATCAATGTTACGCCCATAAAAAAATACCAGTTTATAATCGGGAAGCTTCTTCCCTTCTGGATCATTGCATTGTTTGAACTGGGATTTGGCCTGTTCCTGGGAAAAATCCTGTTTAATATTCCCATCGTTGGAAACCTCGGTTTATTATTCGCTTTTGCCTCGGTATATCTCCTGGCCATTCTGGGTATCGGGCTGTTCATCTCGTCTGTAAATAATACCCAGCAGCAGGCTATGTTTATTTCCTGGTTTTTTATGGTAATATTCATTTTGATGAGCGGTTTGTTCACGCCGGTCGAAAGCATGCCCCAGTGGGCGCAGTATATAAACATCATAAACCCGGTGGCATATTTCATCGAGGTAACCAGGATGATCCTGTTAAAAGGATCCGGTCTGGCCGACATAAAAAAGCATTTTGTATCAATAGCAGTTTATGCTGTAATTATAATAAACCTGGCAGTTTTTAAATACAGGAAAACAAATTAGGATGAAAATAAAATATGCTATATTTATTTTATACATCTGCTTCCTGCTGAACGCTTCCGTTTCATTATGCCAGAATACCATCGCCGCAAAGAAAAAAATTGTTATCCCGGAAAAAATAAAAAAACTCTCTTACTTCTTTACGCCGATATTAGGCTATAAGCCTGAGACAAATTTTATTTTCGGCGGAGTGGGTATTTTTAAATTCAACCTGTATAGCGATGAATATGACAAAAGGTTTAACCGTCCTTCTACTGTTTTTCCTTCTTTGAGATATTCACTGAACCGGCAGTTTATTTTTACGCTTGAATCTGATATTTACCTGAGCCAGGGGATGAACATAAATATTTATCCGCGATACTCGCTGTACCCGGACGTATTTTACGGAACCGGTGCGCATACCAAAACGGAAAATAGTGAATCTTATACAGACGAAAACTACACTTTTACCAGTAATATTTCCGGTATTTTTTTTAAAAAAGAGTTTATCGGAATTATTGTTGACATAAAAGATCACGAACTCTTTAATCTTGAACATGCAAAAATGCTCGATACCCTGCCTGTCGCCGGAAAATCAGGAGGCTTTTATACAGGCGCAGGCTTATCGTTCCGACACGATACACGCGATGATATTTTTTATCCGTCGAAAGGCTATTTTATAAAATTTGAAGGTGTTTATTATCCTGATTTTTCTTTCAACAATTATCACTTCAGTAATATTTCTCTCGATTACAGGCATATTTTTTCTCTGATAAATTCGAAAAACATCCTTGCATTCCAGGCCTGTTTTAATATGGCCGAAGGGATAACCGTGCCTTTCTATGAATTGAAAGGGATCGGCGGAGACAGCCAGATGAGAGGTATTCATGCAAAACGCTATGTTGACAAAATTGCCTATTATGCACAGGTGGAATTCAGAAGGTTCCTGTTCTGGCGGATCAGCGCTGTTTCATTCGGTGGTATTGGAGATGTGTCTCATGTGTTTTCAGCTTTCCGGATCAATGATTTTAAATATAATTACGGACTCGGCCTGCGTTTCAGGGTTCTGAAAGATGAAAAACTCAACTTCCGTTTTGACGTTGGCTTTGGGCCGGATAAACAAAAAGGAATCTATCTTGAAGCAAAAGAAGCATTTTGATAAAAAAAGTTTTTGTATATTTACAAAAAAATTAATAAAGGGCATCTCTAAAATCTCAAATGACAAGCGCCAAATGACAAATACTTGCCTGCTGCCTGCCTGCCGGTAGGCAAGCAAGTATTTGAGATTTGTTTTTTGATGCTTGGAGTTTTTAGATGTTCCCTAAAGGGTTGTAAAAATTATCCCTATGACAGAAAATTCAACGATCTGTGCCATTGCAACACCGTCAGGCTCCGGTGCATTGGCAATCATCAGGCTTAGCGGTAAGAATACCTTTGAAATTATTCATAATGTTTTTAACCCTGCGTTTAAAGGCCGCTATATTGCAGAAAGGCCGAATACCGTTTTGTTTGGCACTATCCAGGACGGCACTGAAATTTTAGACGAAGCGCTGATAAGTATTTTCAAAGCCCCCAATTCATACACGGGCGAGGATTCTGTTGAGATTTCATGCCATGGTTCACCCTATATCCAGCAGCAGATACTGCAATTACTCATTCGCCATGGTGCCTCTATGGCAAAGCCAGGTGAATTTACAATGCGTGCATTCATAAACAACAAACTCGATCTTTCGCAGGCAGAAGCGGTTGCCGACCTTATAGCCTCAAATTCCAAAGCATCGCACGACTTAGCGATAAAGCAGATGCGGGGCGGTTTTTCGTCCACCATATCAGTACTAAGAAAACAATTGATTCACTTTTCGTCTTTAATTGAACTGGAACTCGATTTCAGCGAAGAGGATGTGGAATTTGCAAAACGCGATGAACTGATAGAACTGCTCGAAAAACTGAACAAAGAAATAACACTGCTCATTCAATCATTTGCCGTGGGTAATGTAATGAAAAACGGCATCCCCGTTGCCATTATCGGTAACCCGAATGTGGGTAAATCCACTTTATTGAATATCCTGCTCAACGAAGACAAAGCGATTGTATCGGATATTCCCGGAACCACACGGGATGCTATTGAAGACACTATTGTAATTAAAGGCATATCGTTCCGGTTTATTGATACGGCAGGCCTCCGTGAACCCGGCGACAAAGTCGAAAACATGGGCATTGAAAAAACATATGAAAAAATCGAACAAGCCTGCATCATATTATACCTCTTTGATATCAGCCAGACCACGATAGAAGAAATTATTTCCACGATCAATGATTTCAAAAAACACATCCACGCTCCTGACAAAAAACTTATTGTTGTTGCCAATATGATTGACAAATTAGTGGAGATGCCCAAAGGGTTCAGGGAACTATTAAAATTCGAAACCGTATTTATTTCCGCTAAACGAAGAGAAAATATCAATCTCATTACGGAAAGTTTATTAAAATCTGCCGGCAGCGCAACTAAAGCCGAAGGGACCATTGTATCGAACGCAAGGCATTATGAAGCGCTGATGAAAACCAACGAAGCCCTGCTGAGGGTTAAAAAAAGCTGCGAGCAGAAAATTGCCGCTGATTTTATTGCACAGGACCTCCGCGAAGCCCTTCATTACCTTGGTTCGATTACAGGAGAAATTACCTCAGATGATATCCTGAAAAATATCTTTGCTAATTTTTGCATCGGGAAGTAATGCTTAACGACGAGAATGATATAAAACTTGAAGACCTTCCTATTTACCGTAAAGGAAAAGAGATATTTGAGGTTGTAAATTATATTGGGGATCTTATACCTGATGATAATGAACATCTGCTGCATGTAAAAGCAATGATGTTTGAAGATGCATCCAAATTGGTTGTAAAAATTGCCGGTGCGCATCGTGTAGGATTATATGACCTGAAAATGGAAGCGGCTGCCATTATCCGAAAGGCCGCACGCGATCTGATGGTGCAAAATCACTCTTTGGAAATGTTTGGTTTTAAAGAAGTCGAATATTTCTGATTGTATCGTTTTGCTGTGCTCAAATGTGGAACATCTACGATGTTCTTTTATAGCTAATTGCATGTTTTTACAATAATGTAACAGCTACGCTGTATTGCTCGTAGAGCATAAATTATTGTAACAACAGCA
>JACREX010000051.1 GCA_016212695.1 Bacteroidia bacterium
GAAGTGCCGGAACAATACTAAAGACTTCAGATAAGGGAGACACGTGGACAGCATTGCCCGGAATCCCCGGTGAATACTTAAAATCTGTATTTTTTACAAACGAAAATTCCGGTTTTGTTTCAGATTACCAGAATACAGTTTATAAAACTACAGATGGCGGTGTATCGTGGACACCCTATACTTTTACAGACATTAATTTTATACATTCATTATATTTCGTAAATGACAGTACGGGTTATGCTGGCGGATATGCATACAGCAACCAGGTAAATACAGGAAAAATATTCAAAACAACCGATGGCGGTATAAGCTGGACCACCTGTGAATTTGCGGATGTTATGCTATACTCTGTTTTTTTTCATGACGAATTAACAGGTTTTGCAGCAGGGTATAAAGATCATGTTGGCGGTGCTATTTATAAAACCACAGATGGAGGTGTATCATGGACAGATACCACATTTCAGGGTGGTCCGTTAAATTCTGTTAATTTCATTTCACCCGGTACAGGATATTGTGCAGGATACGCAGGAAGAATTTTGAAAACAACCGATAACGGAACCACATGGAATAATATTTCCTTAGCAGAAAATTACTATCTGTCAAACCTGTTTTTCACATCCGGAGAAATCGGTTTTGTATGCGGTGAAAATGGCCTGCTTGTAAAAACCACAGATGCAGGCCAGCACTGGGCACCCTATAGTTTCGACAATAAAACCGAATGGTACCATATTCAATTTTTTGATATCATGAAAGGTTATCTTGTGGGGTCAAAAGATTACAGCAACGGATTTCTCTATTCTTCGGCTGACGGAGGATTTACCTGGAATTTAAAGAAAACATTTATTAATGTTTATCTGAGAGATGCCCACTTTTTTAATATAAATGAAGGAGTTCTTATCGGGAACAGTAAAAACACGTACATACCGTATTCTTATAAAACCACTGATGCAGGCGCTACATGGACCATCAATTACGATATTCAGCATGGAGATATGCAGGATATTTTTTTTACGGATGATCATACCGGGTATATTGCTACCAACGATGCTCTTTATAAAACTTACGATGCCGGGAGCCACTGGATATTACAATCGCAGATGGACACCCTTTCATTTGTTTCTGTATATTTCACAGCCGGCGACACCGGATATGCGGCAGCCAGAAATAATAATAATTACACAAAAGGGTACCTGCTGAAAACCACGAATGGAGGGAACAACTGGGAAAACAAACTGTCTGTTACCAATCCGGACAACCCTGCGGAAGAGATAACAGGTCTCTGGTTTACCTGCTATGATACGGGTTTTGCAGCCGGCCCGCTAAACAAATTTTACAGGACATACGATGGAGGGGAAACATGGGACAGCCTGAATATTGAAATATTATATGATGCTAAATTCTGTTTTGCTGATAAAAAAACGGGCTATTTTGCCGGAAAATATATGTATAAAACCACAGATGGCGGAATAACCTGGCAGATCAAAGACAGCATCATACCTGAACCATTGTGTATTGATTTCATTGATGCCCGGCATGGATGGACTGCGGGTTACAGGAGCGCCATCACGGCCACGTTTACTGGCTTTGAAAACGAAGGGGAATTTTGCCATATACTGAATATTACCGATTCTTCCGGAACAGCCCATTGCCATTCTCCCTATTCCGCGCATTTTTATCTTACCGGAGAATACCTGAATACACAGGATGAAGACACCCTGATTTTTTCCATCCATTTCGGAGACGGGACAGATACTGTTATTTATAAAAATATTGACTTTCCTGCCGGTTATTTTTCTACAGATTTCTCCCACACTTACACTACTCCCGGACAGTACACAGTAAGGGCAATATCAGCTGCGCCATCGCTGATATCCGACACTCTGATAAAACAAAATATGGTACTGGTTTCCGATACATGCAGCATGATTACGGGATGGATTTTTAACGACATAAATAACAATTGTGTGAAGGATCCTTTTGAACAGGGTATCGGGGGAAGACCTGTTTCATTATGGTATTTTCAGGAACTGGTTGCCATAACTTATACCAATCCCAGTGGTTTTTATGCATTCGATGTTCCCTCGGAACTTACCTATACAATCAGGCTGGAATCATCTGTTTCCGATGGTTATGTTCTCAGTTGCCCCTTTTCATATTACACTGTGTCTGACTCTTTCCCGTCGCAGGAAAATAATTTCGGAATGAACTGCACTCAGGGCTTCGATATGGCAGTAATAATGAACAGTACCCGGTTCCGGCCCGGGCGAATTACAAACGCAGGAATCAATGCATGGAACCTTTCCTGCCAACCGTTTACCGGCTTTGTTACATTATACCTTGATCCTTTGGTTTCCTTTGTGAGCTCAAGTCCGCAGCCCACACAGATATATGATGATTCCTGTGTCTGGATTATCAATGATTTCAATAATGAATCCCCTTTGTATATACCATTGGCTCTATTGACGGATACATCCGGTTTATCGGGACAGACTGTTTGTTTTACGGTTAAGATGCTGCCAAAGGGTGGAGACAATGATACAAGCAATAATATTTTCCATGCATGTTATCCTGTTGTAAATTCTTTTGATCCGAACGACAAACAGGTGAGTCCGGCCAATACAAGCACACCAGTGCCTCTTACCTATACTATCCATTTTCAGAACACAGGCACTGCAGAGGCTTATGATATTATTATTATGGACACTCTTGATCCCAGCCTTGACCTAGGTTCGCTTCGTCTTACAGCATACAGTCACCCGGTTCAGCTAAATGTAATAAATTCCCAGCCGCGACCGGTTCTTAAATTTTCGTTTCACAACATTATGCTTCCAGACAGTAACAGCAATTTACTATTGAGCAATGGTTTTGTTCAATACTCCATTAAAATAAAGAATAACACTCCGCTCGGTACGCAGATTGATAACAAAGCCCATATTTTCTTTGATTTTAACCCTGCAATTGCTACAAATACAGCAGAAATGACCTATCAGAATACAGGGGGTGTGAAAGAAAATTTTATAGACAATAATTTACTGAACATATATCCCAACCCTGCTCAAAACCTGATTTACCTGAAGTTTTCAGATATTTCTTTTTCATACGGAGAACTATTTTTTATAGACATGCTTGGGAGAAAAATATCGGGCAATAAAAAAATAAAATCAACAAAAGAACCTGTTGATGTCTCATTTTTACCAGATGGTATGTATATTCTTCATGTGGTATCAGAAAATAAAAAATACATTCAGAAATTTATTATACGACGATAAATCGTTAACTGTTTGCTGCTGCTTCATCCTGTTTCCTTTTGCTATTCAAAATTTTGCAACAATCGGCATTCTCCTTCCAAAACCAAAAGCCTTTGACGATATCCGCAAAATAGGCGGCGCCTGAAACCGCTTGTATTCATTGCTATTCACAAGCCGGATGACTTTTGAAACCATAGCTTTATCAAAACCTTGTTCCACAATCTCTGATTCTGATTTTTTCAATTCAATATAATTGAAAAGTATTTTATCCAGTATATCATATTCGGGCAATGAATCGGAATCTTTCTGATCGGGCCGCAGCTCAGCCGATGGCAGCTTAACGATGATATTCTGAGGGATGATCTCTTCGTCTTTGTTAATAAAATGCGCTAAAATATACACATCTGTTTTGTACAGATCGCCAAGAACAGACAAGCCGCCGCACATGTCGCCGTACAACGTTCCATAGCCGGTTGCCGCCTCGCTTTTGTTGGATGTGTTCAATAAAATATTCCCAAATTTATTGGAAACCGCCATTAACAAAACAGCCCTGGCGCGGGCCTGAATATTCTCTTCTGTAATATCTAGACCGGTATTGTTAAACAGAGGCATTAAAGAATTTTCAACGCTGTCAACAATATTTTGAATATTTATAATCTCATATTTCACGACCGTGTTTTCGGCAAGTTTCACTGCATCGGTTATGGAATGATCTGAAGAAAATTTTGAAGGCAACAGGAGCGCTCTGACATTATCGGCGCCTAACGCCCTTGCCGCCAGAACTAATGTTACTGCAGAATCAATGCCCCCTGAAAGTCCGAGTACAGCGGTTTTCAAACCGGATTTTCCAAAATAATCTTTGATGCCCAGAACCAATGCGTCATGAATTTTTTCTGTTATTGACTCCGGCTCACAGGCGACAGGCTTGCTCTTTTCTACTTCGTCCAGGTCAATAACGGTAAAGTCTTCTTCAAAATGCTTTAACTGAGCGATGACATCCCCTTTTGAATTGATCGCTCCTGATCCGCCATCGAAAACAAGTTCCGCATGGGCGCCAACCTGATTTATATAAAAAACCGGCAACTTATACCGGGTTGCATTGGATATTAAAATTTCTTTCCTGGCATTTTCCTGGTTATACGAAAAAGGAGATCCTGCAATGTTTATGATAAAATCAGGCTTCTGCTTTATCAGTTCTTCCATAGGGGAAATCTTATAAAGTTTTCCCTTTGCAAAAGCATTATCGAATTTCTGATCGTCCCACAGGTCTTCGCAAATGGTTACCGCAATTTTTTTCCCTTTAAGTTCTAAAAGTTTAAATTCTGTGTTCGGTTCAAAATACCTGTATTCATCAAAAATATCATATGTGGGCAGAAGCGTTTTGTGAAAGATGTTTTTTATTTTTCCATCAGAAAGCACATAGGCGGAATTATACAACTTCTTTCCCTTTGTATCATTGTTTATGCTTGGTGCGCCCACAATAGCTGTAATGCCTGTACAATGAGAGGCAAGCGAATGAATTGTTTTTTCGCATTGTTCGAAAAAATCTTTTTGTTCAAGAAGGTCCTGCGGGATATAACCGCAAACCGAAAGTTCTGAAAATATCACCAAATCCGCACAGGAAGACTTTGCCTGTTTTATGGCGGCAATAATCTTTTCCGAATTGGCTTTAAAATTCCCGATGTGATAATTTAATTGTGCTAATGCGATTTTCATAGTATGATTAAAATAACAAATCCCAACTCAGGCGTTTTTTGAATTGGGATTTATAATTATATAAATATGTTGTGTTTAAAATAGAATCCCCACTTTTAATTCAACGGTATTGAGCCGCGCTACAGGATTTATTTCTGCGCCGTTTTTCCATGTTTCGGTCATAAGGTTATCAATTAAATTCCTGTTATAGTTCAATTCAATCAATAATTTTGCATTTGCGCCGAAATTATATTCTATGCCGCCCCCGAGAATAACGCCAAAGTTGATTGGAGTAACTTCTTTTGAAACAATAGCATCAGCAACAGATTCTTCCTGATTGCTACTGTTTGTTCCCACAAACGTTCCGCGGGGAGTAAGCCCGATGCTTGTAATAGCTCCGGCTTTAAGCAAATATGTAATATACCCGATTTCATTGGTCTTAAATTTTAAAAAAACAGGAACATCTACAAAATTAAGTTTATAGGAAATTTTGGTTTTGGGTTTAATAAAATAATCTCCATCTGTAGTCTTAAAAGTTTTAACGGTATCTATAAAAGAAACGCTTGCCCTGTTCTGGCCATATTGCATTGACAGGCAAAATGCAAAATTATCATTGGCATTAATGTCTAATTCCGCGCCTATCTTATAGGCTAACCCTGCTCCTGAATTCTCGACAAGTTTTACATTTTCCGGAGACATCCATGATAACCCTGTAGAGGCATACAAGCCGCCTGAATATTTTTTCTGCGCAGATAACTGGCCTGCTAATAAAATTAACAACGGGATAACAATATACCTTTTCATAATTATAAATTTTAGTTATTGATTTTCAAAATTCAGGACAAAGTAAGTAAAAAATTATAAGAATTAAAAAAACTTTGTTCTGAAATTAATATTTTTGCCCGGCATTTGTTTATTATTGCTATTTTGCGGTTATGAAAAAGCACACACACATAAAGAATCTCCTGTTCCATATCCGGCTCCGGATATCTTATCTGAAATTTTTAATCCTGATCCTGTCTGTTTTTTTTGCCGGCTGCAAAAGCAATACCTTTGATATTGATGTTTCAAATATAAAAGCCGAGGTTAAAATCCATCGGTTTGAAAAAGATTTGTTTGCCATTAAACTTGACAGTATCGCCGATTATGTCCCGAAATTATCAAAAAAATATGGAGCATTCTTTGACCTGTACAGCAATAAAATCATTACCATAGGAAGCCCGTACCAGCGATCGTATCCCGAATATCTTAAAGGATTCATCACAGACTACACAATTAACGAAGTGTACAGAAAATGCAACGAAGTATTTCCGGATGTGGATGAGCTTGAAAAAAAACTCACCATGGCCTTTAAACATTACAAATATTATTTCCCAAATAAAACTGTTCCCGCTATTTACACGTATATTTCAGGCTTCAACCAGTCTGTTGTAACTGCAGAAAATATATTGGGTATCGGGCTGGATAAATATTTGGGTAAAAACTGCGACTTTTACAAAAGGCTTGTACTGCCCATGTATATACGTGTAAAAATGCACAAGGCGAAGATCCCAAGCGACTGCATGGTTGCATGGGCGCAGGCAGAATTTCCTTTCAGCGCCGAGAGCGATAACCTGATCAATACTATAATTTATCAGGGTAAGGTAATGTACTTTGCTGACGCAATGCTGCCCACAGAACACGATACGCTAAAGATGGGCTTTACAGAAAAACAATTGAAATGGTGCGAAAAAAATGAAAGCGAAATGTGGACTTACTTAGTGGAAAAAAAACAATTGTTCATCAATGATTTTCTTTCGATAAAAAAATATACCGACGAAGGCCCCTTTACTTCCGGCTTCACGCAAAAATCACCGGGAAGAGCCTGCGTGTGGCTCGGCAGACAAATCGTGTGCGCCTATATGAAGAATAATCCGAATGTGACTATAGCAGAATTAATGAATGACAATGATTATCAAAAAATTCTTGCAAAGGCCAAGTATAAACCCTGACGGAATATTATTTACGATTTAACCGAACACTGAGCCTCGGCTATTGAGCCTGTCGAAGTAGTCGAAGTGTACGGTTTTGGTTTTACAATTTTCTTCTCTCACTTCCGCTTTTGCATAACCCAAGAATTATCTTTACTTTTGGCGCAGTCATAAATCTATTTTCATGAAAATATTTTTCCTTTTTATCACACTGTTGATTATTACAAATTCCTTAGCGGCACAGGATTTTAACGAAATCTTTAAAACAGACAAAACTATTAACCCGGCCGACAGCAATAAATTATTTTTCCGGATAGAGAATGCCAACTTCTTTAAGAACAATGAATATTTCAGCGCTCTCGAAGATGGCTATACCATCCTGGGAACCATGATCAAACCGCAACTTGTATTTTATCCCAGCCACAACAGCAAGCTTATTGCAGGAATCCATTTTTTAAAATATTCGGGAAAAGATGATTTCACACAGGTATTCCCGGCATTTTCGTTTCAGGTGAATGTTGTTAAAGGATTAGATGTGCTGATGGGTACACTCTACAGCGGCTACAATCACGGGTTGATAGAACCCATTTATAAACCGGAACTACATTTTATGAATAATTACGAGAGCGGCATACAGATAATAACCCATCTGAAACATTTCAAATCTGATTTATGGATGAACTGGGAAAAAATGATTTTCTGGGGAGATCCGTTCAAAGAAGAATTTACGGTGGGCACAACAAACCAGTTGTTTCTTACAGATACAGGAAGCAATATCCGGATTTCGGTTCCGCTCCAGGGATTAGCGGCACACAAAGGAGGACAAATAGATTCGACCTACGGCATACATATGCAAACCTTAGTTAACCTTGCCGGCGGGATTTCGTTTGAATACAGGCTGAAACAGACTTTCCTGAAATCATGCGGCGTCAATAGTTATTTTGTATCGTTCAATGATATTTCGCCATACAAGGCGCTGGCGTATATTGACGGTTATGGAATTTATTCCGATGCATGGGTAAACACAAAATATCTCAATTTATCAGCAGGATACTGGGACGGAACTTACTTTATCGCTCCAAGGGGAGAGCCTCTCTTCCAGTCCGTCTCTACAAAATATTCCTTTTTCCTGGAACCGCATAACCAGATTATTCTGACAAAGATCGGCATTAAAAAAGAAATATATAAAGACATCCGGCTTGAACTGAGGTTTGAAGGATATTACGAATTATATGAAAAAAACTTTGATTATTCTTACGGGTTACACATTGTATTCAACCGGAATTTTTTCCTGAAAAAAATGTAACCGTATTATTAGCAAAACAGGGCTTGCTCCGATATAGATCGGGGGCTAAAGCCCACAATGGCAAGTGTTTTAATAACCACGCCATTAATGGCGTGGTTACACATGATAATCAATAAAGAAGGGACTTTAGTCCCAAATTAAAATGAAATTTCGACTTATAACAACCCTGAAGATTTGTATCCTGATATTAATTTACAGCATCTCTGCAGCTCAGAAAAAAAGCGAAACAGACAGCCTTTTAAAAAAAATTGACAAATGCAAAGGAACCGAAAAAATCAGCCTGCTTCAAAAGTTGTCTGAACTCACATTGACCCAAAATCCGGGAAAAAGCTATGAATATATCACTGATGCGATTGCTCTTTCACGGGAATTAGACGAAAAAGAAAAAACAGTGCAATCTTTCATTTTATTAGGCAGGCTGTATCAGACACAGGGAAAATACTCCAAGGCAATCCGTACATTCATGATAGCTCAATCCATGTATGAAAATATTGCCAATCCCGAAGGAATGGCTGTTACCTTTAATCATATAGGTATTGTTTATTATTACCAGGGCAAATATGATCTGGCGCTGGAATCGTACCAGAAATCATTAAAGATATATGAAAAAATAAAAAACGACGAAAAAACAGTGAAGTCGCTCAACAACATCGGGGTGGTTTACGACGAACTTAAAAACTATGATAAAGCGATGGAATACTATCATTCCGCACTAAAGATCAATCAAAAACTAAACGACAAAAAGGGAATTGCCGTTTCGCTTAACAATATCGGAAACTGCTATTATTACAATGGTGATTTTGAAAAAGCCATTGAGCATTTCAAGAAATCCATAGACCTGAAAAAAGAATCGGGAGATGTGAAGGGCCTTGCAAACTCATACTTCAACCTGGCGCGCATCTATTTCGATAATGAAGATTACAGGCCTGCGCTCGACCTGTTTGAAAAATGCAGGACGATAGAAGAAAAAAACCATTTCTTAGAAGGGCTCACCAATACCTATTTGTATATTGGCCAGACCTACGATAAACTGAATAACTCCCCCGATGCCCTTGCGTATTATTATAAAAGCCTTGCCATAGCCGACAGCCTGAAACTTTTGCCGGCGCAAAAAAATTGTTACTACGCGCTAAGCGAGATATGCAATAATATGAAGAAATATGAACTCGCCTTCGATTATTACAGGGAATACACGCGCTGCAAAGAAGAACTTTTTAACGAAGACATGCATAAACAGATCTCCGAGATCGAGTCGAAATCGCAGATAGAACGCAAGGAACAGGAAATAGAATTGTATTCGTCTGAAATTAAATGGCAACGCTTATTGATTACATTTGCCGCCATAGGTATATTGATTTTGGTGATCTTCCTTATAAGCTTATTCATCCAGATACGGCAGAAGAAAAAGGTTAACCACAAATTGAAATTATTCAATAAAGAAATTGAAAAACAGAAATTCGAAATCACATCGAGCATTGAATATGCCCGGCGCATCCAGGCGGCCATTCTTCCCGAAGATGCATACATTCAAAAATTACTGCCGGAATATTTTATTTATTACCGGCCCAAAGATATTGTGAGCGGCGATTTCTACTGGATAGACGAAGTGAACAACGCCATATATATCGCGGTGGTGGATTGTACCGGCCACGGAGTACCCGGCGCATTCATGAGCCTTGTAGGAAATATTCTGCTTAACGAAATCATTTACGAGAAAAAATTACGGCAGCCCGCAGGGATACTGAACGAACTGAATCACCTGGTAAAGGCATCGCTCAGGCAAGACGAACAAAAAATTGACAACTTAGACGGAATGGACATCTCGTTATGCGCCATCTGCAAAACGGACAACAAAATCTATTTCTCCGGCGCCAACCGCGATCTGTACCTGATCAGGAATGATACCCTTTTGATTACCGAAGCAGATAATTCGGCCATCGGGGGCGTCACCCCCGACCATTATTCATTTAAAAATCATGAACTGGAACTGCAGAAAAACGATGTTATTTATCTTTTCACTGATGGATTTACCGATCAGTTTGGCGGAGAAAAAGGGAAAAAATTTCTTGTAAAAAACTTTAAGGATACGCTTTTAAAAATTCACAAACTCCCCATGCCGGAGCAAAAAGAAGAGTTGATCAGAATATTCAAAAACTGGCGGAACGAAAGGCCGCAACTGGATGACATACTTATTGCGGGGATACGGATAGTTTAAAAATTGTGATTTCAGATTAGTGAGTAGTAATTAATTCGCTTCGCTAAGTTGTGAATATCAAACATTCGAACATTCGAATCACTCAGAAATTCCCTGATATTGAATTTCGGATAATCGAGATAAGCCTCTCCGGCATTGGTGGAATTACTTATCAGAAGAAGTCTCATGGGAATTTACGATTTAGGATTTCAGATTTGGAATTTATTACTAAGTTTTAGATTCACGTTACCAATCTTACGGGACTTGCCAATAAGGCTTCAATTATTCAACAATAAATTTAACCTGCAAAAGCCTTTTATTCCTCTGTTCCAGCACACAATAATACACTCCTTTTGCCCATTTTGATGTATCAATATCTTTTTTGCTTTCTCTATCCAAAATAATAAACTTGCGAAACAACTCTCCTTTGGAATTGTAAATTTTCAGAACTGCTTTTTCCGGTTGCGGTAAAATAAATTCTACTGTTATATTTCCGTTTGTTGGGTTCGGATAAACCTTTAATTCCGGTACGTTTTCCATTTTCAATTCTCCATTACCAATGAAAACACTATCCGGGTGAATGTACCATTTTGCAATACATGATGAAGCCAGGCCGCCGGCATGTTTAAAACCACCTCCAACATATAATTCGTCTTTATATACAATTAAAGATTGAACAATACCATCAACGCCGCTACCAACGGATTCCCAGTTGCTGCCATTGTATTTTGCAAGATGTGGAATACGCTGCGTACCTGCAGTATCGAACCAGCCGCCTGCATATAACTCACCTCTGTATAAACACAACGTATAAACATCATAATTAAAACCACCCCCAACATCGCTCCATTGAGCGCCATCCCATTTGGCAATGTTACGAACAGGAACAGGATTTGGAGACAGGCTGTCGCCTGATAAATAACCTGCAACAGAGAAAACGCCACCGGCATAGAGCACATTATTAATTGTATCAGCCAGTAATGTTTTTACATAGCCACCAAGACCGCCGCCTACATCATGCCATTGGGCGCCATCATCGCGGGCTATACCTACGCAATAATTGGGAGCGCCTGAAATAACGGAAAAATAACCACCCGCATAAAGTTCATTATTGTAAATTGTAAAAGCCGAAATACCATTGTCAAAATTATTTACATGGTGCCATTGAGCGCCATCCCAGGCTGCAATACAATTAAAAGAAGTTGCATTTGGTCCAGTGTAACCAAATCCACCAAATCCGCCTCCAATGTAAAGCATATTTTTAAATGATATTGCCTCTACCCAACTGTTGGGCGAACCAATGCTACCGACAGGTTGCCATACAGTATCGTTCCAACAGGCTAAATAAGTGGTGTTATTTACATTATTACCAGCGTATATAAAATTACCACCAGTATATATTTTATTTTGAAACAATTGAATTGAAATCCCCCAACCCTGTAATCCTTCTGCAAGTGGATGCCAGTTAATACTATCCCAAATAGCAATACATTTAATATCTTGTGTAGATGATTTTCCGAACCTACCCGAAACAAAAAGATTGTTGTTTATCACTTTAAAGGTTGATACAAACGATTCCGGATTACCGGGAATATACAAACTGTCTACCCCAAAGGATTTCCATACCTGGGAATAACAGAAATATGGAGATAATAAAATCAGGAAAAAAAATATACGTTTCATGTGTATGTTTATTTAATTTTTACCACGCTCGCCCTTTAATCCCTAAAGGGACAACCCACAAAAATGTTTGTCATATTATTACTTAATATTATTTAACTAACATCATTTTTTTATTTTCGAGTGTTTCTCCATTTGAAACAAGACTGTAGTAATATACACCGGCAGCCCAAACTTCCGTATCAATTTCCAAAAGATTTTTGCCGGTTTTCAAAGAGAATTCAGAAAGTATCCTGCCATTAACATCTTTTATTTGCATAACAGCAGACAAGCCTTCCGGTAAATAATACGGAATTACTGTTTTGTGATTAAAGGGGTTCGGATAATTATCTCCTAAGAAAATATTTTCTTCATCAACAACAGGGAAATCGAAAATATTTTCAGAAGTATTACTATATCTGGCAGTACTCAGAGTATCGTCAGGGCAGGGAATGAATTTATCGTTAAAGACTATTCGTAATAAAGACTGGGCATTCATGGCTGCAAGCCCTGCGGGGCATGTTGTTGCAATATCACGGAGCTGCAGTGTCTGATCGCCGTTCAGGTCGTAAATGGTTTTGCCCTGCGTTTGTAATGATAACAGGATATTGTTTACAGTAACCCAATCTGCTTCGTCGTCATCGGCAGGAATAAAACTGCTTAACAGGGTTGAAGCCTCTGCAAGCCTGTTTTCTGCAATGAGCGAAGATATAAGCGTCTGTTTTGACCCTGCATCATTCTGGGTCTCCAATAACTGAATGGCTTTATCGGTTTGACTGCTGTCAATATATATTCTTGTAAGCCGGGCCATGATTTCTTTTTGTGTGATATTGTTTCTGTCTAACTCACGTTGAATGGATGCCAGCGTAACCACGCCCGGATTGTTTCCGTGCAGCTTTATCAACAGGTCTGCAATGCCTGGAGGCAGTTGCGTTATTTTTTCGAGGAATGCAGGTTCAACTGTTTTTGTAACAGGCAGGTTTTTGCTCATCACATTTTTGAAATTGCCCGGAGCCAATTTATTGCTGCTTATCAATTCAAATATCACATTATCAGATAAAGGTGAATTTGTAAGAAGCTTATTTTTCAACTGCCCCTCGCTAGTGTTGCCATGGATCATGCTTATTAATAATGCAGTTTGCCCCCTGTCGAGGATATTCACCACACTATCGAAACGCAGCCTTAATGCAGAATTTTCTGCATTTAACTGGTTGAATTGTGTTTCAATTACTGTCAGCGGTTGCGAACCATTGCTTAAAGGGCAGGCCAATATAAGGTTAAAACCAATTGTTGATATATAAGGTTCAATC
>JACREX010000056.1 GCA_016212695.1 Bacteroidia bacterium
AAGTACTTTACTATTGAGTTGCTGATTTTTCAAGGGTTTATGAAGGTTTATCAAATTATTATTCAAAATGTTCATGAAAGCCTGTTGGTTTCTACGTTATTTAAAACATTTACTTGAGTGAAACGGATAAGCAGTATTATTTTATTAAAACCATTTTATTAAACAAATTAAATGTACCGGCCTTCACAGAATAATAGTAAACTCCTGCGGGTAATGAAAATGCGTCAAATAAAACTGTATTATTTGAATTTGATAAATACTGTTGATTTAACTGTTGAACTAAAATGCCTAATGAATTAAATACATCAACCGTAACTCCGTCCTTTTGATTTAATGGAGTAGAAAAATGAATTATTGTTTGACTGTAAAATGGATTTGGATGGCAGAATAAATTATATTCACAAGCCTTTTGAGTTTCATTATTTAAGATAGTATCTCCATTTGGTGTCAACTTAATTACTCTGCAAGATGGACCACCAGTTATAGCATAACCGCCATCAAAAGTTGATGTAATTGAATTCGGGATATCAGCACCTGGCAAGCTAAGGTTCCTTGCCCACAAACTATCTCCATTATGGCTAATTTTGTATAACCAGGTATCACGGGTAGCTAAATCTGTTCCCTGAATTGTATATCCAGTTACAGCGATTCCTTCATCAATACTTTGAACTATACCTATCGGATAAAAGTTAAACATACTCTCAACCCATAATAAATTTCCCTGATGATCGAGTTTAGCCGTAATACCTCCGGCAAAATCACCCCTTCCTGTAATTACATAACCACTATCGGGTGTTTGAATTATGCATTCTCCCTTATATCCATTGATTTTCTTCTGCCAAAGCGTATCGCCATTTGTTTTCAATTTAATTATAAAAATATCGCTATACGTATAAGACCCTCCATCAGTAGTACCAGTTAGGGCATACCCTCCATCTAAGTCCTGAATTATACTCGATGCTTCCTGTAAGTATGGACTACTTGGTAACCTGAGAGATTTTGTCCATATAGTGTCGCCATTAGCATCTAATTTTAGTACCCATATATAGGAGAACCCATTAATATATTGATTGTCTTTCACTCCACAAACAATAAAACCATTATCAGCTGTTGCTTTTACTGAATTGGCACAATCTTGATAAGGCCCCCCATATGTTTTAGTCCAAAGGGTATCTCCGTTTTCATTAAGTCTGAGTATCCAAACATCTCCAAAAACCTGATTGTTTTGGTTAAAATACCAGTCTCTTGTACCTGCAACAATGTATCCCCCATTTGGTACCAGGCTGATTTCTTTAGATCCATCATTAAGAGGCCCGCCATAAATTTTTGTCCATAATGTATCACCATATTTATTTAACCGAAGAATTCTAAAATCACCTGGTTGACCAGCATAACCTGAAACAATGTACCCGCTGTCCAGAGTCTGTTTAATTGAGCTACCTGTTGTCCAACCGTTATAATTTCCAGGGTAAGTACGATCAAAAACAATCGTTTGTGATATAGTACAAAAAGATAAAATAAAAAGACTGATTAAAAATATTAGTTTTTTCATAAGGAATAAAATTCAAAAATTGATTTATTCACTAACATTAAGTGTAAAGATAAAGTAAATAAAAACGTGAGCGCTATAAGTAACTGATAATTTTTGAACAAAAAAAATGTTACGCAACAGGTGGTGGGTGAGGGAGGCAGGAGGCAGGAGGCAGGAGGCAGGAGGCAGGAGGCAGGAGGCAGGAGGCAGGTGGCAGGAGGCAGGTGGCAGGAGGCAGGTGGCAGGATAGTTGTTTCCTGCCTGCCGGTAGGCATGGTATCATGCAACTTGCATCCAAACTTCAAACTTCAAACCTCAAACCTCAAACTTTTTTCCTAACAGCCTTCACCCATCTTGGCAACGCATCAGAAATAATTATTACTACGCAAGCCATAATAAGCAATGTAAGAATCAAATTTATGGAACCCTGCACAACTGTTTTTTCAACACTCAGTTGGGGCAGATAAATATTCAATATGTTTTTCACTCCTGCTGTCAGCGTTGTGATCCCGACAAAGATCATTGGGATAATAGTTACCCAGGCATATTTTGCACGGCCCCTGTTAATAACAAAACTCGTACCAACAGCCAGGGCTATAGTGGCCAATAATTGATTGGCAGTTCCAAACATCGGCCAGATGGTAGATACGCTGCCCGTATATATGAAATATCCCCAGGCTGAGACAATGAAAAAACTTGTGATGAGGTTACCCGGCAACCAGTTTGTTCTGCCGAATGGTTTGTACACTTTTCCAAGCGCTTCCTGGAGTACGAATCTTCCTATTCTTGTTCCTGCATCAATAGTTGTAAGAATAAACAATGCTTCAAACATGATGGCAAAATGATACCAGTAAGACATGAGCCCGCTCAATCCAGGTATTGAAGAAAAAATCTGGGCCATACCCACAGCAAGGGATACTGCGCCTCCTGTGCGCCCGGCAATCTGTTCGCCCACATCTTTTGATAATTGCACTAGGTTTGTTGCCGTGAATCCCATCTCATGAAGCTGCGGTAAGAGCGCTGCAAATTTATCTGCCGGAACATTGATCTGGAAATAATCGAGCGGGAAAAGACTGGATGCAGCGATCAGGGCAAGTATGCTCACTACGGCTTCTGATAACATAGAACCAACGGCAATGGTTTTGATATGCGATTCTTTCATCAGCATTTTGGGTGTGGTACCTGAACTTACCAGCGAGTGAAATCCTGAAATTGCGCCGCAGGCAATGGTTATAAAAAGATACGGAAATAATGTGCCGGGTATAATCGGGCCGCCGCCATGGATGAACTTTGTGAATGCCGGCATTTTCATATCGGGAGCTACAATGATTATGCCTATAGCCAGCATGGCGATAACGGTAAGTTTCATGATAGAACTTAAATAATCTCTGGGCGAGAGCAACAGCCAGACCGGCAAAACCGATGCGCAGAAACCATAAAGAGCAATCAGAATGGTTAACGTCTTATGATCGAATGTGAACCACGAAGCGAATGAAGAATGAGGTATATACCTTCCGAAAATTACACTCAAGGTTAGCAATACAACGCCTATCACTGTTGCTTCCGTTGTTTTTCCCTTTCTGAATTTAAACATCCAGATTCCCATAAATACCGCAATGGGAATTGTGGAAGCAATGGTGAATGTTCCCCACGAACTTTCGGCAAGGGCATTGACAACAACAAGGCCGAGGCCTGCCAATGCAACAATGATGATCAGCAGAATTGCAAAAGAAGCTGTAACTCCGCTCACCTTGCTGATTTCTTTTTTCGCTATTTCAGCGAGAGATTTTCCATCATGCTCAATCGAAGCGGCGAGTATTACAAAATCATGTACCGCTCCTGCAACTACAGCTCCGACCAGCATCCAGAGAAAACCGGGGAAATAGCCGAACTGCGCCGCGAGCACCGGGCCTACTAACGGGCCGGCTCCTGCAATGGCTGCAAAATGATGGCCAAACAGCACCCACTTGCTCATCGGGTAATAATTCTGTCCGTCATACAAACGGTTTGCCGGGGTGATTCTCGAATCATTTAATACGGCAACTTTTGCAGCGATAAAACTGAAATAAAAACGATACGCAAGCACAAACACAAGTATTGCTCCTATTACCAACGGCATTGCATTCATGGGGCAGTTTAAAGTTTAAAGTTTAAAGTCTGAAGTTAATGTATTCATTAAATTAATATCTTTGCAAAAATATAAAAAACAATGCAAAATTAACTTCTATAGTTCATGAATTTAATAATTAAAATATACAACCCCGTGTCATGCTTCGACTCCGCTCAGCATGACTTTCAATCATTCGTCATAATGAGCCATTCGTCAAGCTCATGGCAGGCCAAGGTCGAATTATAGAATGATTAAGCATTTGTGTTTTTATGAATATTTAATTGTTACATTTTATATTGTAACCTTAGTGTAGTCGCTTTTTTACGATAACCATAAATCGAAATGATAATTAGTTTGATTCAAAAATATTTAATTTTAATCCTGCTTCTTGTTTTATACCTGGTATCATTTTCCCAGGAAATATCCAATGTGAATTTCTATAAAAAAGATAATAAAATAGTGGTTACGTATGATCTTGTGAATACGCTTCCGCACCAGGCGTATGATATAAAACTCAGGTTTAAAAGCGATGCGGGGAAAACCTATATTCCAAGAATGATTTCCGGCGATTTCAGAAAAGTGAGCCGCGGAAAAAATAAAATGATATTCTGGGATTTTACAAAAGATGAAAAAGAATTAACAGGAACCCTGCAACCCGTGCTTGAGATTTCCAAAATTCATTATATTACAGAGAAAGATAAAAGTAAGAAAGATTACAAATCAAACAGTAAATCAAAAAACAAATGGAAATCGGGGCAGGATATGAAAGGCTTATTTTTCGGAGGAGAAACAGGCGCATATTTTGCAAATAAATATACGGCCAATTATTACAACGGCACAGGAACTAACAGCATCTACAATATTTTAAATCCAAATAATACTTATTATCAGACTCTGATACGGCCGGTTTTAAATAACTACAACTATACCTACGATTCTACTTCTCTTCCGCAAAATATGAAATATGATATTTCATTTATGGTTGGATTTTTAGCCAGGTATCATTTTTCTGACAGGTCGGCCCTGTATTTTGAGATGAACACGGCAAAGCTAAAGACCACAGATGTTTTTATGCTGAAAACGGATTCAGTCACCTCTTTTACTGATCCGGTATATGTTGAATGCGGTATTTACGGCTATGAATCCAGGTTTGAGTTTAATTTATGTTATTACCAGGTTTTCGGGAAAAATAAAATATTCAATCCTTTTTTCGTGTTCGGGGCAAACTTAAATAATACGCAGGTGAAAAAAAATGAAATTAAAATCAAAACACTTACATATAGTATAATGAATCCTCAAAATGCGATGTACCATATCCAGCAGGGCGGTATTGGTTACGGACTGATTCTGGGCGCCGGTTACCAGATGAATTTTAATGAAAAATTTACATTTGATATAGGAGTGGATGTCGGTATCAAAAAAATAAACCTTGGAGAAAATCAGGCTTTCAAGCCTAATCCGGTTTTTTATATACGAATAATATTAAAATCTTTTGGGTTGGGTGTCAGCGTTTCAAAAGGAAGCGACAATTTAGACAATCCTGATCAGGTACAGCCCAAATGATTTATACTGCTCTTACCTTGCAACACTGGGTTCAAACTGCACCCTGTTGAGTATAGACCGGCCCAGGGTGATCTCATCCGTATATTCCAGTTCATCGCCGATAGACACGCCGCGTGCAATGGTTGTAACCTCAATGGGATATTTACCGATCCTTTTAAATATGTAATAATTGGTGGTATCCCCTTCAAGCGTTGTGCTTAAAGCAAGAATAATCTCTTTAATGTTTCCTTCTGCAATTTTTTGTTCAAGCGAATCAATATTCAGGTCTTTGGGGCCAATGCCATCCATTGGAGAAATAATACCTCCGAGAACATGATACACCCCTTTATATTGCTGCGTGTTTTCTATAGCCATCACATCTCTGATGCTTTCTACAACACAGACTGTTTGTTTTTCCCTTGAAGGATTTGAACAGATATCGCAGATTTCTGAGTCAGAAATATTATGGCATTCCGTACAGAATTTAATCTCGTTTCTGAGTTGAATGATTGCATTTCCAAATGAATTTACCTCTTTGGCATCTTGTTTTAAAAGATGCAGCACTAATCTCAATGCGGTCTTTTTCCCTATCCCGGGAAGCTTTGCAAATTCAAATACTGCATTCTCTAATAATTTCGATGGAAAACTGTGAATACTCATAGAGCAATTATTACGAAGTAAAATTAGAAAAAACTAATGTTGTATGATTATTTTTTCTGTAAATATTTTTGTTTTGCCCATGATATTTATCAGATAAATCCCAGAAGGGATATCGGATATATTAATAATTACCCCATTCGCATCGCCATTGGTAATATTTTTTATCAGTTTTCCCGACAAATCATAAATATTGATTTCGATTGGATGATTATTTTCCATGTTAATTTCAACATTAATTTTTGCATTGGCAGGATTCGGAAAAACAGAAATCGTTTTGTGGTTCATTGCGAATGACTCATTGATTTTAGTGGCGGTAGTGTCAACAATAAAATCCCAGATACCTCTTCCATATGTGCCAAAACGGGCTGTGTGAAGCGATGGGACATATTCTACAGTCCAGTAATTCTGATCCGGAGCGCCAATGCCTTCCATATCATACCAGTAATTTGTTTCTTTAATATAAACATATGGACCCACTTCGGTTGCAGCAAAAATAAATTTTTCATTATTATCCGAGGCGAGCTGGTACACCATGGTTGGCGGAAGTCCTGAACTTAAATCGAAAAAAGTTTGTCCGTTATCTGTAGATTTGTAGCATCCGGGATTTGAGTATCCGCTGCCCGAAATATACACAGAGCCCAATTGAGTTTTTGAAGGCAGAATACAGGCCCCGTAAAAATAATGCGATTCCGGCCCGTTAAATGAATTACTAATCGTCCAGTTGGTTCCTCCATCGGTAGAATAGAAAAATTTCCCATTATCTGTTAAAACATAGCGATAGGAATTATTGAGAGGCGAATAGGCCATTGCAGATATTCTGGCGCTGCCGGATGCAGTTTGAAAATCAAAGGGCAGTTCGGTTGCAGAAATGCTGAAACCTGAACAGGTCAACCGGATAATATGGGTTCCGCTTCCGCTGATATTTCCTCCTGCAATAAAAACTTTATTGGAGGCCGTGGGATCGTCCATCAAAGGAGCCATCCATAAAAAAAGGCCGGCATCATAGTCCCAGGTATAGCAAACATCCTGGTTCGCAGCATATGGATAGTAGATCGCAAAACCGGGGTATACCATCCAGATGCTGTTTCCGTTATTCGAAGAAACTATGTGGCCGTAATCGCCGCTGATAACCTGATCGAAACTTAGAAAATTTCCATTGTCTGCATGGCATCGCTGAAATCCCTGGTCCTGCGAACCTGCATATACATAATTGGTATTATTCCTGTTCGTATATACCGAATAATACTGGCTCACATTAAGCCCGCCGAGCGAAAGGTTCTGAACGGTCTGCAACATATCATTAGAAATATATGTCCCGCCGTCGGTATTAATAAATAAAACTTCAGAACCGCCGGCTTTTTTTAATGACACAACAGAGGGTATATCGGCATGAAGTTTATCCGAAGGCGAAGCATAATATTCGGCCCAATCGTTCACTTTGTTCCAAGTCTGTCCTCCATTTGAACTGTAATGGCATTCATAATCGCCGAAAAAAAGAAAATCGGGATTAGTGATTGAGCAACTGAAACTGGTCTTGAAAAAATTATCTTTTCCAAGGTATGTTATCAGATTCCAGCTTTGGCCCCCATCGGCTGAACGGAATATTTTTTTATGTATATATGCGTACAGATACGTTGCATTGGCTGTTTTGCATCCTGTGAGCAGGGTGTTGCCAAGAGTATCTACATTAAATGTGGAAATACTTACCGGTTGATTTGTATTTTGATCTAAGTAGCTGATCTCATTATCGTGAAGCAGGTAAACATTGGAAGCGCCATACCGTGGAGCCCAGATATCAAAATGGTTGGCATCTCCGTAAGTGGGTTCGTCATAAGTTTTGATCTTTGAAAAACTCAGGCCTTTGTTTATCGATTTGTAGATTGTATTGATTCCGTACCAGTTGGTATAATCCCATTCGTAAGCCAGCAGGTAAATCGTACTTTGTGTATTATTCAGGACAACCGCCCTGTTAATATTTCCCGAGTTCTGAACGCTGCCAAGCCCCACTGAAAAATGCCATGTTGCCCCGTCATTGTCGGTATAATAAAAACGGCTTCCTCCGGCGCATACAAGCAGGCGTTTGCTTGTCCCGTTAGGTATTAATTGAAGCAGAATGATATTATCGAATTTTAATTTGTCGTTCAGTGGTTGCCATCCCGTACCGTCTATATTCCCTTTCCAGATATTACCGCCGGATGATCCGCAGTAAAGTGTGTTTGTGGCAGTATCTAATTCTGCAAGGTGTATTCTCCCTGACTGGTTAATGCTGCCTCTTTCTTTCCATATACCTGTCAGATGGCCATCGGCAAGGGTTTCCGAAGCAACCGATTTGCCTTGCTTAGTAAGTCTTTCCGAATATTTTTTAAATCTTGTTTCAGCATCTGTTTTTCTCCAGTTAACGCCATCGGCAGCCCGGTGCATCTCGTTTATCCATTTTTCAAATTGTAACTGTCGGGAACCTTCTCCTTTTTCATTTTCATTCAATACCTGTGTCGGTCTTGGCTGTAATTTGTTTTTATGGAAATTGATTGCTAATACTACTGATAATGCAAACAAAACAACAGAGAATATTATAATTTTATATCTCATGGGGATATGCTTTTTGCAAAAATACAAAATTGTTTTTATAAACGATATTTATTAAACATAGTTGCAATTAAGCGGAGCGTTCTTAGTATATATTTATCTGCTACAAGAATGAAATACACAAACGGTGGATTACCGGAATTATTTAATTATAAATAAACCACGCTGGTCCTCGCTTGATGAAATCAGTTTCCATCCTAAAGAACTGTTATCATCCTTGCTGGCATATATCTTCCACCTATAAATTCTATTGGTCTGAAGCGCCTGTGTGGCAAGATCGTCGGAGTTAAATGTTATACTGGTTTGCGTTTTTGGAATTGATATATTTTTTGTTATTACATTTCCATTTTTTGTAAAGCCTCCCCATATTACAACACCGTTTACATCAGAAACTTCAATTATATAGTCATCTGTACTTGGGTAAGAATTCCATGTGAAAACAGGGCTGGTGGTGGTAATTTGTACAGGTTGTGTAGAACTTGCATCATTCGTGGGGCTTGTAAGTGATATAGCGCCTGTTACACTAAAATTTAAACTTACAGTATTATTGTTAATGGTCAGAGTGGGTTCACCAAATTTCAGGATCCAGTCAGGATCCACTACATACGAATCATTTTCATAGGAGGCCCGTGCAATAAAAGTTCCATTGGGGACATTATTAATAGTGTAGGATCCTCCGGATGTTCTTACTGAAAGGCCGGGGATACTTTCTTTTGAATTCGGAAAGGTTAGTGTGACATCAACCTCTCCATTATTTGTTGCCAGAAACGTTACGGTTCCTGTTGCTTTTCCGCTGGTTCCCTGCGTGAGCGAAAGATTTTTATCAGACGTTTCACTTCCGGATGAAACACTTGCTGTGACTTCATCTGAATTATAGTTAACCAGAAATCCTTTCACTGTATAACTGCCGGCAGGAACATTATAAATTACATATTGGCCATCGTTTCCTGATATGGTCGAATAGCTTGTTGTAGACGTGTATGCAATAACCAGTACTCCGCCAACATTGTTTCCGCTGTTTGAAACTTTGCCGCTTATCATTCCGGTATTTGAAACAGTGCTTACCGTCATCTGGTAATTATTTTCACTTGTTTGTCCATTGGTTACTGTTAGAGTAATGGCAGAAAAACCTGCAGGAGGAATACACTGATAACCTTGTTTTTCAAGTCTTAAATAGTAGGACACTGCTGACAGATCAACAGTATAGGATCCGTCTGAAGCTGAATATAATGTGTTTCCCGTAGGCATTTTTGTACTGGAATTGTAAACGATTATCCGTACGTCAGATAATCCAAGTGAAGTGGAAGCATCCGTAACTTTACCCTTTAAAGTCCCTGTTGATGGAGCTTGCTCTTCATCTTTTTTCTTTTTGCATCCCTGGAAAATTCCGGTAACCATTGCCGCGATCAAAATTAAAATTACTAAATTTTTCATATTGCTTAAAATTTATTTACAACCAAACATCTTTACAAAATAAATGCCTTTTTTTGATTTTATATCTAACTTTTATGATAAATAATTATACAGATTGAATTTGAAACCATTGGTGACCATTTTTACAACAAATTATCACCTTGCGAAAATGTTTTGTAAATTTGTCGGAATTATCAGGTTCCCTAAAACATTGTAAAATTAAGTGTGAATTCTAAAATAATGAATTTAAAATAATGCGAATTGATATTTTAACCGTATTGCCGGAATTGCTCGAAAGTCCGTTTAATCATTCAATCATTAAGAGGGCGCAGCAAAAAGGGCTTGTTACACTTTGTGTACATAATATAAGGGACTACACTACCTACAAGCACCGGCAGGTTGATGATTATGCCTTTAGCGGCGGAGCAGGCATGGTGCTGATGATCGAGCCCATTGCAAATGCCATCGTTAAACTGAAAAGCGAAAGAAATTACGATGAGATCATTTATACTTCTCCGGATGGTGAAAAATTTAATCAGAAAACTGCAAATACCTTATCAATACAGGAAAACCTGCTGATCTTATGCGGCCATTACAAGGGCGTTGACCACCGTGTGCGGGAGCATTTTATTACGCGTGAACTATCAATCGGCGATTATGTATTAACCGGCGGAGAGCTTGCCGCTGCCGTTATTACTGATTGTATTGTTCGGTTAATTCCCGGCGCAATATCAGATGAGCAATCTGCGCTCACGGATTCGTTTCAGGATAATTTATTAGCTCCACCCGTTTATACAAGGCCTGCGGAATATAACGGGTGGAAAGTACCCGATATCCTGCTTTCCGGAAATACCGACGAAATTGAAAAATGGATGATGGAGCAATCTATAGAAAGAACAAAAAAATTCAGACCGGATCTGCTGAATGAAGAGAACGACTTATAGTTCATATATGTTTTTGATTTAAGAATATTGATTAACGAATGCAGAATTATGAAGTGAACAATTTAATCGTTAATCGTTAATCGTTAATCGTTTTTCGATATTCGATATTCAATATTCAATTGCTACCTATCTTTTAAGGTGGCGGTTCACTTTTTCAAGGGTTCTTCAAAACAAATACCGACTCTTACAATTGCACCCTCGCTTAGTTTTTCTCCTTCAAGGTATCCTGCAGTTTTGTAGCCACACTGCGCCATCAGGCTCAAGGGAAATTCCTTGTTTAAAATTTTATAATAAACAATTCCTGCAACTGCACCGCCGATATCATATTTGTACCTGTCTATGGTTTTCCCTCCGATATACACAGAAGGCTGATCCCATGCATCAATCTTTATACCTGCAGTGAGAGATTTATATTTAAAAATATTATCGCTTCTGATACCCCCTCCGCAGAAATGGTGGTAGGTTGGCTCGCCATAACGAAAATAAATATTCAGGATTTTTGATTCTTTTTTAAGAAAATTATCAAAATAAAACTCCGCGCCGAAAGGAGAAAGCCCCAACCGGAACGAAGGCAGATATTGAACATTTTTTAAAGGTATCATGGGGATTTTTTGTTCCTCAGAGCCAGACCACAAGTAGGTTTTTAAATACGTGTATGCTGCAAAATACTGGAATGTATTAAACAAATCCAGGATAACAAAATCCGATAATTTATCAATGTCGTAAGGATGATTCGTACCGTGGCTTTCATTCATATTGATATCCATAATATAGGCATTGATATCATTGCCGGTATTATTTCTATTAAGGTATTTTGTAGAGAGAATATAGAAACTAAGATTATGAAAGCAGCCAAGGTACAGAATACTTTCACGATAGTTGATCTTTCCTCTTGCAAGCCATTTGTATGCAAGCTCATAAGACAAAATATCATTGGCTTCATTGCCTCCTATGACTTTTAAAATGTCTTCGTGTTTTGACGTATGCAGGCCGGGCGGCAGGTTCCCTGAATATGCTACTCCATGCCCATCGCCATAAGGGTAGAACAAGTGCAGCGAATAATGCGACTCTTTATAACCGAATTCCCTGTACCTGGCGCCATGTCCGGATACTTCGTGCTGCACAAGCCCGGTCATATGATCTATAATATTATCGAGCAAAACGGTTTTACAAAACCGGTATCCTATACCCAGCGTTTTTTTAACGAAAGTATTTTCTTCAAACAGGGAGGGCTTTAGATAAAGGTTCTCGGATTCATATACGGATTTATGGAGAGTAAGCAGGTTCTGAGCCGAAGCCACCGACGAAAGGTTCTGATCAAAAATAAATGAATATTGTACTTGTGCAAAACAGTTGAAAGTTGAAAGTCTAAAGTTTAAAGTTAAACTCAGAATGATTAAAATTTTTATTTTCACAGGTTGTGTTGTTATACTTTGTACGGGGTAAATTTATACATAGTAAAGTAGGCAGTAAAAAGTAGCGGTAGCAGTAAAAATTGGCAGTCAAAAACTGCTCACTGCTGCTGCCAACTGCCGCTTAATGTGCAAGGTTTTTGTCCTTCATCGAACTCGGATCGTGTTTGTGTTTAAAAAGTATGGCAAATAAAACTGCCACTGCAAGCGAATAAGCGGCAAATGCAAGCCAAATTCCTTTCCAGTCGAATTTGCCTCCTTCGAGCAGGAAATATTTATCAATGATGATACCGCTCAGGCGGCTGCCGAGGAATGCGCCGAAACCATTTGTCATCATCATAAAAAGGCCCTGTGCGCTGGCTCTCATGGACGGATCGCTCTGTGTTTCCACAAACAGGGAACCGGATATATTGAAAAAGTCGAATGCCATGCCGTAAATAATGCAGGAAAGAATGATCATCCAGAGCCCGTCGGCAGGATTGCCGTAACCGAAAAGACCAAATCGCAGGATCCATGCAATCATACTTAAAAGCATCACTTTTTTTATACCGAATTTTCGTAAGAAAAAAGGTATGGTGAGAATAAACAGCGTTTCGGAAATCTGGGAAATAGACATTATAATAGCCGGGTATTTAACGGCCAAAAGATCTTTAAATGCAGGAATGGCTGCAAAATCGTGCAGGAAGGTATCGCCATATGCATTTGTGAGTTGAAGGGAAGCGCCCAGGAGCATTGCGAAAATAAAAAACAAAGCCATTTTCAGATTTTTGAACAGTTTGAACGCATTTAACCCTAAAGCATCTACCATCGAATTTTTATGCCCCTTTCCGAGCGGCGGGCATTTTGGCAATGTGAATGAATACAGCCCAAGTAACAGCGACGAAAAAGAAGCAACATAGAACTGCGCTGCCGAAGTTTCAAGATGTGTGAGGCTGATGATCCAGAGCGCTGTTATGAATCCGATGGTGCCCCATACCCTTATGGGCGGATATTCTTTTACAATGTCCATGTTGGCATTTTTCATGGCTGAGTATGAAACCGTGATGGAAAGGGCTATTGTTGGCATGTAGAATATCATATTTATCAGCATTACCCAGAACATAACGGACGGATTATTTACTGAGGGTATGAGAAAAAGAACAATGGCAGCCAGGATGTGAAACGACCCGTAAAGTTTTTCGGCATTGATCCAGCGGTCGGCAATGATGCCCGCTATGGCTGGCATAAACAATGATGAAATTCCCATGGTTGAAAAAATAGCGCCGAACTCCGTGCCAGTCCATTGTTTTGTCTGAAACCAGTAAGCTCCAATAGTAAGAAGCCATGAGCCCCAAACAAAAAACTGGAAAAAATTCATCAGAATTAACCTAAACTTGATATTCATAATACTTTCTTTTCTGCTTTTAATATATATCTAAAATTCCACCAATTAAAAATTAGGTGTTGATAACATAGTGTAAAAATAAGCCTTGTAGCAAGTACAAGGCTCAAAATTTTTCACCAATTTAGCTGAAAATAATCAACACAATGCGAATTAAGAAAAAAAAACCGACAATCAGTCCATATGAGGGTATAAATATTATCCACAACAGCATAAAAAAATCAGGTTGTTTTCAAAAATCAATAAACAAGCGCTAAATATTATACTTTGGAAGGCGTACCTTGCCTACTCCCGTAAAACGGGACAGGCGGCAGGCAGGAATTTATACATTCTTAAAATACAAGATGCAAGATATTCAAGAAAAACCCACATTTGACATTCTATATTTTACATATCATTAGCTTTCCAGATCAGCGAAGCGGCTCCGAGTACCGCTGCATTATTCTCATCAATGCCCGAAGGCAGGAGCGCGCATGAATTTTTAAAAATATTCAGCATATTATTATCCATCGCTTCTTTTGTGGGTTTAAAAATCAAATCGCCGGCTTTGGCAAGCCCGCCAAAAAGAAAAATGGCTTCCGGATTCGTAATGGCTACGGTATCCGAGAGTTTTAATCCAAGCATTTTCCCGGTAAATTCAAAGGCTTCGAGAGCAAGCTTGTCTTTTTGCAAAGCAGCTTCATAGATACGTTTGGAATTAATATTGCTGTTGCTGTAATTTCTCAGAATACTCTTAGTTTTATTTTTTCCCAGCATTTCGATTACAGTTCTTGTAATACCAGTAGCAGAGACGTAGGTTTCAAGACAGCCTTTTCTCCCGCATCCGCAGGAACGTCCGTCAATCACTGCAATGGTATGGCCCAGTTCTCCGGCAAAACCGTTGTGGCCGCATAATAATTTTCCTCCTGAAACAAAACCGCTCCCCAGGCCGGTTCCCAATGTTACCACAATAAAGTCTTTCATTTTTTTTGCGCTGCCATAGACCATTTCGCCTATTGCCGCAGCATTTGCATCATTGGTTACCAATACCGGAAAATCAAAATATTTACATAATGATTCAGAGATTGGTATTATTCCTTTCCATTTAAGATTGGGAGCATATTCAATGGTGCCTCTTTTACAATTTCCATTGGGAGCGCCAATACCAATCCCTTTAACTTTACATTGCGTACCGATAGCGGATAGTAATTCCTTTATTTTTTCAGCTATAGTTTCGATATACTTGTCAACGCTTCCGTACCCGCAGGTTACAATACTGTCTTTTGCAATGCAGTTTCCCTTTTTATCCACAACTCCCAAAACCGTATTCGTACCGCCAATATCAATCCCGATAGCTACTTCTTTCATCAAACAAATTTTTAATGTACACATTTTTATTTTCCGTTGCATCGCTCATTTTCGGTTTGTATCCTCGCAAGCCGTAAAACACAAGATATACATAAGAGAACAAAGGAACCACAAAAGCGATCTGAACATTATATGCATCTGCAATCATTCCCTGCAAAGGAGGAAGAATGGCTCCTCCGAGAATCATCATCACCAAGAGAGAAGATCCCTGCGAGGTGAATTTTCCAAGGCCGTCAATGGCAAGCGTGAAAATATTCGACCACATAATAGAATTAAATAGACCGATCGCAAGCATACACCACATGGAGACTTTTCCATTAGTTAAAATGGCGGTAACCAAAAGTGTGAAGGCCGCAGCCGCAAAATATGCAAGGGTGCGGGAAGGTATTGAGCGGCCTATGTAGGGTCTGCTCATGAATGCGACCTGATTTTTTAAATTTAGTTCCAATTTTTTCAAGGAGATGCTACCAAAAATTCTATTTTTTCAAAAATAATGTTTTTTGAGCTTTTTGTGATATAAAAAAGTCGAAATTTTAAT
>JACREX010000057.1 GCA_016212695.1 Bacteroidia bacterium
AGCAGGAGTTTACACATTAACGGCAAGCAATTCCTGCGGCTCTGCAACACCTGTGAATACAGCATCGGTAACAGTCAATACAATCCCAACAGCAGTAACAGCCTCAGCCAGTCCAAACCCTACTTGTGAAGGCGCTGTATTAACATTGACAGGAGGAGCAACCGGCGCAACTGCCTGGAGTTGGACAGGTCCGAATGCTTTCACATCTACCTTGCAAAGCCCAACAATAGCAGGCGTTACACCAGCCGGAGCAGGAGTTTACACATTAACGGCAAGCAATTCCTGCGGCTCTGCAACACCTGTGAATACAGCATCGGTAACAGTCAATACAATCCCAACAGCAGTAACAGCCTCAGCCAGTCCAAACCCTATTTGTGCAGGAGCTGCATTAACATTAACCGGAGGCGCAACCGGGGCAACTACATGGAGCTGGACAGGGCCAAATAGTTTCACCTCTTCATTGCAAAACCCAACAATAACAGGCGTTACACCAGCCGGAGCAGGAGTTTACACATTAACGGCAAGCAATTCCTGCGGCGCAGCAACAGCAGTAACCACAGCTTCGGTAACTGTAAACCTATTGCCTGCCGCCCCCACAGCAGGCACGAACACGCCATCTCAGACACAAATAATCTGGAACTGGAACACCGTTAGCGGGGCAACCGGCTATAAATGGAACACAACTGACAACTACGCCTCTGCCACTGCCACAGCCCCTGCTACTTATACCCAAACAGGCTTAACCTGCAATACTGCCTATACATTATATATATGGGCTTACAATGCTTGCGGAGCTTCTTCTGCTGCTACATTAACACAAACCACCTCTGCCTGTTTTGTTTGCGGTACAAGCGCAGTAACCGACTTTGATGCCAACACTTACAACACCGTGCTTATCGGTTCGCAATGCTGGATGAAAGAAAACCTGAAAACAACACATTATTCTGATGGCACAGCAATGCTCGATGGCACAGGCGCCGGAAACATTACCGGAAATTACACTTCAAAATATTACTTTGATTATGCCAACACCCCTGCAAATACAGTAACATATGGTAAATTATACACATATGCCGCTATAATGAATGGTGCAGCAAGTAGTAATGCCAATCCAAGCGGAGTTCAGGGAGTTTGCCCTACAGGCTGGCACTTGCCAAGTGATGCGGAATGGAACATTATGGAAAAATACCTTGATAGCACTGTTGATACCACAGCTATCAACTGGGTTGGTACCGACATTGGAGGTAAACTCAAAGAAACCGGATTTACACATTGGAACAGCCCTAATACAGGAGCAACAAACAGTAGCGGTTTTACAGCCCTTCCGGGTGGTGACCGCTATTACAATGGTACATTCACCAATGTTGGCAACGATGGTTACTGGTGGTCAGCTACCCAGAACGATGCGTCAAATGCGTGGAAACGATCCGTGGACTACAGCACCGCTACCGTGGACCGTAATAACAAGAGTAAGGCTTATGGCTTTAGCGTTCGGTGTTTGCGGGATGATTGTTCCACTCCTTCTACACCCACACAAGGCACACACACTCCTTCCGGTAACCAGATAATCTGGAAATGGAACAAAGCCACAGGCGCAAGCGGCTATAAATGGAGCACAACAAATAGTTATGGCACGGCTGTGGATTTAGGCACAGATACTGCAAAAACCGAAACAGGCTTAACCTGTAATACTTCTTATACCCGCTATGTGTGGGCTTACAATGCTTGCGGAGCTTCTTCTGTTGCTACATTAACACAAACCACTGCTGCATGTACCGCTTTTGTTTGCGGCACAGATATGGTGGGCGACTACGACGGCAACGGCTACAACACAGTTCAGATAGGTTCGCAATGCTGGATGAAAGAAAACCTGAAAACAACCCATTATGCCAATGGCACAGCCATGCTCGATGGCACAAGCGCCGGAGACATTACCGGGAATTACACTTCAAAATATTATTTTGATTATAATAACACTCCTTCAAATACCGTTATTTATGGCAAATTATACACCTGGGCCGCAGTAATGAATGGTGCAGTAAGCAGTAATGCAAATCCAAGCGGAGTTCAGGGAGTTTGCCCTACAGGCTGGCACCTGCCAAGCGATGCAGAGTGGAATATTTTAGAAAAATTTCTTGATAATACAGTGGACACAACTGCTACAGGCTGGGTAGGTACAGACATAGGAACAAAGCTAAAAGAAGCTGGTACTTCGCATTGGGCAAGCGGAAATACCGGTACTAACAGCAGCGGTTTCACAGCCCTTCCCGGTGGCAGCCGTAGCTTCAATGGAACATTCTACAACATTGGAATCATCGGTTACTGGTGGTCGTCTAAGGCGTATGATTCCTCATACGCATGGGGACGATACCTGTACTTCAATAACGCCCATGTCTACCGGGACTACGTCTATGAGAGTTACGGTTTTTCAGTGCGTTGCTTACGGGATTAAGAAAAATGTCTGAACTGTGATTGAAGCAGATTGAGCAGATAACACAGATTTTATGCATAAATAAAGAAATGGTTGAGGAATATAAATACAAAGAAATAACCGGCAGTATAATTGGTGCAGCAATGCAGGTACATAAAACGCTGGGAAATGGGTTTCAGGAAGTAATTTATCAGAGGGCAATGGCAATTGAAATGCCTCTCTTTAATTTAAGTTTTAAGCGGGAGTTTGAAATGCCCATATTTTACAGGGATCAGCAAATTGGCACACGCAGGGTTGACTTTCTTGTTGAAGAAGTGATTTCGGTTGAGTTAAAAGCCATAATCAAACTTGAGGATGTACATCTTGCCCAAGCCATAAATTATCTTGAGGCATACAATATTGAAGTGGGATTATTGATTAATTTCGGAAGTAAGAGTTTAGAATTTAAACGACTTATAAATTCAAAGTATAATCTGCTAAATCATTAAATCTGCTATAATCATGGTTCAGACAATTGGAAACAACGGTTACTGGTGGTCGTCTACCGAGTACGATGCAACGGGCGCGTGGAGGCGTCACCTGTATTACGATAGCACACATGTAAGCAGGGTCACCAACAATAAGGCTTATGGCTTTAGCGTTCGGTGTTTGCGGGATTAAATTTTACCCTGAGCGGCATTGTGCGCAAGGTAGTGGTTGTCGAAGGGTGTCTATTTGTCTATTCTTGCCCTGCGATGTGTTGAGCTTGTCGAAACAAGCAGCATATGTGTAAGGTTTGTGTGTGTCGAAGGGTGACTATTTAATAAATACCGCCGACTTGTGCTGAGCCGGTCGAAGTAAGGCGGTCGAAAAAAAGAAAAAAATGAATATTACGGGTAAAATAATAATTGTACTCCTGAATATACGGAGTATTGGTTCAATCAGATTAGAAATTACAGGATATGGATAAAAGAAACGCTTTTGAAATAGTAAACAATTATATAAATTATTTGAAAAACAACAGGTTTTCAGTTGTTAACGCTTATATTTTCGGTTCTTATGCAAATGGAAAGAATACAGAGGACAGTGATATTGATCTGGCGATAATAATGAATAACATCGAAGATTCGATTGATATGCAGGTTCAGTTAATGATGCTTCGCAGGAATTATGAAACTATAATTGAACCGCATCCTTTTGATGTTTCTGAATTCAACAATGAGCATCCCTTTGCAGATGAGATTATCAAGACTGGAATTAAAATTATATAGCGGAGGGCTCGAAGTGTCAAAGTGTTGCGGGCGAAAAAAAAGGAAAAAAGAAATATAATAAAATTAAAGGAGGTATTTAAAATGGGAATGACTCATATTACTGTTGCGGTATGCAATCCTGCCGACCCTAAATTTCGGTGGGAAGGATTATTTTTGGTTGATACCGGCGCTGTTGATTGCATGGCTCCGGGAAAACATCTTAAAGAGATTGGTATTAACCCTGCTGGCGCTCGTTTGTGGTCACTGAGTTTTGTTACTGAGCGTGGTCGAAGTATCGAAGTGCAACGAGTGCCCTGCTGGTAAAAAATAAAAAACAGGAGAACATGATAGAAAAAGATAAAATTAATGAAATAATAAATAAGATAGTGGCAAACTATTTTCCTGAAAAAATTATATTATTCGGGTCTTATGCCGGAGGCGCTCCAAATGATGACAGCGATATAGATTTGTTGGTTGTTAAACAAACAGCTACCCTTAGGCACCGGCGTGCAATAGAGGTGAGTAAATATTTATACAGGACTATGATACCTATGGATATTCTTGTTTACACACCGGAAGAATATGAACAGGAACAACATTTAAAATATTCATTTTTAAGTTCAGCATTAAAAAACAGCATCGTATTATATGAGCGAAAAGATTGATACCATAAAAAAATGGATAACAGTAGCTGACCATGATTTGGGTACGGCGATTATTGTCTATCATCAAATTCCAAAATATAAAGAAACTATTGCCTTCCATTGTCAGCAGGCAGTAGAAAAATATCTTAAAGCATTCCTGATATTTTTAGATGTTGAATTTAAAAGGTCGCACGATTTAATGTACTTGCTCGGTTTAATAAGCGACAAGGTTGAAATCAGCGACGAATTATTTGAAAAAGCAACTACCTTAAAAAGTTTTGCCGTGCAAATCAGGTATCCCGATATTATTATTGATTTATCTGATGAAGAGTTACAAGTTTCAATTAGTATAACAAAAGAATTTCGTGCAATAATATTAGGCAAGATGCCTATTCACATAGATGATAATGAATTAGTAAACAGATAATTATAAAGCTAAAAAATATAGCCATGAAAAATATTAAAATAATACTACTTGCAGCGATAACAGGATTCAGCCTGTATGCTTTTTCCCAGCAGTCATTACACTATCAATTTAGTAACCCCCAGCCTGCAACGCTTGTTTCCCAACTTACGGGAACCGATACTATTTGCAACGGGGCAGCCAATGGTTATATCAATTCCCAGGTTACAGGCGGCACACAACCCTATACGTATTTATGGTCAAACGACTCCACAACATCCAACATCCAACATCTAACATCCAACATCTATTATCTGACAGTTACCGACGCCCATAATTGTACTGCAAATAATTCATTTTCCATATACGAAAGTTTACCGGTTGTTACAAGTAATATCACAGGTTCATTGCAGGTAGTTGAGCAGGAAATAAAACAATACTTTGTAACGCAACATTCCGGTTCCACTTACCAATGGGCTGCGACCAACGGCTCTATATTAAGCGGGCAGGGAACTAACACGGTGTTTGTACAATGGGGTACTAATGGTTTTGGTACATTGCAGGTTATTGAAACAAATTCACTCGGCTGTATTGGTAACATGGTTTCTGTAAATGTTGCTATCGGTAATGTAATTCCCTGCGATAGTATGGAAATTGCAGTTACAGGCCAGAATATTATTTGCAATGGTCAGTGCAATGGTATTGCATCGGTGCAGGTTCTGCATGGTAATCCGCCCTACACATATATCTGGAACGACCCGTATTATCAGCAGGTAAGCACCATTTCAAACCTTTGCCCGGGTACATACAGCGTTACTGTAACCGACCATTATAACTGCACAGAATCCGGAACCTACATAGTAACACAGCCAAACGCGCTTACATTAAATGTTACAACAATATCTGCCTCTTGCGGCCAGCACAACGGTAGTGCAACCGTCTCGGTAACCGGAGGCACGCAACCTTATTATTATGCATGGACAAGCGGCGACACACTGGCAACGGCAGACAGCCTTGAAGCCGGTATGTATATGGTAACGGTTACTGATGCGCACGGTTGTAGCAAATTCACACTGGCAACAGTCAGCAACACGAATGGCCCTGTCATTACAGCGCATGTTATTACCAATTTAACATGCTATGAATCCGGCAATGGAGCGATAAATATTACCGTATCGGGAGGAACAACACCTTATGCTTTTTCATGGACTACCGGCGCAACCACAGAAGATATTTCAAATTTAACCGCAGGCCCCTATGAAATAGAAATAACAGATTTCACTGGTTGCATGGCAACGGCAAGTTATTTTGTGAGTCAGCCAAATCAGGTAAATGCAGTGGCAACAACCACGCCTGCGAGTTGCGGAAATACAAACGGCGTAGCGACCATAACAGTTACGGGAGGCACGCAGCCTTACTCCTTTGTATGGAGCAATAGCGGTACGGGCGCAACGCAAACCGGTTTAGCGCCGGGAGTTTATACAGTTACAATCACCGATTCGCATAGCTGTACGGGCGGCGCTCCCCTGATGGTTTCAATCAATACTGCAAATGGCCCTGTTGTAGCAATTGATAGTGTTATACAAAGCGGATGCAGCGGAAACGATGGCGCTATTTATGTGAGCGTTTCAGGAGGAAATCCGCCTTATACATACAATTGGTCAGATTCATCACACACACAGGATATTGTACAATTGGCTCCCGGTAATTACCAGTTAACGGTTACCGATAGCTTAGGTTGCATTGGTTCCACAGGCGCAACAATCAGCCATACACAGCCTGCCACACCGCAAATTTGTATTGTAACTGTTGACAGTATTGAACACAAAAACCTTATTGTCTGGGAAAAAGAAGTAACAACAAGTATTGACTATTATAATGTTTACCGTGAGGGAAGCTGGGCTGGTTATTATTTTCTGGCTGGGTCAAAACCTTACAACAGTATGAGCACCTTTCTTGATGTAAATTCAAACCCTCATCAGAGAGCCTATCGTTACAAAATAACGGCAGTTGATTTTTGCGGAAACGAAAGCGATGCAAGCGAAACGCACAAAACAATTCATCTTGCCATCAATTATGGCGTAGGTAATTCATGGAATTTAATCTGGACAGAATACGAAGGATTTAATTTCCCCGGATATTATATTTACAGGCACACCAATTCAGATGGTTGGGTTTTGATAGACAGCATTGCTACGGGCTATAATTCATATACTGATATTCCGCCGAACCAGGGGCAGATAAATTATATGGTTACGGTTCGCTCACCACAAATTTGTTCACCCACAGGAACGAAAGATATGTCGGGCCCTTTCAGCCAGTCTTTATCAAATATAGAAGACAATGGAATAATAGATGAAATCCAAAATATTCAATTGGTAAATACGATAAAAATTTATCCGAACCCTGTTAGCAATGAACTCATCATTGAAAACTATTCGCTAAGTGAAACGAATGTGGAACTGCTGAATATTGTAGGGCAAACGCTATATTGTTCAACTATAGGAAAACATTCAAAAATCAATATGATAACGATGCCTTCTGGTGTTTACATATTGAAGATTCACTCTGAAAAAGGAACGGTGTTAAAGAAGATAGTGAAGCAATAATTCATATTTTTCGTTTTCCCCAGCGCAATTTTTCTTTTACAACAAAGCACAAAATGCCTAAATCACCACTGCTGCCAAGGTGCGTTGGCTCGTCCACGAATGGAGCGGAAGGTAAATTTTCAGGCCATAGATAGCGTTGGTATGTGAGAAAAGAAAATTTAACTTCTTCATTCGTGGTGATTTTTTCTCGTTAGTCTTTTGCATGGCAGGCAAAAGAGTAACTGGGGCTTGGGGCAACGCCCCATAGTTAAAACTCTATGCACTGGTTCCCGAAGTGTCGGTAACGACACCCGAAAGTTCAGTGACAATGTCCGAAACGAAAGGTCGGTGACAAGAGTCGGGTTGTCGGTAATCACCCAATTTTTTATAAACTTTCAAATGTTAATAAATTAAAAATCCAGTCATAAATCAATAGTTGCTATTCGTTATTTTTGAAAACGGAATAGTGTTTTGAAATGTATTTGTTCGGGTATAGCGTTGTAAGGTTGTGCAACAAGCCGCCCAGCCCATCAACCGATAACTATGGAGTATGAGAAATTTTCAGACCACCTGAACAGTAAATTTGAAATTAAAAGTTAATGCTACGGTTTGCAGCAGTTATTACTTCGTTTCTGTGTTTGTTCAACGGCTTGTTTTTTATTGCGGGAGACAACAAGCAGGCGGTTATTGATCCTCCGTTTGTAAAAAAAAGTTCTAAGTTACTGTTTGGGTGTAGGTCTTTGGTCACAGGGAAATACCATCAACAAATTACCATTGACCAAACCAGCAGCCCAACCCATTATCCATTAACTATGAGTATCAGTCCCTATAGTTATCGGGATTCAGACCACCCGAACAGTAACAGTTCTAAGTGGGTTGATTCTGTTTTTAACAGCCTTTCGGACGATGAACGGATCGCCCAGATGTTTATGGCGGCGGCTTATTCCAACAAAGATAAAACCCACGAAGAGCAGGTTGCCGCTTTAATCAGGGATTACAAGATCGGAGGCATGATCATGATGCAGGGAGGAATTATTAAACATGCAAAGCTTGTCAATTATTACCAGGCGATTTCCAAAGTCCCTTTATTAATATCCATGGATGCCGAATGGGGCGTTTCCATGCGGTTAGACAGCGCTCCCGGTTTTCCGAAACAAATGGCGCTGGGCGCTATCCAGGACGATCACCTTATTTACCAGGCGGGCGAAGAAATAGCACATCAATGCAGACGACTGGGCATTCACGTAAACTTTGCGCCTGTGGTAGATGTGAATAGTAATGCTGCAAACCCGGTAATCAATTTCAGGGCCTTTGGCGAGAATAAAAAAAATGTTGCGCGAAAAGGAATTCAATATATGAATGCCCTGCAGAAAAACGGCATCATAGCGGTTGCCAAGCATTTTCCCGGCCATGGGGATACAGACAGCGATTCGCATTTTTCCCTTCCTGTGATTAAACATAATAAAACCCGTATAGACAGCTTAGAACTGTTCCCTTTCAGGCAACTGATTGCAAACGGAGTGAGCGGCATTATGGTGGCACACCTGTTTATTCCTGCGCTCGATTCAACACCAGACCAGGCTACTACTTTATCACGGAAAGTTGTTACCGGGTTATTAAAAGACACGATGAAATTTAAAGGCCTTGTTTTTACAGATGCGCTCAATATGAAAGGCGTGAGCAACTTTTATAAACCCGAAGAGATCGTGTTAAAAGCAGCGCTGGCAGGCAATGATATTCTTCTTTTCCCGGACAACATTCCCCAGGCGATAAACCTTATCAAATCGGCTATACAGAAAAACGAAATATCGCAGGAAGAGATCAACAGCCGGTGTAAAAAAATACTCAGGGCAAAATACTGGGCAGGGTTGAACAAAAGACAATCTATCAAAACTGATAATCTTTTTGAAGATATTAATAATACAAATGCCCTCCTGTTAAAGCGCAAACTGATTGAAAATTCATTAACCCTGATTAAAAACGACAAAGGACTTGTACCTTTTTACAGGCTCGATACATTAATTTTTGCTTCGGTTGCCATCGGAGAAGACAAACAACCCTTCGGCTTCGCTCAGGGTAGGCAGGCAAGCAATACATTCCAGGAAACGCTGAGGCTTTATGCCGATATTAAAAATTATACTATTCCCTCTGATGCAAACGCTGCCGATTTTAATAAGGTTGCCGACGAATTAAAAAATTACAATACAATATTTATCAGTATTCATAATACTAATAATTCACCTGCGAAAAATTTTGGCGTGAGCCCTGAGATAATTGAATTCATTAATAAGTTATCAGAAACCAAAAACGTGGCGCTCGATGTTTTCGGAAACCCGTACATGCTGGGCAAATCGTTTAACCTTGACAAAATAAAATCCATCCTTATATCGTATGACGATTCGGAAATCACGCAGAATTTATCTGCGCAGTTATTATTCGGAGGTATCCCTGCTTTAGGAAAACTCCCGGTTTCAATTACAGATAAATACAGGGCAGGCACAGGTATTATTTTGAATCTGCGGATCCGGTTCAAATATTCTGTTCCTGAAGAAGTCCGCGCAAACCCAAAAATTCTTTCCAGGGCAGATTCAGTGATTGTACACGCCATCCGCGAGGGAGCTTTTCCCGGTTGCGAGGTATTCGGGGCAAAAGACGGCATTGTATTTTATCATAAGGCATTTGGCCATCACACCTACGATACCGCAAGGCCGGTAAATATTTCGGATATTTACGATCTGGCTTCGATTACCAAAGTCGCTTCAACCACTGCCGCACTTATGAAACTTTATGATGAAGATAAATTTGACCCGGATAAAAAAGTTTCCGAATATATTCCTTCGCTCGATTCTACGGATAAAAACAAAATCATGGCAAAGGAAGTTCTTACGCATTATGCAAGGCTTACACCTTTCTTAGTATTTTGGAATAAAACGGTTCATAAAGGCCATAAATGGAAAGAAGAAATCTATAGCAATTCCTGTTCGGAAAAGTATCCTGTAAAGGTTGCAGACAGTTTGTATATAATTAAAGAATACAGGGATTCCATGTATCATTACATTGCAAAATCAAAACTGAACAAGAAAAAAAAATACAAGTACAGCGACGTTGGAATGTACTGGATGCATGAGATAATAGAAAAACAGAGCGGAGAAAAATTAAATGATTTTGTCAGTGATAATTTTTACAAACCTTTGGGCGCTTTTACTATGGGATACAACCCGCTCGACCGGTTCGGCAAAGACCGGATAGCCCCAACGGAAAATGATACAGCATTCAGAAAACAACTGATACAGGGATATGTTCACGATCCCGGAGCAGCCATGCTGGGCGGCGTTGCAGGCCATGCCGGGTTATTTTCCAATGCAAACGACCTGGCAAAATTATTCCAGATGTTTTTGAATAAAGGAATATACGGAGGCCGTGAATATTTAAAAAAAGAAACCCTCGAATATTTTAATACGACTCCATATTTAAAAAAAGGAAACAGGCGGGCATTGGGTTTTGATAAGCCGGAACCAAACCGGAAAAAAGAAAACCCCGTTTATAAATGCGTTTCTTTAAAAGCCTTTGGCCATCAGGGATTCACGGGAACAGTCGTGTGGGCCGACCCGGATAATAATTTGCTTTTTGTGTTCCTTTCGAACAGGGTATATCCGGATGCTGAAAATAAAAAAATCGGGAAACTTGCCGTCCGTGCAAAAGTTCAGGCGATATTTTATGATGCTTTTAAATAAATATCAGTTGCTCACCATTAAAATCAACTAATATATTTTGCGACGGGCTCACATTACCGGCCAAAATCTGTTTTGATAATTCATTCAGGATATTTTTCTGAATAACCCGTTTCACAGGCCTTGCGCCAAACTGCGTATCAAAACCCGCATCAGCCACCCAATCCATTGCCTTATCGGTAAATGAGATTTTGATTTCGTTTTTATCCAATATATTCTGCAGATTCGTTACCTGCAGTTTTACAATTTTTTTAATCTCATCAAGGGTAAGCGGAGTGAACATGATTACTTCATCAATCCTGTTTAAAAATTCAGGGCGTATGGTTTGCCTGAGTAATTCCATCAACTGATGCTTTGATTTTTCAATCGTTTCTTCACGGTTGCCATTCAAATTATTAAAATTTTCCTGCAGGATATATGACCCTATGTTGGAGGTCATAATCACAATCGTGTTTTTAAAGTTAGCTGTACGGCCTTTGTTATCTGTGAGCCGGCCTTCGTCCAAAACCTGTAACAAAATATTAAATACATCCGGGTGGGCTTTTTCTATTTCATCGAGCAGAACCACGGAATAAGGTTTTCTGCGAACCGCTTCCGTAAGCTGGCCGCCCTCATCATATCCCACATAACCGGGAGGCGCTCCGATAAGGCGCGAAACCGAATGCCGTTCCTGGTATTCTGACATATCAATACGCGTCATCAGGTTCTCATCATTAAACAGGTATTCGGCAAGAGCTCTGGCTAATTCGGTTTTACCAACGCCTGTTGTTCCAAGGAAAATAAACGAACCGATAGGCTTTTTCGCATCCTGCAACCCCGCCCTGCTCCTGCGCACTGCATCCGAAATAGCCGCTATCGCTTCATCCTGGCCAATGACACGTTTATGTAATTCATCTTCCATATGAAGAAGCTTTTCTTTTTCGCTTTGCAGCATTTTACTCACAGGAATTCCGGTCCATCGTGCAACTATTTCTGCTATATCTTCGGCGTCTACTTCTTCTTTAATCAAAGCCAAATTTTTCTGGGTGACTTTTAATTCTGCTTTCAGTTTTTCAATATTTGCTTCTGTCTCTTTAATTTTTCCATACCTGAGTTCGGCAACTTTACCATAGTCTCCCTGCCGTTCCGCCTGTTCCGCTTCGAGTTTAAAATTTTCGATCAGCTCTTTGTTTTTATGGATTTTATCAATGATATTACGTTCGTTTTTCCATTTTGAATTAAGGTCGTTTCTGTATTCAATAAGATTTGCGATCTCCCGGCCCAGTTCATCCATTTTTTTCAGATCGCCTTCGCGTTTTATCGCTTCGCGCTCTATTTCCAGTTGCTTGATTTTGCGATCCAGTTCATCAATTTCTTCAGGAACCGAATTCATTTCGAGGCGTAATTTGGCTGCCGCTTCATCAATCAGGTCTATCGCTTTATCGGGTAAAAACCGTTCGGTGATATATCGCTGCGAAAGCTCCACGGCAGAAATAATCGCATCGTCTTTGATCCGCACCTGGTGGTGTGTTTCATACCGTTCTTTGAGCCCGCGTAAAATAGAAATGGCATCTAATGTATCCGGCTCATTAACCATCACGGTCTGGAAGCGGCGTTCCAGAGCCTTATCTTTTTCAAAATATTTCTGGTATTCATTGAGCGTGGTTGCGCCGATTGCCCTCAGGTCGCCCCGTGCAAGCGCAGGTTTTAAAATATTGGCTGCATCCATGGCTCCTTCGCTTTTTCCTGCGCCGATAAGCGTATGTATCTCGTCTATAAATAGAACTATTTCTCCTTCCGATTCAACAACTTCTTTTACTACGGATTTCAGCCTTTCTTCAAATTCGCCTTTGTATTTTGCACCGGCAATAAGAGCGCCCATGTCTAGTGAAAATATCTGTTTGCTTTTTAGGTTTTCCGGCACATCGCCCTTGATAATACGATGAGCCAAGCCTTCAGCAATCGCAGTTTTTCCAACTCCCGGTTCCCCGATAAGAATGGGATTGTTTTTAGTTCTCCTCGATAATATCTGGAGAATTCTTCGTATCTCATCGTCTCTTCCGATCACAGGATCAAGTTTGCCAGATCTTGCCCTTTCATTGAGATTAATAGCAAAACGATTAAGGGAATTATACGTTTCTTCTGCTGTCTGGCTGTTCACCTTTGCCCCTTTTCGGAGTTCCTGTATCGCCTTTAATAGTGTGGTTTCTGTGATCCCGTTGTCTTTCATCATCTGCGAAACCTGGTCGCCGCAAAGAAAAATGCCAAGTAACAAATATTCAACCGATACAAACTGATCGCCTGCTTTTTTTGAAGTATCCTGCGACTTCTGCAACGCCGTATTCGCATTGTTTGCCAGGTATTGATCGCCGCCTGTTACTTTAGGGAATGATTCAATAATCTTATTCAGTACCAATTCAAAATTATGAATATTAACGCCAAGTTTTTTTAAAATAAAATGCGACAGACTTTCATCCGTGTTTAAAATGCCTTTTAATAAATGTGCATTTTCTACAGCCTGATGGTTATATCCCTGTGCTACCTGAAAAGCCTGTTGAACGGCTTCCTGCGCTTTTATTGTAAAATTGTCGAGATTCATACTTTAGTAGTCGTTAATAAATAGCATTATCATTTTAAACTTTAATTTTTAACAAGCATTTAGGAGTCAATTTTTATACCACTCATTTTTAAAGGACAATCTGTCGCATACCAATTGAAATCCGGGGACAAACTGTCAATAGGAAAAAGGTAAGTGAACGGTAACCGTTAATATTCCAAAGCTATGATTTCTCCTTCAAGAACCATGAGCCCGCTGATGGCGAGCGCATGCATTTCGTCTTCTCCCGGATAAACATGTACAGGCGCTATTTTATAAACCCGTTCAATAATCTGGTTTATGAACCATTTGATGGGCATGGTTTCCTCCTTTTTAATTTATACTAAAAACGGAATAAAAGTACATCTAGTAATCGGTGTTCGGTTCCACCTACGGCGGACAGTATTCGGTAGTTTTTCCAATTACCGATTACTGATTACCGATTACCTATAAAATTTAAGCCATCCAAAGTATAACATGGTTTTAAGTATTCAAAAATAAGCACAGGTTCGTAAATAATATAGCAAGAAAGGCATAATTTATAACATATTTTTTATTTTTGACTCAAATTTTCTTTCTGGTCATTAATATAATATCGCATATGGTGTTAAAAATAAAACAACTATGATTATGCAGGAGACGCAAACTTACAAGCCGGTTAATCACATCCGTATCGTTACGGCAGCTTCTTTATTCGACGGGCATGACGCTTCGATCAATGTGATGAGGCGGATTATCCAGGCTACAGGCGCTGAAGTAATTCATCTCGGCCATAACCGTTCCGTGCAGGATATTGTTGATTGCGCCGTTCAGGAAGATGTACAGGCCATTGCCGTTACTTCGTACCAGGGCGGGCACATGGAATTTTTCCAATACATGTATGATAAATTAAAAGAAAAAGGATTTAACGACATCAAGATATTCGGCGGCGGAGGAGGAGTGATTCTGCCCGATGAAATCGAACAACTGCATAAATACGGTATAACCCGCATATATTCTCCCGACGACGGCAGAGCCATGGGATTGCAGGGAATGATCAATGATGTGATGGAACGTTCTGATTTCCCAAGGGGAAAAGATATTAAAATTTCCATTGAAGATATAGAGAAACAGGATTATAAATCCATTTCCAAATTTATTTCCGCTGTTGAAAATTACCCTGACGAAATAAGCGATACCCTGGTAAAAATAAATAAAAAAGCAAGCGGGAAAAAAATTCCTGTACTTGGTATTACCGGCACAGGCGGCTCAGGAAAATCTTCTATGGTGGATGAATTCGTGAGAAGATTTCTGATTGATTTTCCTGATAAAAAAATTGCTATTGTTTGCGTGGACCCATCAAAGCGAAAAACAGGCGGCGCTTTGTTAGGCGACCGCATACGGATGAATTCCATCAACAGCCCGAATGTGTATGTCCGTTCCATGGCCACGCGGCAATCGAATTTAGCGTTATCGAGATATGTAAAGGATACTATTAATATTTTAAAAACTGCAAATTTCGACCTGATCGTTGTTGAAACTTCAGGCATCGGACAGTCTGACACCGAAATCGTAGATCACAGCAATGTGTGCATGTATGTGATGACGCCGGAATACGGGGCGGCATCCCAGCTCGAAAAGATCGACATGCTGGATTACGCAGATATTATCGCACTCAACAAATTTGATAAACGCGGAGGCATAGACGCGTTGCGCGATGTGAAAAAACAATACCAGAGAAACCATAAATTATTTGATGTTGATTTCAATGAAATGCCTGTTTTCGGTACTATTGCTTCGCAATTCAACGATTCGGGAGTTAACCAGTTTTATAATGTTTTACTGAAAATTATTAAATCAAAACTTGCTGTTGATTTTATTTCAACTTCGAAATTAACCGGCGAAATACCTGATAAGATTTACATTATCCCGCCCCAGCGCACACGGTACTTAGCAGAAATTTCAGAGACCGTGCGGGGCTACAATAAATGGTCGGATGAGCAAAGCGAAATTGCACAGAAATTATTCGGAATCCGGAAATCAATCGAATCATTGCAGAAAGAAAATACTCCGGCAAGCAAAGAATTAATTGTTCAATTAGAAAATAAATACAAAGATCTGGAACAACAATTCGAACCTTCCAATAAAAAAATTCTCGAAAGCTGGGAAAAAAAGATTAAATCTTACAAAGATGAATACTATGTTTTCAAGGTAAGAGACAAAGAATTTAAAATTAAAACACACACCGAGACATTATCTCATTTGCAGATACCTAAAATTTCTTTACCGAAATATACGGCTTGGGGCGATATTCTCAAATGGAATCTCAGGGAAAATGTTCCCGGCGAATTTCCCTACGTTGCAGGCGTGTTCCCGTTCAAGCGCGAAGGCGAAGATCCAACCCGTATGTTTGCAGGCGAAGGCGGACCGGAACGAACCAACAAGCGGTTTCATTATTTATCAAAAGGTTTATGTGCAAAACGTTTATCCACTGCTTACGATTCTGTGACCTTATATGGAAATGACCCTGACCTCAGGCCGGATATTTACGGGAAAATTGGTAATTCGGGCGTTTCCGTTTCCTGCCTCGATGATGCCAAAAAGTTGTATTCCGGTTTTAACCTTGCCGATCCGTCAACTTCCGTATCCATGACTGTTAACGGGCCGGCGCCCATCATGGTAGGGTATTTTATGAATACGGCTATTGATCAGCAATGTGAAATATATATCAAGCAAAAGGGCCTTGAAAAAGAAGTAGAAAAAAAGATTGAAGAAATTTATAAAAGGAAAGACCTTGCGCGTCCGAAATACCAGGGTGAACTTCCGGAAGGTAGTGATGGCCTTGGATTGATGCTGCTTGGCGTAACAGGCGACCATGTTTTGCCAAAAGATGTGTACGAAAAAATTAAAGCAGAAACCATATCTGTTGTCCGCGGCACTGTGCAGGCAGATATTTTAAAAGAAGACCAGGGACAGAATACTTGTATTTTTTCTACTGATTTTTCATTGAAACTCATGGGCGATGTCCAGGAATATTTTATTAATAATAATGTAAGGAATTTTTATTCGGTTTCCATATCCGGGTATCATATTGCAGAAGCCGGGGCAAACCCGATATCACAACTTGCCTTTACGCTTTCCAACGGGTTTACATATGTGGAATATTACCTGTCGAGAGGAATGGATATTGATAAATTTGCGCCCAATCTTTCGTTCTTTTTCTCAAACGGTATTGATATAGAATTTTCCGTGATAGGCCGTGTGGCAAGATCAATTTGGGCCAAGGCCATGAAAAATAAATACAAAGGCAACTCCCGTTCACAGCAGTTGAAGTATCACATTCAGACTTCGGGCCGTTCATTGCACGCGCAGGAAATCGGGTTCAACGATATTCGCACAACATTGCAGGCTTTATATGGTATTTACGATAATTGCAATTCGCTTCACACAAATGCGTATGATGAAGCTATCACAACTCCCACTGAGGAATCTGTAAGAAGGGCTTTGGCCATCCAGATGATCATCAATCATGAACTGGGACTGGCAAAAAACCAGAACCCGCTGCAGGGTTCATTTATTATTGAAGAACTTACACAATTAGTGGAAGAAGCCGTAATGGCCGAATTCGACCGGATATCAGAAAGAGGCGGCGTGCTTGGCGCTATGGAAACAGCCTACCAGAGAAGCAAAATTCAGGAAGAATCCCTTTATTACGAAACCCTGAAACACACCGGCGAACTGCCCATCATGGGTGTTAATACTTTTTTATCAAGCGAAGGTTCGCCCACCATTATTCCCGGCGAAGTAATACGTTCCACAGAAGAAGAAAAACAATACCAGATAAAGATGCTGAACGAACTTCATAAAGCCTTTGAAGATAAATCTGCAGAAATGCTCGAAAACCTGAAACTGGCTGCAGTAAGGAATCATAATGTATTCGAACTACTGATGGAAGTATCAAAATACTGTTCCATCGGCCAGATCACACAGGCATTGTTTGAAGTGGGCGGGCAATACAGGAGAAACATGTAGAAAAGGCATTTTATAACAAACTACTGCTAAATTTATTATTACTTTTGCAATCTGAAAATAAAGGGATTGTTTTGAAAAAAGGTTTGGTTATAAAATCTACAGGAAGCCGTTATTCAGTGAAGAGCGAAGAAGGGATTTCAATTGAATGTATTATTAGCGGGAAGTTACGTAAAAAAGATATAAAAATCACGAATCCTATTGCAGTGGGAGATAATGTGCTGTTTGAAAACGAGAACCAGATGGGTGTGATTAAAGAAATACTGCCCAGAAAAAATTACATCATCCGTAAATCGTCGAATCTTTCAAAACAGGCTCATATCATTGCCGCAAATGTTGATATGGCAATCCTTATCATCACGGTCAGATATCCCAAAACGCTTACAACATTTATTGACAGGTTTCTCGTCACCGCAGAAGCCTACCGGATCCCGGCTGTACTGCTTTTCAATAAAACCGATCTTTTCAACGAAGATGAAATGGAATACCTCCATGCGCTGGCCGATGTATATGAAAGAGCCGGTTATAAATGTCTGAAAATATCTGTCAAAGACAACATCAATATTGATGAAGTAAAAAATCTCATGAAAGGCAAAATAAGCGTGGTTGCAGGCTATTCAGGCGTTGGCAAGTCGTCGCTCATTAACTGCATTGACCCTTCGGTTGATCTGAAAATATGTGATATTTCCGAATCGCATCTGAAAGGGAAACATACAACCACTTTTTACCAGATGTATGAACTCAGTTCCGGCGGATATATTATAGATACACCGGGTATAAAGGGTTTTGGTATTATTGATTTATTCAAAAATGAAATTTATCATTTTTTCCCTGAATTTTTCAGGCTTTCGGAAAAATGCCAGTATTACAATTGCACCCACCTTCATGAACCGAATTGCGCCGTGAAGGATGCGCTCGAGAAAGGCGAGGTAAGTGAAACAAGATACAACAGTTATCTGAGTATCCTTGAAGGGGACGATGACAAACACAGAGAATAATAATGGAAAAGGATACAACATTACAAAATAAAATCTCTGAAAAAAAAATAACTCCCCAAGCGATATATGTTAAAAGGCTGACGGCAGATACAATCGTTAACTCTGTGATAAAAGAAAATCACTACATGCCTGCCAGAGAATACTCACATTTCAAAGCGGACTGGATGATTGTTGTAATGATTGTTTCTCTTGTAATCTTCGGCTGGGTATGGGCTTTTTTCAGAAAACATATTGTTCATATCCTTCAGGCATCCTACGACTATAAGATATCTTATAAATTGATGGCCGAGAGAAGCACTCTCACGGCAAGGGTATCGCTGATTTTGAACCTTCTGTTTATTATTAATTTTGGTTTGTTTTTTTATGAAGCTTCTGCTTTTTATGGAATAACGATTTTTAAAATGCAGGGTTTCATTTTTTTTCTTTTTCTAACCGGTGCATTGGGGCTGATTTACCTTTTTAAGTACTTATTTTACTCTTTTATAGGTTATGTTATCAATCTTTCAGGCCAGATTTACGAATATCTTCATAATATTTTTCTTTACAGCAAATTATTTGGCATAGCGCTTTTCCCCGTAGTGATATGTATCCCTTTTGTCGAAGAAAAAGCCTGTTCAATATTAATAAAAACCGGTATAGCCCTTTATATTTTGTCATTCATTTTCAGAATTTTCAGAGGGTTTCAAATAAGTTTTAAAATAAATTTTTCAATATTCTATTTGATTTTATACCTTTGTGCCGTAGAAATTTTACCCCTGTTACTTTTAGGGAAGTTCTTTAAAATATTATTGCACAGTTAATTTTAAAAGGATTATAACCAAATAAAATTTTACTGCTTTGAAGATCAAGAAGATTTTAATTTCGCAACCCAAGCCTGAGACAGAAAAGTCTCCGTATTTCGATATGGCTGAAAAGTATGGTTTAAATATTGACTTTAGACCATTTATTCAAATTGACCCTGTAAGCGCTAAGGAGTACAGGCAGTCGAAAATTAATATTTTAGACCATACGGCTATTATCTTTACCAGCAAAACCGCAGTAACTCATTTTTTCAGATTGTGCAAAGAAATGAAGATCACGGTACCCGACAGCATGAAATATTTTTGTATCTCTGAATCAACAGCATTCTTTCTGCAGAAATACATCGTGTACCGGAAACGTAAAATTTTCTATGCCAATGGAACGGTTAACGACCTTATGGATTACATAAAAAAACACAGCGAAGAATTCTTCTTAGTTCCATGCTCCGATGTGCATAAAGACGAAATCCCGTCTTTGCTTGAGAAACTCCGTATAAAATTTACCAAGACCATTTTGTATAAAACTATAAGCAGCAATTTATCAGACCTGAAAGATTTTCATTATGACATTCTGGTATTTTTTAGCCCCAAAGACATTCCTTCTCTGAAAAAGAATTTTCCGAAGTTTAAACAGAGAGATACTAAAATTGCAGCTTTTGGCCCTGCAACAACCAAAGCGGTTATTGATGCAGGACTTCGTCTGGATATCCAGGCTCCGCTTCCTGAAGCGCCGTCAATGACCATGGCTCTTGACTTGTTTTTGAAAAACTATAATAAAAACAATAAAAAATAATTTTTTCTCTTATACCAGTATTTCTATTTATAAGAGGCTGTCTAAAAAGTACAAGGTTATAATTTTCAGCAACTTTTTTGCCCCTGCCCTGAAGGGTGAAGCTGCTGAAAATCAGCCTTCCCTTTAGGGTCGGGGCAATGGCTGATAATCAAAAATATTTCTTTTTGGACAGCCTCTTTTTTATTATGAATATGCCAGCGACAAAACAACGATACACTTTTTCGAAAAACGAACGCCTCTGTAGTAAAAAAATTATTGAAGAATTATTTTCAAGAGGCAGATACCATGTTGTTCCTCCGTTAAAAATTGTTTGGATAAAAACAGAACTGCATACCGAATCCCCGATTCAAATCGTTATAAGTGTGTCTAAAAGAAATTTTAAAAAGGCGGTTGATCGAAACTATATAAAACGGTTGATCCGGGAAGCATACAGAAAAAATAAACACATCCTGTACGATTATCTTATAGAAAATGATACCTGTATTGCAATCGGGTTGATCTATTCGGAACGGGAGTTGGCAGATTATTTTGAAATAGAAAAGAAATTAGTATTACTTTTGCATAAACTGATCGGGGAATATGCTAAAAGCGTTTAGCTATATTTTTATAGTATGTATAAAAATTTATCAATATATGATATCGCCCTGGTTATGGCCTTCATGCCGTTATACGCCTAATTGCTCGGTTTATAGTATTGAAGCCCTGAAAAAGTATGGCCCGTTCAAAGGGCTTTATTATGCCATTAAAAGGATTGTCTCGTGTAATCCATGGGGCGGGCATGGGTATGATCCTGTTCCATAAAATTTAACCTTAATTATTCACAAATAATTAGAATAATGAACGCTTCGATACATCTCAGCGCAGGTATTGAACAAGGAATATAGAACTTTGAAGTAAACAGGAAAAAATATTTCTGCATTCATCATTCCCTGTTCGTTATTCGATATTTTTTATACAACCTAAATTTCTAAAATGAAAATACTGAAATATCAAATAATTTCCGAAAAGTCAATAACATAAACTCAAAATTAATTTTCATCTACCAGATGACAAAAAAAATGATTTATCAATATCCTACATATCGCATGGTTATTGA
>JACREX010000058.1 GCA_016212695.1 Bacteroidia bacterium
AAACGCATGAAGATTTTTAAAATTAAACAGGACGCTCCGATGGAGCTAAAATACAATTAATTACAATTTTTTCTATAAACAGGTCAATCCTAACGGATTTTTTATTATATTTATAGTCCCAATAGGGACGTTCTGCTTATAACAATAATGGTCACCCGATAAACAAAGCCTCAGAGAGGCGACCTGTTTAAGAAGAACATTTTCTTCATGCGTTTGCCCTGGGATCTAATTGGACAGCAGAAGCCAGCGGTACAACTAATAATTTATTTTCAGTTTATTTCACCAGTTCCAATACTGGTTACGCTGTTGGTGATTCCGTCGATAATGGTATAATTGTCTATGGAACAATTCTTAAAACAACCAATGCCGGAATTAATTGGACAGCAGAAATAAGCGGTACAACAAATAAGTTAAATTCGATTTATTTTACCGATGCTAATACGGGTTACGCTGTTGGCTATATAGGAACGATTCTTAAAACAACCAATGGCGGTACTAATTGGATAGCACAATCAAGCGGTACAAATGATAATTTATCCTCAGTTTATTTCGCTGATGCCAATACAGGTTATGCTGTTAGTAGTGCCTCTATATCGATTCGCAAAACAACCAATGGCGGTACTAATTGGATAGCACAATCAAGCGGTACAAATGATAATTTATCCTCAGTTTATTTCGCTGATGCCAATACAGGTTACGCTGTTGGTAGTAATGGTACAATTCTTAAAACTACTACAGGAGGTGTATCGACAATAATAAATTCTACTACGGCAAATGATAATGATCTGAAAATTTATCCTAACCCTGTAAATAATGAGCTCATCATTGAAAACAATATAGCCGATGAAGTGAAAATAGAATTGCAAAACAGCATAGGGCAAACCCTGTATGTTTCAACTATCGGCAAACACTCAAAAATCAATATAAAAAAAATGCCGTTAGGTATTTACCTGCTCAAGGCTCATTCTGAAAAAGGGACAGTACTAAAAAAGATTGTGAAGCAATAAGAAAAAAATCCCGCTTGCAGGAGGGATTTTTTCAGGAATAATCACTTTCATAAATACAGGAGGGCCTGCTTCATTGCGGGCTTTCTTGTTTTTCCCTGCATTGCCTCACGTAAACAACCACCCGTCGCAAAGGAAAATATTGTAGAGAAATGCGATCCAGATGATATTATAAACAGCCAGTATTATCAGCAAAGAAATTCTCACCGCCCTATTCATATATCTCATAAGGAATAAATACACAAAAGATGCAAGCAGGGCAAAGAAGCCTGTGTCTGTAAAAGAAATTTCGGGCTGCAATGTGTCCGGAACATTCAACAGTACAAGAAGGCTCCCGGTTACAGAGAGAACAGAAAAAAGTAAAATTTTATACAACCGGGCTTCTTTAATAATATCATAAAGAACAAAAAAGAAAATATAAAAGAACGGCGACACAAAAACATAGCGGCTGAGCCCGTTCAGCGACCCTCCCTGGTAAAAAACAATAAACAGAAAGACTCCCCAGAAATGGATCATTGCATTGTTGAAAAAATATTCTTTTATAAAATCCATATCCCCGGAGAAAATGCCCGGCGGTTTTTCAACAGGTTTTGCCCGGAGGACTTTCAACGCATTAAAAATAAATAAAACTAATACGGGAAGAACCATAAAAAACAAGGTGAAGATGTTCATCCCGAATCCTTCTACAGACCAGTCGGTAATGGTTTTCGGGATACTGAAACTGACAAACCAGTATTTATTCACGACCTCGAAATATTTTGTCCATGAGCCGGAATTAAGGTAAAACAGGAAGAAAACAATAAATGTTCCGAGGGCAACCGGGAGAAGTTTTCGGATAAGTTCTTTGATGAAATGCAGAAAGTTTCTGTGTTTTAAAAGGTAGAAAATATCAAGCAAAATAATTGAAATGGCAAAGATGGTGATCGACGGCCGCGTCATGGCGAAAAGAAGGATGAATGTAAAATAAATCCAATATTTATTTTTTACCAATCCCCAGATCGCAAGGGCAAAGGTTAGTGTGTACAACGCTTCCGCATATGGTAAATAATACGTTGTAACGGTTGGGAGAATAAGGGCGAGAGCGAAAACGCACAGCCTTTCTGAAAGCGGGCTGTTTTTTTTCACCAAGAAAGACGAGAAAATAATTATTGAAATGGCAAACAAAAGATAATTTACCAATCCGATCCATGTTTCATCAACAAAGATGATTTTCCATAAAAGCGGGAATAGCGGGAAAAACGCATAACAGCATTCCCCCTTGTCGTAATAGTATTTCCGGATTTTATTATAAAATTCCCCATCCCAGTTTATCATATTCTCTGCAGATAAACTGACGAATGGTTTTTCAACTTCTTTGATTAATTTTTTTTCTTTCTGATAAGTAAAAGCAATTTTATTCAGCGTGGCGTTATAAAAATCAGAATCCTGGAAAAGTCTGAAAATACCGAGCGTTGCCAAAAATAACAGAAGGGCGATCGAAAGTTTTATGATTGCCTCTTTACTGATGCGTTGGAAAAATGTTTTGATGTCCATGATTGTGCCTGATACCGGTTGCGCTAAAATAATAAATTTTAGCACATTTCTTTCTTAAAAGACTATTGATTTACAGAAAATAACAGGTCGGTGATCTTTATTATTTCGAAGGGGTCGTCGCATTCTTCCAATAGCCGGCCAATAGTTTTATTAAAAACAGGATGGATCAGGTTTTCATCTATCTCGGCAAGAGGCGTGATGGCAAACCTGCGGTTGTGCAGTTGTTTATGAGGTATTGTTAAACCGGGCGAATGGATAATCATATCCCCGTAAAATAAAATATCAATATCAATAGTGCGGTCTTCGAACGGAAGATGTTCCCTGCGCCGGCCAAGCAACAGCTCTATTTCGTGAATATTCTGAAGCAATTGCAGGGGAGACAATGATGTTTCAATAAGAACCGCCTGGTTTAAAAAATAATTATCGCTTTCGAAACCCCAGGGTTGTGTTTCATAAACCGACGACCGCTGAATAATTTTTCCTACATGATATTCAATAAGCGCTTCCGTTTTCTTAAGGTAATAGAACCTGTTTCTGGTGTTTCCGCCCAGCAGCAGATATATTTTTTGTAAGGGAATCATTATGGCCTTATTATTACTCAGTGCAATTGTTGCAAATATCTATATTTTTTCTGCAATGCAACATTGATTTTCTAAAATCTTTGAACAAATTATTATCAAAAATATTTTTAATTGAATCACTATTAACGTCGCCCATTTTATACACAGCGTTTTTATCAAAGCAGCAGGGCGCCAGCCATCCATCCCATGTTATAACAACAGAACTCCACGATCTCCAGCAGCAATTTTTCTGATTTTTTTTTATAATATAAGAACCCTCTTTGCTTTTATAATATCGGGAATATTTCTGATTTTCCGGGATCAGATCAGCGTTTTTCCCAAAATCATAAACCTGAAGAGTTTTAAACTGTAATTTATCTGCCCCGATTGATTTCACAAGTCTTTTTATATCTGCTATCTGGCGCTCGTTTTCTCTTGTTATCAAAAACTGAATAATGATATACGGCTTTTCCGAATGTAAGATTTTTTTCCATTTTACTACATTCTTTACAGCAACAACCGTTTTTTCAAGAACACCTCCCTGCCTGTAACTACTATATGCTTCCTGTGTTGTTCCATCCATTGAAACGACGAGCCGGTCGAGGCCGGACTCAACAGTTTTCCGGGCAATATTATCATCTATCAATTGGGCATTCGTGGAGGTTGCAGTATATATTTTTTTGTTTACAGCGTATTTTACTATGTCTGAAAAATCCGGGTGCAAATAGGGTTCCCCCTGAAAATACAACATCAGGTAAACAATATCTGGACTTGCTTCATCAATAATTTTACAAAAAAACTCTTTGTCAATGTACCCTGAACTACGCGTTAATTTATTTTGTCCCGTGGGGCATTCAATACAATGAAGGTTGCAGCGGTTAGTTGGTTCTATTGAGATGCTTGCGGGAAAACCCTTATGGTTATATTGGTGAAAGATTCTGGAGGCACAGTAAAAAAAGCGAAGTTTTAAATAATTAGATACCTTCCTGAATGTAACTGTAGACAAAAAATTAACTGTATCGGAAAAAGCGGCTTTCAAGGATGTGATGAAAATAAAAAAGCCCGCCTTTCGGCAGGCCCTGATTCGATTTAATTATTTTCTAATATTTTGAACAATTCATCAAGTTTGGGAGTTAATATTATTTCGGTGCGTCGGTTTTTCTGGCGCGCATTGGGCGTACTGGCATTATCTATTGGGCAAAACTCACCTCTACCGGAAGCAATAAGCCGTTTTGCATCAATGTTGGGCGCTTCTTTAAGGATTATTTTAACGATTGCGGTTGCGCGTTTCACACTTAGGTCCCAGTTATCCACAATGGCGGTTTTTCCATTCAATGGAACATTATCTGTATGGCCTTCGATCATTACATTGATGTCGGGATTTTGCTCAAGCACCTTTGACAGCTTTTTTAAAGCGCTTTGCCCCTTGGGGTCAACATCCCATTTTGCCGGCTTAAAAAGAAGTTTTTCGTCGAGGGATACATATACTTTTCCATTCTTCTGCTGAATGGTGAGACCGTCGTTTTCAAAGCCCATCAGGGCGTTGGTAACTTTATCTTTCAATGATTTTACCACCGAGTCTTTCCTGTTTAGGATACCCTGAAGCTCCGATAATTTTTTATTCTTTTCGTCAAGCAGGTTGCTTTGTTTTTTTAATTCCGCATCTTTGGTTTTTAGTTCGAGGTCTTTATTATCAAGGTCGCGCTTCATGGTTTCCAATTTATTTTTTTGCTCCTGAAGCGAAATATCTAATTTTTTCAGATCGTCTTCTTTTTTCAGCAAATCGTCCTGAGTATTGAACAGCTTATTCGAAATCTTTTTTTCCTGGTCGTCGTGTTCTTTTTTCAGGCGTTCAAAATTTTTATAAAGCAGTTCATATTGCGCTTCAACCTGGTTATATTGGGATGTAAGGGTTCTGTATGCCCTTCCGCGAATCGTGGTATCATCAATCAGGGGGTTAATGAGTTTTTTAAGTTTTTCGATTTCTGCGGTCATCTCATTGATGCGGGTTGTAAGCGAATCGTTCATGCTTTTCAGCCGGTCCCTTTCTTTATCTGTTTTTTGCTTTTTGTCTTTCAAGTCATTATACTTTTGCAGGGGAATGCATGAAATTACAGCAAAGAGCGCCAGAAAACAAACCAATAATTTAATTCGTGTTTTCATAAAATATTTGTTTGGATTTTAAACGGTCAAAGATAAAAAAATTTATTTATAAAAAATCCCATATCCCGGAAATACTAAAAACACTCATTTTGAGTTTAGATATGCAACCCTTTACACAAAGGCAATGTCTGATTATTGTCATGGGAAAAAATATTTTATCATAATTATTAAATTATTTAAGAGAGAAATCGTTATTTTTGCCGATCTGTTAATAGTAATATGCCATCTAAACCCGGTAAAATATTGGAAAAAATTGATTACCCGGATGATTTGAGAAAACTCCCGGAGGATCAGCTTCCACAGGTTTGTAAAGAACTTCGTCAGTTTATTATTGACGAGGTTTCTTTAAATCCCGGGCATTTTGGAGCAAGCCTCGGCGTGGTTGAACTAACGGTTGCCCTGCATTATATTTTTGATACGCCGCGCGATCTGATTGTATGGGATGTCGGGCACCAGGCATATGGACATAAAATATTAACCGGAAGAAAAGAAGTTTTTCACACCAACAGAAAGTACAAAGGCATCAGCGGTTTTCCCACTCCAAAGGAAAGCGAATATGATGCCTTCGGGGTTGGCCATTCATCCACATCAATCTCTGCTGCGCTGGGCATGGCCATAGGCTCTCAATTCAACAAAGAAAACAGGCGCGTAATAGCGGTTATCGGTGACGGCTCCATGACCGGCGGAATGGCGTTTGAGGGACTGAACAATGTCGCTTCCACAAAAGCAAATATCCTTGTAATTCTGAACGACAACAACATGGCCATTGATCCCAACACCGGGTCATTGAGCGAATACCTTATTGATATTTCCACTTCCAAAACGTATAATAAAGTAAAAGACGATGTGTGGCGAATGCTCGGAAAAGTGAGCCGTTTTGGTCCAAACGCACAAGCCATAGCGCAGAAGATTAATGCCGGAATAAAAACCATTGTACTCCGCAACAGTAATTTATTTCAGTCGCTGGGAATTCGTTATTTCGGCCCTATAGACGGACACGATATTGTACAGCTTACAAAGGTTTTGCGTGATCTAAAAAATATCCCCGGCCCTAAAATTTTACATTGCAAAACAATAAAAGGCAAAGGCTTTAAGCAGGCAGAAATCAGTCAGACCATCTATCATGCGCCCGGGTTATTCGATAAAAAAACCGGAGAACTTTTCATCACAAAAGCAGAAAATCCTGATCCGCCTAAATTCCAGGATGTGTTTGGAGAAACCATTATTGAACTTGCCGAAAAAAATCATAAGATCATTGGCATAACGCCCGCCATGGCATCCGGCTGCTCTCTTAACCTGATGATGGAAAAAATGCCCGAACGCACATTTGATGTAGGCATAGCAGAGCAACATGCCGTTACCTTTTCGGCAGGACTTGCGGCACGCGGTATGATTCCGTTTTGCAATATTTATTCTACTTTCATGCAGCGAGCCTACGACCAGGTGATCCACGATGTCGCCCTTCAGAATTTAAATGTGGTATTTTGTCTCGACAGGGCGGGACTTGTCGGCTCCGACGGGGCCACACATCACGGAGCATATGACATGGCATTCTTCAGGTGCATTCCGAATCTCACTATTTCTTCGCCCATGGATGAAGAAGAACTCCGAAACCTAATGTACACGGCTCAATTAGATAATATGGGGCCTTTTGTTATCCGTTATCCGCGGGGCAGCGGCGTAATGTATGACTGGAAAAAACCGTTTAAAAAATTACAACCCGGAAGAGGAAGAATGATCCGCGACGGCAGGGATGCTGCCGTACTTACGATAGGCCCGGTTGGGAACATGGCGGTTGAAGCGGATAAAAATGAAATCTTTGATATTGCACATTACGACATGCGTTATGTAAAACCGCTTGATGAAAAAATCCTTCACGAAGTTTTTACTAAATTTAAAAATATTATTACCATTGAAGACGGCGTTATTTCCGGCGGTTTCGGCTCTGCGGTTCTAGAATTCATGAACGACAACGGATATCACTCAAAAGTTGTACGGCTCGGCATTCCCGACAAGTTTATCGAACACGGATCACAACAACAATTAAGAAAAGACTGCGGCATTGATGCTGAAAATATTAAAAATACCATCCAGAGCCTGATAAAAAGAAAGGTTTACAGCAGGGCTAAATAGTGTCTGTCCATAATGTCTTAAAAATAAGAAAACCAATAATGAATATCGATATTATAAATTATTGAGTTTATGGACAAGGGCTAAATAAGGCAAAAGGCAGAAAGAAAAATATTTGCTTGTAAAAAACAAATAAGTATCTTCGCACTCCGTTCTTGAAAATGTTGCCCGGGTGGCGGAATTGGTAGACGCGCTGGTCTCAAACACCAGTGGGGTCACACCCATGCCGGTTCGACCCCGGCCCCGGGTACTTTTAAAAAATTGATTCTTCCTGCTGTAAAAATATTACTATAACCCCCTTACCTTTGTAAAAACAATTTTATGCTACTTTTCAAACCAAATATTTTTCCCATCATTTTTATTTTATCGTTTTTTACTGCCTTCGGGCAAAGCAAAACAGACAGTTTGTTCAATGTGCTTACAAACACAAAGCATGCCTGCCCCGAGCCACCTGAAGTGAGTTTGCCGAACTATCGAGGGGATACTGTAAAAGCAAGATTATATATTGAAATAGGCGATGTATATCAAAACACAAATCCTGATTCAGCAATTTATTTTTACAACAAAGTTCTCGACCTCACAAAATCCCAAATTCCACCTTGCCTGCCGGCAGGCAGGAATCCCAAATTCCAAATTCTGCATGCTCAAGCTCTTCAACAACTCTGCCGGGTACAATACAATTATAAAAGCGATTACAACAAAGCCCTCGGATATTCCAATAATGCCCTAAAAATATTTACTGAACTTTCAAAAGTTACTGATTTAAAAATCTCGGACGAAGCGCTAAAAGGTATTGCTTCCTGTTATACAAATACCGGCAATATTTATACATACCAAGGTAATTACTCACAGGCGCTCGAATATTTTCAGAAATCTTTAAAACTATATGAAGGGCTTGGTGCCTCACCATGCAAAGCAATAGCGAGGACAGTTAAAATAGGAATGTCTTCTTGTTATACAGGTATCGGAAATGTTCATAATTTACAGGGTAAATACCCGCAGGCAATAGAATATTATCAGAAATCATTGAAGATAGAGGAAGAACTTGTCACCCTGAGTGAAGCCGAAGGGAAAACAGGGATGTCAAGTTGTTACAACAATATCGGGATTATTCATTTTAACCAGGGCAATTACCCACAGTCAATCGAATATTTTCAGAAATCTTTAAAACTATATACAGAACTAAGCGATAAACAGGGGATGGCCGGTCAATATAATAATATCGGAAGTGTTTACTGGGCGCAACGCAATTATCCACAGGCTCTCGAATATTTTCAGAAATCTTTAAAAATACTTGAAGAACTTGGCGATAAAAAAGGGATGTCAAGTTGTTTCACCAATATCGGAGTTATACATAAAGAACATGGCGATTACACACAGGCGCTCGAATATTTTCAGAAATCTTTACTAATCGCAGAAGGGCTTGGTGACAGAAAGGGAATAGCAATAAATAATATTAATATGGCAGAATTGAATATTAAACTGAAAAACTACGCAAAAGCCATAGAATTTGCAAAAAAAAGTTTGCAAATATCAAAAGACATAGGCGCATTGCCTGATGAGAACAACAGTTATAATTGCCTGAAGGAAGCCTGCACAGGTTTGGGCGATTATAAAAAGGCTGTGGAATACGCCAATTTATTCATTGCAACCAAAGACAGCATGTTTAAAGAAGAAAAGACAAAGGCTATTGCTGAAATGGAAACCAAATACCAGGCAGAAAAAAAAGAAAATGAAATAATCCTTTTAAAAAAAGATAATGAAATAAAAATTATCAGATAAAACAACAGGAAGTAAAAGTCTATGTTATCATAGCCATATCGCTTTTAATAATAATTATTGTATTTGTTCTGTTTGTCACGTTTTGCTGTGCTGGTTTCTATAGCCGCCTAAGGACGCTGCAATCAATAAATTTTGCAGCCAGTCATCATGATACTTGAACTTGTTTAATCTTTCAAAAGGGCTTACCATATTTTTGTGTTTTTTTAT
>JACREX010000061.1 GCA_016212695.1 Bacteroidia bacterium
GTTTACAATTGCTTTAATTATGAATATCGAATGTCGAACCGCAGAATGCCGAACTTTTACGCACTTCAGAATTCGTTATTCGACGTTCGTTATTCGATATTATTAACTTTAAAATGACAATGTTATTTCTTAACAATTCCTTATTTCCTTATACCTTTATACCTGCTTCCCCCGATCCCCTTCACACTAACCTTTTCCAATAAAGCATTGTATTTCTCTAACAACTCAAAATATTTCTCCCGCCAGTATTCCGCATTTTTGTAAAGCTCGCCGCCCTCTTTCACAGCGCTGTTTTTATGCGCATCTGCCGTATATCTGGCTATATCCGGTATGTCTTTTCTGAAATCGCGGCGTATGATGTTGCCGATTTGTAAAATAGTGTCAATATCTACTGTGGATTCATTGAAAATATTGTAAATATGCCTGCGGCTCCGCTTTAGCCTGCGGGCAAGTTCCGTGATGCTCATCCCGCTTTCCCTGACAGCCTTTTCTATAATTTCTCCACGATGTTTCATAATTACTTTTTTTGTTTGTAAAAATGAAACAAGGTTTGTAAAGAAAATTTCTCAGAATTTTTACATTACTGTAAAATTTTGTTATTTTTGTTTTACAGTTATGAGAAATTTATTATAAAGATTTAAAATAAAAGTACGCAACTATGAAAAAAATGTGCTATTTATTATTTTTCATTGCAATTACACAAATTGTTATTTCTCAAAACATAGTGCGACAATCCATTAGTTGTCTCGGTTCAAGCAATGCAGGCAATGGTTTTTCCCTTCAGCAAACAATCGGACAGTCGTCTAATACAACAACTTTTTGTAATGAAAGCAGCGCCTTAAGGCAGGGGTTTTTACAGCCGTTAAGCTTAAGCGCCGACATTAACGGATTTGACCGTATCGGTATTGATTTCTCTGTTTATCCTAATCCCTTCCAAAATAATTTTACCCTAAGCTTCAGAAATGGCGATAACAGAACTTTTATTCTCATTGTTACAGATGTTCTCGGAAAAATTATTCTAAGTTCTAAAATAACTGAAAATACCGGGCATATAATAAATACAGGTAACTGGAATAATGGTTTTTATTTCGTGAAACTTTATTATGGAAAACAATTGCAGGCAGTTAAAAAAATAATTAGAACTTAAAATAATACCGGTATGAAAAAATATTTGGGTTTTATTTTGTTATGTCTTATTATAAATTCAGCTTATACACAAGACAATTTCTCAGTACATTTTGCACAAACCTATTCATGGTTTAAGTTTACTGATTCGGATGGTAATACCGATAAAAATATGACAACAAGCATTCGTTATTCCTATGCCCTGAATTACAACAAAATATTATCGTCAGGTTTATATATTAGGCCGGAATTAGGTTATAAAAATTTCGGCGCCGGCTCATCTTTAAATGCCCAGAAACTCGACTGGTCTTTACATTACCTCGATTTTAACATTGGCGGCGGGTACATCTTCACTAAAATAAAATTTCAACCTTTTATCGGAATTTCTTTTTACACATCGTATTTATACAAAGCAGAGCAATCAACAGGCAACGCTTATATTGATATGATTGAAAATGATGCTATAAAAACAATAGACTACGGTATAAATTCCCATGCAGGCGTAATTTACGCTTTTACTGATATGGCTTCAGTATTCCTTGAATACAGATACACAACAGGATTAAACCAATTGGAGCCGAATTCCGAAACCGGCCAGACTCAGAAATTATATAACCGGGCTATGTCTGTTCATTTCGGACTTGCATTTAAAATCCCGCAAAAATAAATTTTAAAAAAATTGAAAACTATGAAGAAAATATATTTTGTTTTGCTTTTAACAGCAATACTATTTGCTGCAAATAATGCTAAATCACAGATTGCCGACGGTATAACCTATCAGGCCGTTGTGGTTGATGAAAACGGGAAAGAAATAGCAGGAACGGATATTAATGGTAATATCATTCCCGATAAAACCGTAAATGTGAGGTTTACTATCCTGGAAGGCAACAGTACCGGGACTATTGTTTACCAGGAAACAAATTCTGTAAACACAGACGCTAATGGCCTTTTTACATTGACTATCGGGCACGGGCAACCTACTGCCGACAGTCCCAACCCCGGTATTTTAAATGTTTCATGGGGCAGCGGCAAACATTTTTTAAAAGTCGAAATAGATATTAAAGGCGCCGGCGAGTATAAATTAACAGGAGTTCAGCAAATGATGGCTGTTCCATATGCTTTACACACTTTAAATTATAATGAAACCGACCCTAAATGGAACGGCCTGCCCGACCAAACCGGGGATATAGGAAGACTTGGCAATGTGGGCATAGGAACATTAAATCCGACTCAAAAACTTGATATAAACGGGCAAATCAGGATACAGGGCGGCTCGCCGGGCGATGGAAAAGTTTTGACCTCTGGTAATGACGGCGCTGCAGTATGGGAAAATATAAGCAGTATTAATTTAACAGCAGGCAATGGATTAACATGGAATGGCAATACGTTAAACAGCCTGTGGTCTCCAAGCGGAAATAATATTTTTAACAATAATCCGGGTAATGTCGGAATCGGAGTGAGTTATCCACAGCAAAATTTAAGCGTCAATGCAGGTTTAAATATTGACCATGCAAATGGTAATGACAGTACTACCAATGCATTAACTTTTGGCTCATACAGCGGCGAAGGTATAGGTTCCAGGCGCGATACAAGCGGCGATAACCCATTTGGTTTGGATTTTTACACAGCTTCTTCAAATAGAATGGGCATTACACATGATGGTAATGTTGGCATCGGAACAACGGCCCCATCGTCGAAACTGCATGTTATTGGCGATATCTTTATACCGGATGGTAATTCTTTATGGGTTGGAAATAATTCTGACAGCGGCGACAGGTTAAGGTTTCATCATTCGGGAACCGATGGTTTTATAGATTTTGCCACAGGGAATTTATACTTCAGAAATGGAACAGAGAAGATGACAATCACATCAGAAGGCAATGTGGGCATAGGCACAACTAATCCGAAAGGAAAATTAGGATTTAGAAATGATAGCAGCGCTATAACCTGGGGAGATGGCCCTTCTTCAAAAATTTTTGATAACGGACAGTTGTATATCGAAACAGATGACAACATGTATTTTTCTGATATGTCAGGAAATTCAAAAATGTACATTAATACAACAAATGGCAATGTCGGTATTGGGACGATAAATCCAGGCGCTGATCTCGAAGTGATCGGACAGGTAAAAATCACGGACGGCACACAGGGTGCAGGCAAAGTACTTACTTCCGATGCAAGCGGTCTTGCTTCATGGCAAACGCCTTCAGTCGGAATTACAGGAAGCGGTACAGCAACAAGAATCGCTTTCTGGAACGGAGCATCTTCATTATCTTCAAATGCTAACCTATATTGGGATAATTCAAATTCAAGACTTGGAATCGGGATAACAAGTCCCGCCACAAAACTTCAGGTTATAGCAGCAAGTGCAACAGGTATTTTTTGTTCAAGCGGAAATATTAATAATTGGACTACAATTGCAGTAGGCAGAACTATTGAAGAAGGAAGAATAGGAATTGCAGCAGCTAGTGGTAATTTTTTTGGGGGTACTGTTGCCGGGGATTTTGCAATTAGAAATGATAATAGTTCCAAAAAACTTTTTTTAGGGTGTGGTACTAGTATTCCTACAATAACATTAACATCAACTAACGTCGGCATTGGAACTACAAATCCCGGTGCAAGACTCGAAGTGTACGGGCAGGTAAAAATCACGGACGGCACACAGGGTGCAGGCAAAGTACTTACTTCCGATGCAAGCGGTCTTGCTTCATGGTCAACTCCAGTCGCACCGATTGGAAGCATTGTTGCATGGGCAAAAAGTCTTTCTGGTGTTCCTACCACCTTACCAACTGGTTGGCTTGAATGTAACGGTCAAGTTGTAACTGACTCTCAAAGTCCTTTGTACAATGTGACAATTCCTGATTTGAATGGAACTGGCGGTACACATAGATTTTTAAGAGGTAGCACAACTTCTGGAACAACTGGTGGTCGAGAGGAATTTTCGTGGTATCATCGTCATGGCGAAGCTAGCTCGCCAGATCATTGGTCTCAGGGAGGTTATGGCCCTGATTATGATGGCAATCAGAATGAAAGTTTATTGCCATCATATTACGAAGTCGTTTGGATAATGAGGGTAAAATAAAAAGGGGTACAGAATAAACAAAAATGGCTCTTATCTAATTGATGGTTGATTAATAATTTTTGCTTACCTTTGGCACAAATATTAAATATACGATGACTACGAAAGAACATATATTTGCACTTTTCAAGATTCTACCTGATACGGAAAGGCAGGAGCTA
>JACREX010000052.1 GCA_016212695.1 Bacteroidia bacterium
AACCTGCTTTTTTAATTTTTCTTATAAAACTCATGTAGTGTATAATTTGTACACTACAAAGAAATGCAAAAAAAATCTATAATCCCAAGAATAGTCTCAATTTTTTGATGTAGTGTATAAATTAATAGGAAAAATCAGGTATTTAATGTAGTAAAGATATAAAAAGTAAAATGAATTTTGTTTTTCTTATAGATTTTTCATATTTAAAAAGACAGATAAAGAAAGAAAGATATATCAGGTAGCGGTATGAGATTATTGGTATTACAGAAGGGTTGACACATCCATGTATTCGGCCGGAGCCGGCTATGCAAAACTGGTCAAATTAAACTTCAATTTAATCGAGTATTGATTTATACTTTATCTTTTTTCATTATTTTTTAATCTGTATTTTTCTCAGGTATTTCTTGTCTTTTGTCTGAACCTGCAGCACATAAATTCCTGAAGGAAGATTCCTGAGATCTAAAAGTTTTTCCATTTTTAAGTCGGCAGCATTCTCGGAATATACTAGTTTCCCGATAATATCTGTAATCTGAATATAGGCTGAATTGTTATCATTATTGTTAAGCACAATATTCAGGAGGCCATTGGAAGGGACAGGATAAACTGTAAATGAACCGTTATTTTTAACTTCATCCACGCCAATCTGCAAAGAGGGAATATCGCGTTTCCATACGCCGCTGCCCCAGGTTCCGGCATACACATAACCGGCATCAATGGCTAAAGAATACACCTGCCAGTTAAGCAAACCCGTATTTTTGGGCAACCAGGTTGCGCCTTTGTTTGAAGAAACAAAAACACCTTCTGAAGTACCGGCAAAGAGATTTGTTCCGTTCAGCATAAGCGTGTAAATAAAATTACTGGTAAGACCTGTATTGAAGGCTGTCCAATTAGAACCGTGATCTTCGGATTTATAAATGCCGTCGCCCCATGTAGAAGCAAAAACAGAACCGCTCAGCACGGTAAACGAAGTAACGGGTGTATTCAACAAAGTAGTAACGGCAGACCAGCTTGACCCGTTATTGGATGACATATAAAGGCCTCCGTCTGTTCCGGCAAAAACCAAGTTGCTGTCTACAAAGAGAGAGTTGATATAAAAATTTTGCAAGCCAGTATTGGACACATTCCATGAAGAACCATTATTATCTGAAACATATACTCCGCCTCCCCATGTTCCGGCAAGGAGTTTTGTGCCTGAAACAGCAAATGTCATAACAGATTGCTGCTGTAACCCGGTATTGAGAGCTGTCCATGTATCGCCGTCGTTAGAAGATTTAAAAGCGCCATCACTAAATGTACCGGCTATAATATCCGTACCGTTTACAAATAAAGTTTTAATATCAACGGAAGTGAGACCATTGTTTAATTCAGTCCAGTTGCCGCCATTGTCATTTGAAGAATAAAGGCCGCCGGTGGTGCCGGCAAATAATTTTGAACCCTTTACCAGAAGTGTGCTGACATAAGAATTAAGGATCCCGACATTAAGCCTGGTCCATGAAGTATCGACCCAGTTAAATTCAAAAATTCCGGATGTTGTTCCTGCATAAATATTGCTGTTGTCTATAATTATCGAATATACACACTTACCGGTCAGGTTTTTATTTATAGCAGTCCATGAACCACCATTATCGGAAGAATAAAATACGCCTCCGCATGTGCCTGAATAAACATTTGTGCCATTGCCGGCAATGGTATGGACGTGATAATTTGTTAATCCGCTATAGGCAGATGTCCATGAAGCGCCGTTGTTCACAGTTTTGTATATACCGGCATCCGTTGCAGCATAGATATCGGTACCATTCTGACATAATGAATAAATATACGGATTCACCAGACCTGAATTTACCGCAGTCCAACTGCCGCTGTTTTTTGTTCTTTTGTAAACGCCACTTGCCCATGTTCCTGCAAAAATATTGGTATCAACAACTAAAATAGTATTTATCGATAAATTGGATAACCCGGTATTAAAAGAAGACCAGCTTAATCCGTTATCAACCGAACGGTAAACACCGCTGCCATAAGTTCCTGCGAACATAATGGTATCGAGGAATGCAACAGAGTATACCCGGATATTTCCCAGGCCGGAATTAAGGCTTGTCCATGTGGCCCCGTTGTTACCGGAAACAAAAAGTCCGCTTCCATCATTCCCTGCATAAATATTCGATCCATGAAATACAAGGGTGTGCGGATAAATATTCTGAAACCCATTACTCAATCCGTTCCAATTCGAGCCATTATCCGTAGAAATAAATAATCCGGAGAAAGTACAGGCATAAAAATTTGATCCATTATTATATAAACCTAAAATGGAATTATTGATCAGACCGTTACTAATGGCAGACCATGCTGAATTAACAAATTTTGAAACGCCGCCTCTTGTAGCAAGCCATATATCTCCCTGTGCATCTATAGTCAGAGAGTATACTGTATTATGAACGATCCCGGAAGCTGTATTATAGGTCGTCCAGTTGTTGCCCTGTAATTCAGAAATACCGGCAGCCGTAGCAAACCAGAAATTTCCCTGCAAATCGGAAACCATATCATAAACCGTATTGCTTGGCAAACCATTTGACGTATTATAGGTGGTCCAGGCTGAACCGTTAAACACGGATACTCCGCCGCCATTGGTTCCTATCCATTTATTATCCTGGTTATCTATCCTGATAAATGATACTTTATTGTTTGCTAATCCATCTGTGGTTGTATACGTTGTCCAGTTGCTTCCATTTTGCTTTGATACTCCATTTTGCGTGCCATACCAATTGTTATTCTGGGCATCAATAGCCAAATCGTAAACCGTGTCGCAAACCAAGCCTGTGCTGAATGCAAAAGAAGTCCAGGAAGAACCGTCAAACGTTGAGACGCCGGAAAAGTGAGCAAACCAAAGGTTACCCTGTGAATCGGCAAATATATCTGCAACCGTATCGTTAGCTAATCCGTTTGTATGATCGTAGGTAGTCCAGGTTGTACCATCGAATTTTGAAACTCCGCCGCCAAAAGTGCCGAACCATTTGTTTCCTGCGGTATCTGTTTCAACTGATGTAACCAGCATATTTGCCAGACCGCTTGCAGTATCATAAGTGATCCATGTGGTATCAGCGTCATTGAACATGGAAATCCCGCCGCCCCATGTTCCAAACCATATAATTCCTGCCGTATCTTTTTTGATAGCTGTTACTATCATATTGGCTAATCCGCTTGCCGTATCGTACTTTACCCAGGTTGTATCCGCATCATAAAATCTGGAAACGCCGCCGCCCCACGTGCCAAACCATACAACGCTATCGCTATCAAAAGCAATAGCCTGAACATCGTTATTGGTTAATCCGCCGGATGTATTAGCGGATGTATATTTTGTCCATGTCGTATCGCTGAGTTTCGAAACGCCGCCAATAGTCCCGAACCATTTGCTGCCCTGTGAATCAACAGCGATTGTATTGATGTTGTTATTTGCCAGGCCGGAAGATGTGGTTGTATTATAATTTGTCCATGTTGTACCATTAAATTTAGTGATACCGCTCGTTGTTCCAAACCATTTGATTCCCTGCAGGTCAACGGCAACATCATTTACAGTGTCATTAGCCAGTCCATTTAAAACATTATTATATGTAGTCCATGATGAATTTTGTAATTTAGAGATACCTCCGCCATAGGATCCAAACCATTTCCGGCCTTGCAAATCTTCTGCTATAGCTGCAATTTTACCAAAAGTAATACAGTTGGGTTTTTTAATGGTAGTCCATGTAGTATCATTATATTTAGATACCCCGCCGCCATAGGTACAAAACCATTTGTTACCATGGGCATCAACAGTAATGGAAGTGATATACATACCTGTTAATCCATCGGCTGTATCAAGCGTTGTCCATGCAGTATCATAAACTGAAACGCCGCCGCCCCATGTTCCAAACCATTTTTTGCCCTGGGAATCTATGGCAATGGCATGAACGCTGTTATTGGCCAAACCGTTTGTTGTATTGTATGTAGTCCATGTTGTGCCATTGTATTTTGCCACACCTCCGCTGTTTGTACCAAACCACTTGTTGCCCTGAGCATCAATAGCAGATGACAATACATACACATCCGGCAAATTTGTTGTGTAATTCGTAGTGTTTGCCCGTTTGAAAACCCCGCCGGTATAAGTACCGGCAAATAAATTATTCGCGGTATAATACAATGATGTAACCTTTGTGCTTGTCAATCCCAGGTTAACAGGAACCCATAAAGAATCGCCCAATCCGAAATATACGCCATCATCGGTACCGGCATAAATACTATTATTTGCTCCAACGGCAAGGGCATTAACGCCGGATACTGTCAACCCGTTATTAATAGTTCTGCACCGAATTATCTGAGTTGCTTTTTTTGTTGTATCCAAGAATATTCCGTTATCGGTTCCGGCATATAATTTGGTTCCGTTTACGGCCAAAGAATATACTTTTCTAGACGCAATTATATTGGAGGTATCTAAAGAACTCCAGCTGGAACCGCTGTTCGTGGAATAAAAAATACCGGAGCCATCAGTTCCTGCCAATAATCTGGTAACAGTACCTGTTCCGGTACCTACAGAAACAACCTTAACGGCTAATGAAAGAACTTTTTTATTCGTAAGGCCAGTGCTTAAGGCAACCCAGCTTACACCGTCGTTGCTTGATAAATATATGCCGCCTCCGTAGCTTGCTGCAAAAAGATTATCGCCATTTACGATCAGACTGGTAATCTTGGTATTTGTAATCCCTGTATTTGAAGTAACCCAGGTTGTGCCATTGTCAGTAGATAAATAAATCCCGGCGCCCCAGCTCCCGGCAATAAGGTTATTTCCGCTTTTAACCACCGACGATATCGGAACCACCGTTGCACCGGAGTTTATCGCATTCCACGAGGCACCGCTGTTAAGCGATATGTATAATCCGTTATAAGTTCCTGCAAATATAACAGAGTCTTTTGAGGCGACACATGTAACTGCACCTCCAAAAGGGCCGTTGGTCTGCTGCCACTGGGCAAAACAGTTGAAAGTTGAAAGTTGAAAGTTGAAAGTAAAAGCCAAAACAAACAGTTTTACTAAAAACTTACTACTTACTACTTGCGACTTACTACTTACTACTTTTTTTGTTTTCATACCATATCCTCCAATTTGTTTTTACACTTATAAGGCTTGTAAAATCAGGGTTTTCAATATTTTAATAATTAATAATTCGATTTATCAGAGAGGTACAATATTACAATTAATAATTTTAATAGCAAAAAAATACTTTACTATAATTTATCTCTTTGATAAACATATATCTGTAATCACAAATGCAGTAAATTACGAATGATTTTTAACAATAGATCAGAACGGATACCCGATCCCGATATTTACGTTTTGCAGGAAATCGCCCATTAAATCAAATTTTTTCGAGAATAATATCCAGCGTCTGCTTTCGATTTCATTGGGGTTTCTGATTTTCAAACCAAAATCGCAACGAAAGATAAACATGGATAAATCCATTCGTATACCCAGGCCGGTACCTAATGCAAGGTCTTTATAAAACCGGTCTAATTTAAATTTAGCTTCAGCGCCCAGATCGGATTTATACATAAACCAGATATTGCCGACATCCGCAAACAAAGCGCCTTTGAACATCCAGAAAATATCGAAGCGGTATTCGAAGTTCGCTTCTAATTTTAAGTCGGCTGACTGAAAGTTATATGTTGAAGTGGTATCGCGATAGGTACCCGGACCAAGCGAGCGGACACTCCATGCGCGCAAACTGTTTGCCCCTCCGCAAAAATATTGCTTTACAAAGGGCAGTTCATTGGAATTTCCGTATGGGAATCCCAGCCCCAGAAAGACCCTGGAGGCTAAATTATTTTTAGTGCTGAAAAAATGATAAAACCGGTAATCAATATCAGATTTTAAATATTGTGCATACCGGACATTGAGCATTTTATAGTATTCTCCATCCTTGGCCGCATTGGTGGATGAATAATATAAACCAGGCATATTCCCTGCTGTTTCTATCGTTGCTGAAAAAAATGTAAAATCTTTGCTTTTGCTTATTTTCTGGTTGTTAAAAACAAAAGAATAATTAATTGCAGTGATTAAAAAATCGTCGTAACTGGCCCTCAGGTAATCCGGGTATTTGAACCCTACCGTATCATACAGATGAATGGAACTAATATCAATCGGGTTGAGAAAATGTTTTATATATTCTGAAGTTTTCCAGAAATAGCCAAAAGTTCCGCTGGTGATAGTTCTTGTATAATCAGGCCTGTTCTGATAATTTTCCGCAATGGTAAAAGTGGTTTTTGCCTCATATTTCCTTGAAAGGATTTCGGATTTATAAGGGAGTAAAAATTTAGGGATATACAATTTTGCCTCTCCCCCGATTTCTGTTGTATTAAATATTTTATTCTTTGCCGTACTTTCCTGAACGACATTTTTCAGCATCTGGAGTTCGGCATTCACTTTGAGGTCGAGTATTTCGGCTCCCCTGAAGAGATTTTTATGCTGATAAATAAAATTCCCGCCCATACCTATATCAGAAGAAGAATTGGTGCCGACAACTTCAAATGTGTATGACTGAACCGTAAACGGAGTGAGTTGTATCACACAATCCATGTACTCTTCTCCGGCTGAAGTAGTATCTGCCGTTTCAACAAACTGAATATTGATGAGCTTATATATTTTTAATCCTGATAAAAATTTATACGATTTATCCACTTCGGATATATTATAATAATCGCCGCTTTTCAAATAAATATTCCGCAAAACGGTAGCCGGCTTTATGGGCATTTTTTTTTCATAAACGAAATAAAAGCCATTATCCGCAAGGGTATCAAAATTTTTAAAATACGTCTCAGTCTCCTGTAATGCTTTTTTCTGATCATAATTGGGGATAATGTAAATATTCTTAATCTTTTGCTTCCTGTGTTTATCGGGAACGAACTCGGTTTCTGATATTATTTTCTGCGGGTTTTTCAACCGGAGATTAATATCCACCTGATTAGATTTTAATGTACTGTCTACCTGATAATCTATGAATTCTTTTACAAAATAAAAATATCCTTTCGTATTCAGAAGTCTTGCCATGCGGGCGCGTTCTTCCTGCATTTTATCCACATCAAAGTGAACCCCTCTCCTTATTACAGAATTTGCAGAATCGTTTAAAATGATATTCCTGATTTCCGTATCTTCTATGGTATAATCAATATTTCTTACCGTATAGGGTTTGCCTGCGGCAACAACATAAATCACATCGGCTGTTTTATTGGTATAATAAATCACTGAGTCTTTAACTTTGGCATGATAATAGCCTTTATTCTTTAAATAAATTCCGATCTGCCGGGCGCTTTTTTTTGTATAATAATCATCGAGGACAACCGGTTTTTCACCAACAATCTCTCCTATTTTCTTTTTCCATTTCCATTTTTTTCCCGTGTTTGCAATATTATAAACCCACAGGTGAAACCGGAACAGGTATAAAATTTTTTTATTGGGTTTTTGCTTGATATAATTTTGAAGGGCGTCGGTCTTAACGCGTTTATCGTCTACTTTCACAGAAACACTGTTTACAAGATAGCTTTTCTCAGGCACTAATTTGGCAGGATTACAGGAAGCGACCAGTAGGGCAATAATAAAAAAAACCAGCCAATGCCTGGCTGAACCAGTAAATTTCTTATGTTTACCGATAAAAAGCAATGGATTGTATACTAAAAATGGTTAAATTGTAAACATTGTTAAATTACTTTTTTTATTCATTTATATATTGTTAATATTTGATTTATAACAATTTAACAATATGACAATTTAGCAATATTATTTCAGCAAAAGGTTAAATTTAAAACCGTTTGCAGTATAAATGAAAATTACTAACTTGCAAATATATAATAAAATTAAAGGCTTTTTAAAGTTTTTTCAATCACGCATTTTTTTGATAAAGCAGCATCATGCCTGAAACTGAGAAATGGTTAGTTATTGTAAATCCCAATGCAGGTTACGGATATGGAAAAAAAAGTTCTGATCAAATCTCGAAACTTCTGACTGAATCCGGATTTAATTTTTTTACGGTATTCACCACGCACAGATACCATGCGGTTTTTCTTGTCTGCGACTATATAATAAAGGGGTATCGCAAGATCATTGTGGTTGGCGGCGACGGAACCCTGAACGAAGTTGCCAATGGTATCTTCATGCAGAAAACCTGCCCCACGACTGATATCACACTGGCAATAATTCCTATCGGTACCGGGAACGACTGGCGAAAAACATACCAGATCCCTGATTCGATATCTGAGGCGATAGAATTAATTAAAAGAGGAAAAACTTTTTGTCAGGATACCGGCCTTGTAAGTTATTTTGAAAACGGAAAACAAAGGAAAAGTCATTTTATTAATATCGCCGGAATAGGCTTTGATTCATATATTGTTGAAAAAACCAATGAACAGAAAGAAAGCGGGAGAAGCGGGAAAATGCTTTATCTCTTCAACCTGTTCAAACATTTATTACAATATAAAATCCGACAATGCGAGGTTACCATAGACGACAGCCTGTATTCAGGCAAGACGATGAGCCTTTGTGCAGGTATCGGAAAATATAACGGAGGCGGAATGATGCCCCTGCCGGAATCCATTCCCGACGACGGACTTTTTGATATTTCCATTTTTGAAAATGTCACGAAATGGGAAGTGATAAAAAATTTAAAAAAATTATACAACGGAAATATTTATAATTTCAAAAAAGTCTTAAAAAGACAAGGGAAAACAATAACCGTAAGATTTTCAACACCTGTCAGAGTTGAGGCAGACGGAGAATTATTCGGATACTGTCCGCTGAAATTTGAGATCATTCCTCAAAGTTTAAAAATCATTACCGGAGCATGAGATTCATCTTACTCGTCATATTATTGTTTGGATATTTTTCTATTTTCCCTCAAGCGAAAACCGACCAGAAACAACTGCAGGCTGTGAGAATTTCCGAGCTTATTAAGACAGACGGCGATCTCAGCGAACCGGCATGGCAGGCGGCTCTGGTTGCAACTAATTTTTTTACTTATGATCCCACAAACGGCGATCCGGCTAATGAAAAGACAGAAGTGAAAGTTTTGTATGATAATTCGGCTCTGTATATCAGCGCAGTTTTATACGACAGGGAACCGCAAAAAATCCTGAAAGAATTCACACGCCGGGATGGCACCAATGCAAATGCAGATCAATTCTGGGTTTCTATCAATCCATACGCTGACGGGCAAAACTTTTTTCAATTCCAGGTTTCTTCGGTGAATGTGCAGACCGATATAAAAGTTTCTTCCGGCGGATCGGATTACAACTGGAATGCAGTGTGGGAAAGCGAAGTTAAAATCACAGATTCCGGATGGGTGGTTGAGATGAAAATACCCTATTCCGCCATACGTTTTCCGAACACACAGGAACAAACCTGGGACATTAATTTCTGGAGGCTGATACGGAGAACCCGCGAAACGTCGTCGTGGAATTACGTGGACAAGCAAATCGGGAATACCGGCGCGCAAACCGGAAAACTCACCGGCATAAGCAATATCAAAGCGCCCCTGAGGCTGGCATTTTACCCGTATGTTTCCGCGTATGCGCAGCACAACAGCGATGAAAAAAAATTAGGCTATTCCTTCAACGGGGGCATGGACGTGAAGTATGGAATCAACGAAAGTTTTACATTAGACATGACGCTTATCCCGGATTTCGGCCAGACAAAATCCGATGACATTGTTCTTAACCTTTCGCCATATGAAATCCGGTATAACGAAAACAGGCAGTTCTTTACCGAAGGCACAGAATTATTCAACAAAGCCGGCTTGTTCTATTCGCGAAGGGTCGGGGCAGTTCCCTCAGGGTATTCTGATATGGATACCATCCTGCAGCAAAAAGGGAAAATATTAGATAACCCGGCTGCTGCAAAGCTAATCAATGCGACAAAAATATCAGGCCGTAATAAAAATAATCTCGGTCTTGGTTTTTTTAATGCCATTACTGATAATACTTACGCAACCGTTGAAGATTCGCTTGGAAACAAAAAGCGCCTGCTCACCGAACCGTTTACGAATTACAATATCCTTGTTGCCGACCAGGCCTTTAATAAAAACTCATACATTAACATTATCAACACAAATGTATATCAGCCTTCAACCGATAAATTCGCAGACGTGATCGGAACGACATTCCGCATTTATGAAAAAAGAAATATCTACGCTTTTCAGGGAACCACAGCCGTATCTGTAAAAGATGATAAAGCCATGAAAAATCCGAGCATTGGACAATATTATAATCTGAATGCAGGGAAACTCAACGGTAACCTTTATTTTAACGGAGGTATAGGTATCTTAACCGATAAGTATAATCCTAACGACATAGGCTATCTTGATAGAAACAATTGCATCGCTTATTATTCAACTATTTCATACAGGATTTATCAACCTTTCTGGAAACTTTTATCATGGTCGGCATCTACCGGGTTTTCGTACCAGGAACTATACAAACCCAAGGTGTATTCTTCCAGCAATTTCAGCATCGGTACAGACGGCACTTTTAAAAATTACCTGAGCGTTGGGATTAATTTTAATGCAGAGCCCATGGGACGCCACGATTATTATGAGCCGAGAGTTGCCGGAAGATATTTTGCAAAACGGCGTTATATTTCATCGTATTTATGGATATCGTCCGATTACAGGAAACCGTTTGCCCTTGACATAACAGTCAGCCATTTTTTATCTGAAACTTCGTCTATTGGGAAAAATTACGGATATTCATGGAGCATCTCTCCCCGCATCCGGGTGAGCAACCATTTTCTTTGCAGTTATTCCTTCAGCCCTGGTTTTGATTATGAAGATAAAGGCTGGGCAAAAACCATTACCAGCGACAGCATTGTTTTCGGTAAGCGCGATGTTAAAAGTATTACCAATACATTCTCGGGCTCATATGTATTTACCAACAAATCCTTTCTTACGATCAACATCCGGCATTACCGGACATGGGTTGATTACAGCAAATTTTACCTGCTGAATACCGAAGGCGGCCTCACAGATTACCCCGCATATACTAAAAACCACGATATTAATTTTAATGCCTTCACCATAGACATGGTTTATACATGGAACTTTGCGCCCGGCAGTTTCATCTATGTAATGTGGAAAAATAATATCACCAAATCAGACGATGTTACGGATAACCGGTTTGACGATTTCTTTGTGAATTTTGACAAGACCATTAATGCTCCGCAGGTGAACTGGCTTTCGGTGAAATTATCGTACTACATCGATTACCAGTATTTTATAAAAAGACGGGGTGCGGTGAAGAGTAAATAGTTACTCTTATTCAATAATTATTTTTTTCAGATATACGGATTTATTAACCATCATCTGAATAATGTAAGTACCTACCTTGTAATTATTCTTCTGCGAATCGAATTTATAATGATACTCTCCTGCCGATTGGGTGGAATTAACTACTGTTTCAATATCCTTGCCGGTAACATCAAATACTTGGTCATGGGTTAATTCCGTTGATATTTATTAAAATATATTGTAAATCAGATGTCTACAAGTTATCACCAACGGATTTCACCCAACACCAATTTGTGTATATGTTACATTAATAAAATGAAGAAATCAACATTTTGACGAAAGGATAGAAATTGTGGGTGAATGGCGGAATGGCTTTGGCTAATATGTTTTCCGTTTTAAAACCTGATTGAACTGTCGGGCTGTACTTCCGGAACAGGTTTTAGCACCTAATAAACAAATATTTTAACATTTTTTGGCAAAGTCAATTGGTTCATAGTTCATTGGAAATACGGTGGGTTTTCACGATTAACTATGAACGGTTAATAATTAACCTGTTTGGCGTGAGCCACGTTGTGCGTGAACATCGTTGGTGCAACGCCACTTATCGTGGTTGTGCTTGCCCAGTAGCAAAGCGTACAGGGGCTTGTCCACGTTAGAGTGGCTGATAAATCAAAATAACAGAATAAATCACATTTCAATATTCCAGAGGATCCTGATGCCAAATACAGTAAATTTCCGGGTATCTATTGTCATGATCGAATAAGCGCCCAGCGTCCATGAGTTTTCGCCCAACCCTTTCCATCGGATACCGGCGTTGACATACAGGCCGGTGGTTTTAGAAATCACGGAATGGCCAGACGAACTAAAAGAACTGGTAATGGAATTGAAGGCATAGCCGCCGCCGGCATATATCCCTACCGGAAAATCCGCGTCATCCGCAGCGCCATGTCCAACATTAAAATCAGCAACAACCGGTATCTCGTACGCTAAAACCGAATTGCCTTCATCAGGGTCTAAATCATATGCAATGCTCATGGGAATCCCAACAGAAAGCGATGCCATAGACGAAGTGTGCGGAAAACATACCCGCGGCGAATATGTGAGGGCTGCCGCCGCATTGGCGTCCTCTCCGGCTTGTGCGAACATATAGGTTACGCCGATCGAATGCATGAATTCCATGTTCTGAGAATTTGCATATCCCGGCATAAGTGCGAATGCAACGGTTACTACTGAAACAAAAAAATATTTTTTCATTGAATAAAAATTTAACGGGTTAACTTATTGAATTATCTGAAATCACAAATTTAGATATTATCATTTTAATGCATCCCACATTACTAAATATCTCTCCCCCGTTTGTTGATTACCAAAAAATAAAAATTGTCTTCAATAGGCAGGTAGCCGTATTCGTAACAGAAATAATAGGTGCTTCCCTTTCTGGTCTGGTAAATGCCGGTGATGAAATTAAAATTAAAACCTTTTTCAGCGAGTTTGTCTTTATGCACTTTCGCTTTATCATTCGGGTTCAGTTCCTGCAGGATGCGGCGGTTTTTCCGTAAAATATTATTAACATGACGAACATAATTGTTTACATCGCTGTTGAGTTTATTGTTGTGTGCATTGCGGCAGAGGTCTGAACAGAATTTTTTATCAGACCGGCCCAGGATCGGTTCGCCGCATTCAAGACACTTTTTCTTTTCCATAAATTTTAAACGGTATTATATTTTAATTCCCAATAAGGTTATATCATCCACCTGCTCGTTGATTCCCATCCAGTTGTCAAAAGTCTGCACTATAATTTCTTTCTGTTTTTCCATTGACAAATGACTATTGACTAACAACATTTCTTTAAGTTGTTTCCCTTTAAATTTTTTTCCGCCAGGGGTCGGACCGCCAAACTGATCTTCGTACCCATCGCTCATCAGATAAATGGTGTCACCTTTTTGTAATTTAGTAACATGGTTCGTAAACGGGTCCATCCGTTCGTAAATGGCAATGGGCATTTTGTCGGGGCGTAATTCACGTATTGTAGAGACGGGGGATTCCCCCGTCTCTACAATATATAACGGATTATTCGCCCCGGCAAATTGCATTTCCAGCGTTTCGTGATGGATGCTCACCAGCGCCATGTCCATACCGTCCTTCATGCTGAGCGACTCGTCCTGAGCCTGTCGAACGGAAGTCGAAGCATGTTCCCCGCTTTCACCTTTTTGCTTAAGCGCCTGTATGATCTCTTTACGCATTTTTTTCAGAATCAGAGAAGGATTTGTGATATATTCCTTAACTACAATTTCGCGGAGGAAGGATATCCCAAGCATGCTCATGAAAGCGCCTGGTACGCCGTGACCAGTGCAGTCGGCCACAGTAACTATCGTGTATCCCTCAATATGGGTGCACCAGTAGAAGTCTCCGCTCACCTTATCTTTGGGCCGGAAAAAGACAAAATAATCGTCAAAATAATTTTTTAATACATTCAGGTCTGGCAGAATGGAAGTTTGTATTTTTGTTGCGTAATCAATGCTTTGCGAAAGATCTAAATGAATTTTTTCAATATGATTTTTCTGGCTCAGCACCAGGTCGCGCTGTATCCCTATCTCGTCTCTCTGCGCTTCTATCTCTTCTTTCTGCTGATGCAGCATTTCGTTTTGCTGGACAATTTCGTCCCGTTGTGTTTCGATCTCTTCTTTCTGCTGCATTATTTCTTCATTGCGCTGTTTCAGCAGGCGGTTGTCTTTTCTCTTCAAGAAATAACTCCGGGTTACCACGACGATGAGCAAAATAACAAGAATAAGGCCTGCTATCAGGGCGTTTCTCTGGGTCTGTTGCTGTTTGAATTCCGCATCTTTAAGTTTTTTATCCTTGGTGAGCAGTTCTATCTCTTTCTGCTTTTTCTGGTTTTGATATTTGGCCTCCATTTCTGCGGTGTTCCTTTCATATTCTTCAGCAGATACCGAGTCGTTGAGTTCTTTAAACAGGAACATATATTCCGTGGATTTTTTATAGTCGCCCGCAGACCTGTAAATGTCGGCCATCAAGTAATAATTGTCAAGAACCGTTTTTTTAATTTTCTGCGCTCTGGCAATTTCGCAGCTTTTCTGTGAGGAGGCCAACGCCAGTTTGTAATTTTTCTGGTTCAGGTAACATACGGATATAGCAAAGTGGAATTGGGCAAGGTCAGCAGGAAGATTCGCTTCTTCTGCAATCAGAAGGGCCTTTTTAGCATTTTCTATAGCCTTGTCGTATTGTCCGTGCTTTGAATACACATCACACAGATTGTTGTAAGATAAAGCAATTCCTCTTTTGTCATTGATCTTATATTTAATATCAATTGATTTGTTGAAAAATTCAAGCGCTTTATCTTGTTTTTTCATATGACCATATGTAACCGCGATATTGTTGAGTATATCCGATTTTGTCTTTAAATCATTGGCGCTGCAATACGCAAGCGCTTTGTTGAGGGCATCTAACGATTTATCGTATTGCTTTTTCATCTGGTAAAAAATGGCCAGGTTGGAGAGCATGGTAGATAGCTTTGATGTGTCGCGGTCTTCTTCTAATATTTTCAGGGATTTTAAATAAAAATCTATGGCTTTCCCGTAATCGGCCATTAAATAATAACTCACGCCAATATTGGCATAAGACTGCGATATTCCGCTGCGGAAGTTTATACTCCTTGCTATGGTTAATTCTTTATTATAGATATCTATGGATTTGTCGTATTCTGACTGATCGGAGTAAATAATCCCGGATAAATTATACAGGTTGCACAATGCCATTTTATTGTTCAACTCATTGGCCAGCGAAAATGCCGAATCACAAAAAAGCAATGCCTGCGGATAGTCCTGCTTATTGGAATAATAATCTACAGCATCGGTCCATGCGGTGAGAATATATTTTTTATAATCTGTTTTTCTGGAAAGAGCCAGTTCCTCAAGCATTGCCCATTTGGCAGAATCGCTGTTGGCATACCGGGTATTCATGTAATACAAGTGAAACTGGGTTACTAAGCATGTGTCGGATTTACAACCCGCACGATTTTTTAGAATGTCTGCTTTTTGTGCAAAGGCAGAGAAAAAAGTAACAGTTAGCAAAAAAAGTAAAAAAAATATTTTCATAGTTGTTTCTTGGTTTTGACAGGAAGATTTTTTATTGAATTATTAAAGGTTACCTCTTTATGTAAGTAAAACCAAATACTACTTTATAGTAAAATAAAATAAACGAATAATCTATTTATCTTTTAAACAGCGAATTGAAACCCCGTCTGTTTTGTGGTCGTTGAATAAGATGAACTTCTTATTTTTGGTATTTAAATGCACCAACCATGCAAAGCCGTTTAAGGCTTTATTTTCTGTTGACGTCCTGAAGTTGCCATAGACTCCAAGGTCATAAAATATAACAACATCTCCAATTGATCCGCCCAAAAGTGCATTAAACCCTGATGAGCCGCCGGATTTTAAGCTGTTATAAGCATTAGTACCCTTGCCGCCAACTTTAGTAAATAAGGTTTCAAATTCTTCTTTCGACGGTATATGCCAGCCCGCAGGACAAGCCTTTTTTGAACTTTCCCAACCATACAGGCGGCCGTATTTATCACAGTTGCTAGGTTTATTATCATAGCACCAACTGTCGCTGTCGGGTTTAAAGTTAAGATTTTCGGCCATCCATGTCTGGTTCCCGATTTTAACAGTTTTATAAATTTTCCCATCACGGGTATCTTTGATGGTTCCTTTTTCCTGGGACAAAATATAATTCGCATTTACCCCAAATACTATAATGAAAAAAGTAATTTTTAAATAAATTTGATTCAGGCAAGTCATATAAATTGTATTTATTAGTTACTATGCAAAAATAAAATTAATAGACATATTGCGAAAAAAAATAATTATTCCTCTATGAAAACCATTCACGGTCTGTATTTGTAATTGTCATCTGCACGCTTGGAAAATCTCCCCTGCCGATAAAAAGGGATGCCTTTCCCTCAATGGCTGCAGTTACCTTTTGTACCAGGTCATTGGTAACGGCAGGACACAGTTGAATGGCATGCACCCTGTTCTCAGAAACAAGTTTTCTACAAATCTCAACTACCTGGTCAGGCTTCATTAAATCTGCCACAATGGTGATGACTTCAATCTTGGGTGTTTTAACTACAGCCCTGTCTGTTTCAGGATTTGCTCCGGGAGCCCTTACGATATTTGCTACTCTGAATGCCATAAATTTAGAATTTAGGATTTGGGATTTGGGATTTAGGATTTAAAATCGTAAATCCTAAATCGTAAATATTCTTTACTATATCATTATTACTCCCTGGTATTTATATATAACTGCAGGGTTTCGAATAATTTATCAAAATCTTTTTCATAATTGAAAATATTTACGGATACCCTCACAAAGCCGCTTCTTGCTGAAACATAAACTCCATGCTTTTCCAAGAAAGCGACACACTCTTCACAGGGAAACTCATTGATAAAAAACGAAATGATAGCCGAACGCTCGGAGCTATGATCAAGCGGTGAAACAATCGTAATAGGTAAGGGCTTTATTTTTTCTATCAGGTAATCGCACAACTCGACAATCCGCTTCCGAATATTTTCAAAACCTATCTGTTGCAGATATTCAAATGCCGTGCACAATGCAAGAAGATTTTGAAGATTCATGGTTCCGAAAAAATATTGATCTGCGCTGCCGTAAATTTCAAACGGTTCGTTTTTGCCCGTATATATCAATTCGCCTTCTTTGGGTTTTACCGAAAGCCATCCGGCAACAGGTGAGGGAAAGCGTTTCCTGAAATCTTCGGAGGTATAAAAAAGAGCGCCGGTATGTCCTGCAAATCCCCACTTATGGAAGGAGCAGGTAAGAACATCTATATTCATTTCTTTTACATTCACGGGATAAAACGGGAATCCCTGCGTCGCATTTACTATGAATAAAATATTTCTTTTCTTCAGTTCGTTTCCCAATGATTGTAAATCCTGCCGGAACCCGGTAGCAAACTGCACATACGATGTCATCACGGCCAGCGTATTCTCATCGGTCTGCTCAATAACGGATGAAACACCGTACCTGTGATTTTGATGTTTAACATATTTAACCGGGATTTTTAAATATTCGAAAGGAACCGTGTTTGATGGAAATTCCTCTTCCATGGAAATGATGTTGAACCGATCGTTCTGATTTAATTTTAATGAAAGCGCCACAAGCGACATGGCTAAGGAATTGCTGGCCGTAAATGCAATGTCTTCTTTTGAAGTATTTATAAGATTGCCCAGTATCCCGCGGAATTCGTCAACCTCGCCTTTATCTTTCATCCAGAAAATATCTCCGAACATATTCACCTTCCTGTATTCTTCCATTATTTTTCTGAATACGGCATTCGGGATCGGAGACATGCCAGCGCTCTGAAAATACGTTACATTGTCTGCCACCGGAAAATCCTGCCTGATCTTGGCCCAATCAATAGTTGTCTCCACGCTGATAATTTTTAATTTAGTTACTTGTATTACTCTGAGCAAATCACTGAAAAAACAATCACAAATTTAAAAAAGAATTTTAAAAAGCGGCATGTATTGATTTAAGTCTTTATCTTGTCTCGAAAAAAACTGACAATAAGCAATCATTTTTATCATAAACCTTAATTTCATTTAATTCATTGAATTGTTAAAAACATTACAACTTTTTTTGTAACATTTATTTTTATCTACCGTAAAAAATTTTGTTGTATAAATTTTTATAACTGCTTATCCGCTTTGATAAAGTACTTTACTATTGAGTTGTCGAATGATCAATCTTATACAGGGCAATTTAATACAACTGTTGTTGACAGCATTATTTTCGATACTCTTTCAAGTAAAAAATTCAATATTGTTTATTTTGATTTAACTTCTGCTTTAGCAGATCGGCAGCAGGTAA
>JACREX010000053.1 GCA_016212695.1 Bacteroidia bacterium
TAGCTCCTGCCTTTCCGTATCAGGTAGAATCTTGAAAAGTGCAAATATATGTTCTTTCGTAGTCATCGTATATTTAATATTTGTGCCAAAGGTAAGCAAAAATTATTAATCAACCATCAATTAGATAAGAGCCAAATTAATTGGGCGCAAAAGTAGTAATATTTGCAGGTTTGAGCAAATACTTTTTTAATTGTTTTTCAACACTTCAACCGCCTTGGTTACAGTATTGTCAATTTTCAGAATAATAGGATAGAAGCCTTTATCATCAATAATATTTCTTGAAATATATGCTTTTAACTGAGTGGTAAGTATCAATGCAGATTTGTTGATGGCAACAGGATTTTTGGGGACTCCGTTCTTTTCGGCAAAATCTGTAAACTCGTTCAGCAGGTTTTGTTTGGCAAGATATTTTTCCAATTCATTCGCATCCTTTATAGAAGAGAGTTTCTTACGGTTTCCATCTGCATAATGAAATGCAAATTTATAAATGATACCTTTATTGATCACCCGGTTCAGATAAGAGGTATAACCCACGGTATCTAAGGGCACAAAAATATCCGGCATAATACCGCCGCCGCCATAGACAATGCGACCATCGGGCGTTTTAAATTTTAAGGAATCGGCAAATTTAATGCTGTCGGCTTTTTCTAATTCGCCTCTTAGCAAACGCTCATCTAAATCGTTGTAGTACTCATCGGTTCCTTTTTTGTATGATTTCTGAATACAACGGCCGGTAGGCGTATAATACCGTGCAATGGTAAGGCGCAGCTCCGATCCGTCTGAGAACTGTATAGGTTCCTGTACAAGGCCTTTGCCAAATGAACGGCGCCCGATCACTATGCCCCGGTCGTTATCCTGGATTGCCCCTGCAAGAATTTCACTGGCGGATGCAGATAATTCGTCTATAAGGACAGCCGCTTCCAGTTCATGACAAAAGCCGCGGGGTGTTGCATAATAACAGGTCTTTGGACGGGAATACCCCTTTGTATAAACAATAAGTTTTTTGTCTGCCAGAAATTCATCGGCCAGGTTTACTGCGGCATCAAGATATCCGCCACCATTGCCCCTGATGTCCAGAATAATTTTTTCCATTCCCAGTTTTTTAAGCTGTGTGGTAGCTCTCCTGAATTCAAAATGAGTGGTCTTTGAAAATTTACTGATCTTAATATAACCAATATTGTTTGTTATCATGAACGACGCATCAACGCTTAATATGGGAATCTGCTCGCGGATGATATCAAAAGTCAATAGCTCTTTTATATTCCTGCGGGAAATCTTAAGATTTACCCTTGTGCCTTTTTTGCCCCTGAGTTTTTTCATCACTTTGGAATTTGTAATCTTTACACCGGCAATCAAGGTGTCGTTTACTTTTACTATTCTGTCGCCTGATAAAATACCTCTCTTTTCAGAAGGGCCGCCCTGTACTGTATTAACAACAATCACCGTGTCGTCCTGAATATTAAATTGTATGCCGATGCCTTCGAAATTTCCTTCGAGCGGTTCGGTCATGCTTTGCAGTTCTTTGGCGGGAATATATTGTGAATGCGGGTCAAGTTCTTTTAAAATCTGGGGAATGGATTTTTCAACAATTTCTTCTTTTGAAATGGAGTCAACATATTCGGATTCGATAAAATCCAGCATTGAATTCAGCTTGCCGATCACCGGGTTAAGGCTGTATTTGCTGCTGTGGTTGCGGTTTAAAAAATTACCGGCAAGGATGCCAAGCATCAGAACCCCTGCAAGAATCAGCGGAAGAAATATCGCCCTTTTTGAGTTTTGTATTGCCATTGCCGTTAAATTACGGCAAATATAAATTTTGTTTATCTGGAATTATCTTAAATGTGTTAAAAAAATTCAGAAGGTATGAAGTATAGAGGAGATGGTTATTCGAGTTTCCATTCCAATTCGATATCCCAGTTTGAACGGACATTGATTTCGTTCTGGTAATAGAGCGCTTTTTCCGGTTGCCGCTTTTCAAGGTATTTTCCTGTGTCCCATTTACCATTATCATTCTTGTCAAAGATTACCTTGAGTTTGTATTTCTGCGGTTTCAGGTATTCGTACTTAAGTGTTTGATCTTTTCTGATGACCTTATCATTCAGGATTGTTTCTTTAATATCCATCAATTGTACAATAACCGGGCTGTTACAGTTTTTGAATTTAAAAACCATGTTGCCGTAATAATCTTTTTTCTGTGTCTTGAAATTAATTATAGATGTATCATTCGTAAAACCATAAATATCCCTCCATGCTCCGGGAAATACTTTTAATCTGTATGACGTTCCTTCATCCCATTTCGCGTTGAGCAAATATTTTCTGCAGTATTCGCCAATTAATTTTTTTGCAGAAGTATCTTCTGAGATATAATAGTTTTGCCGGGTTTCTGTTGAATCTTTAACCCTGAACAAGCGGATCAGCGCTGTGTCTGAAACTCCGATCGGGCGGCCCCATTCCATGATGACGGGCATGTTCAAATCCAGGATTCCGTTATTTGATACATTTATTTTTAACGGCAGTTTTGCCGGCTGCTTCTGATTTTTTGCCAACGCAGGTCGCTGTTTCACCTTCAATTTTAAAGTATCTGAAAACAGTGAAAGCTTGCCGGCAGAATCCGTTTTTAAGTATTTCATCTGAAGTTTTAAAGTATCTTTGTTGGCAACAACCGTGTCTTTTATCCAGCAGACCACAGTATCATTTTTTAAACTTTTTTCAAAGAAAAACCAGTCTTTTTCAGGTGTGAAATTCAGCGGATAAATTTCAATATCTTTTACCAGCGGCCTGTTAAAGATGAAGGCGCATTTATACTTTTCCGGCCTGTCGTTGTTGGACAGATATTGTTTTTGATTGTCTTCTTCAAATAAATATAACTTAATATTTTTTGGGGAGAAAACAACCACAGAATGTTTTACAATGGAATCCTTTTTTTCTTTTGTTTTTAATGTATCAATTTTATCTGAAACCTGTACAGATGGCGTGATCAGGGAATCAAGGAATGCAATTTTTTCATTGGCAAGATCAAATTTAAGATTGCTGTTTGCATCTTTTAAGGCAAATAATCTATAGGTACCCGCTTTAAGATTATTGAGCGAAAAAATCCCTGTTTTTTCCGTTTTCACAGCATATGCGGGAATCTCATTATAAGGAGTGGAATCCTTCAGGTTATCGTAAAGGAATACCTGAATGCCGTCAGCCGGCTGCAACGAAAAAGCATCGAGCACGGAACCGGTTGCAGAAAGAGAATCGAGCTTGTTGCCGGTGGAAAAAACGAACTGGTAATTTTTCAGGGGATTGTTTTCATTAAGGTCGGCGATTCCATCGCCAAAACTCAGCGTATAAGTAGCGCTGTCGCGGAGTTTATTATTCAGGTCAATGAGCAGGTTTTTCCCTTTCAGTTTGAATTCAGGTTTTTCTTTTAACGGAGGCGACACGTTGAACGACTGCAGTAGGTTGTTGATCTGAATAAATTCATCGAATGTTATTGTGATTTTTTTGCTGTTGAAATTTGTTGAACGGTTTGCTGGTGTACATTCGAGCGCCTTTGGCGGCGTAACATCTTTAGGCCCGCCGGTGGGAGGGACAATCTTGGCGCAATTGTCATAAAGAATAACAACGACCAGAAGAAGAAGGCTTTTTATTTTGTTAATGTTTATCAGGTTTTAAAGTTTATAAAGTTAAAAAGTTGTAAAGTTTGTAAGGTTGTTGTTAACTTTTAAGAGTCCAGTCAAAACCATCTTTTTTGTCTCTGATTTCAAAACCGAGTTTTGTTAATTCATCGCGAATTTTATCGGATGTGACAAAATCTTTTTTGGCTTTTGCTTCCATTCTCAGGTTCAGCATCAGGTTAACGACATCCTTCAGGATTTCATTGTCTGAGGCGCTTGCATTTTCTTCTTTCATACCGAGAATGTCAAAGAAAAAATCCCGGAAAAGCCGCTTCAATTCATCTAAATCGTTTTTGCTGATGGATTCTGATCCGGCAGAAACGGAGTTAATCATTTTAACTGCATCGAAAAGATGAGCTATAACAACCGGGCTGTTGAGGTCATCATTCAGCGCTTCATAACAGTTGTTGCGCAACGATTTTATATCAACGGTTGATGTTTCTTTGGGAACTAAGTTGTTCATGCTTTTAACAGCGGCAAAGAATCGTTGCATGCCTTTTTCGGATGCCTGTAGCGCGTCATTAGAAAAATCAAGGGTGCTGCGGTATTGTGCCTGAAGGATGAAAAAGCGGATGGTCATAGGGCTGTAGGCCTGTGTGAGGATTTTATGGGCGCCGGTAAATAATTCCTGAAGCGTGATGAAATTACCGAGAGATTTGCCCATTTTCTGCCCGTTGATGGTAATCATGTTGTTGTGCATCCAGTATCTTACGGCATCTTCTCCCTGCGCTGCAACAGACTGGGCTATCTCGCATTCATGATGCGGGAACAGCAGGTCCATCCCTCCACCGTGTATGTCAAATTTTTTACCAAGGTACTTTGTACTCATCACGGAGCATTCGAGGTGCCAGCCGGGAAACCCTTCGCTCCAGTGCGAAGGCCATCTCATAATATGTTCCGAGTTTGCTTTTTTCCATAATGCAAAATCGTAAGGGAAACGCTTTTCGTCCTGCCCGTCGAGTTCGCGGGTGTTGGTCATCAGGTCATCCAGTACCCGTCCCGATAGTTTTCCGTAGTTGTATTTTTTATTGTATTTTTCCACATCAAAATAAACAGAGCCATTCACTTCATAGGCAAACCCGTTTTTCAGTATCTGCTCAATCATCTGCTGCTGCTCGATAATGTGACCGGATGCGCGGGGTTCGATGCTTGGTTTTTCCACGTTCAGCAAATCCATACATACATGATAACGGTCGGTATAATATTGCACGACCTCCATGGGTTCGAGTTGTTCGAGCCGGGCTTTTTTTGCTATTTTATCTTCCCCCTGGTCTGCATCGTTTTCAAGATGACCCACGTCTGTGATGTTACGCACATAACGGACTTTATACTCAAGATGTTTCAGGTAACGGAACAGGAGATCGAAGGCGATGGCCGGCCTGGCATGCCCCAGGTGCGGATCTCCGTACACGGTGGGCCCGCAGACATAAAGTCCCGCAAACGGGGGATTCAGGGGAATGAACCGTTCCTTTTTCCGCGTAAGCGTATTGTAAAAATGTAATGGATGTTCCATAATTTAATTTGTTAAATCAGATCATTCGCAGTTCTGATGATTTTGTAGTGCAAAACTCGAAAATATTAGTGAAAAAAACAAAATTATAGAAGATTGTGAGTTTCAAAGCGTGGTTAGTCCCGTGTTTCAACATTGAAAATGGATACGGAAATACCCTGTCCGTTTTTGTAGTACATGGTCTGCCCCCAGGATGTCACCACTTTTTTGTATTCATTTGCAGAGCCCTTTTTAACAACAATTACGCGGGTGATAACATTTTTCCCTTCAACATAGTTTTCCGTGGTCACGCCTTCAGGATATTTTTTGGCCAGTTCAGAAAGGTAAGCCCTGTAATCGGATGGATTCGTAGGATTGGTGGTTACTTTTACATCGTCCTTTTTCTCTTCAACTTTGTTATCGGTTTTATTATCGGTTTTGTTATCTGTAACTTTATTGTTGTCATCTTTAATTTTGCTATCATTCTGGGCATAATTTTTAATATTGTCTTCGTCTAATTTACCGTCAGCGAAATTTTTTTCAGTTTTCAGGGAGCCATCCGCATAATATTCTTTTATCACGCCGTTTTCTTTACCTTCTTTCCAGTCTCCTTCAATCTGGATCTTTCCGTTCTCGTGATAGTATTTTTGTTTTCTTGTGCGTTTCCCTTCTTCGCTGTAAGCAAATTCATATTTGGGTTTCCCGTTATCGTGATAATATTTGTAGTTGCCAACCCATTTGGTGCCTTTCCACAGGCCTTCTTCCTGGATGTTGCCGGTCTCATAAAATATTTTTGCATAGCCATCCGGCTTGTTGTTCACATATGTGATCTCGGTTTTGGGCTTTCCATTGGCAAAATATTCTTTCCACACGCCTTCTTTTTTATTGTCTTTGTATGCGCCCTCTTCGATCTTTTTGGTTTTGTCTTTGGGATCAAATTTTATCCATAGCCCCTGCCTGAGATTGTTTTCATCAACCACATTAATAGTCTTCCCCTCGTATGTTTCAGAGGTCTGAGCTTCTATCAGGCAACTGGCGGTAAAGGTCAATAAAAGAGTAATAATGTAAATTCTCATTTGCTTTTATTTGGAACTCAAAAATAATGAATTAATACAAAAACGCTTTAAAAATTTATAAGATTTTATTCCTATTAAAAATAAGTGTTTTAATATCAACGCAAACAGAGGGCAGTTAATTTTAAGAAGAATATTTTTTTTAACTTGGTAAAATAAATATTTTTGTGAATGTAATTAAATTCATGGCCCCATAGTTCAAGGGATAGAACGGAAGTTTCCTAAACTTTAAATTCCAGTTCGAGTCTGGGTGGGGCTACAACATTTTGAAAAACCACCTTCTGAAGCCCCGATAAAAAGGGGCTTTTGTAATAATACCCCTTTTCTGAAATATGACTTACTGTAACCCTACTGTAACAAAATAGTATTTTGAATAATTTCAATGCATTGCAGTAAATATGGGCATTATATACTATGCACAGGCATAATTTGAGTTTTTTTGAGCTAAAAGCCAAAAGCATGCCCTGAGCAAAGCCGAAGGTTTAAAAGCAAACCACAGTACATCTTTTATTTTTTTACAAAACTATATGCCCTACGGGCAATTTTACAGTAGCTGTTATAGAATAAAACGAGCATTTATAAACGATACATCGTAGATGTTTAACAAAAATTGAAGCACAGCAATCCGTTACAATCAGAATTTCTTTACTGTTTTTCCGATAAAATATTTTATTAAATTTACATCCTTATATAAACAGATATTTCTATGAGCCCTATTAACAAAGTATTCCTGCCCTGGTGTTCTGCTGAAGAGAATTCATCGCGGGAAGAGATGAAGAACATTCTGCAAAAAGCGGGGATGGATATTACGCCCGTAATACAATCGCCGGAAAACGAAATAGAGTTTATGCAGGAAGCTAAAAAAGCTATTTCTGAGGCTAATTGTTCTTTACACATTCTGGGAATAAAATATGGTAAGACAATGGAATTTGATAATACGCTTTCTATTGCAAAATTCCAGTACAACGAAGCAAAAAAGAAAGCGGCTGAAAATCCGAATTTCAAAATATTTATTTGGTATCCTGCGCATATTATCGGAGTTGAGAAAGAACCCTTGCAAGAAAGTTTTATTAACGAGATTAGGCATAGTATTACAAATAATATTGTATTTACAACAATTGCATCGCCAATACAACTTGTAGATGATATCCGGTCTATGATGGAACACGAAGAGCAAACCCATTTTAATGTAAGCGACACAGATATTTTCTTAATGTTTAATGAACTTGATGAAGGCGAAGCAGAAGGGATCATTGACATGTTGAGTGATATTGTTTCAGTTGAAAAACTCAACATTATTCAGGATAGTGATACGGAATACTCTGAATTATGTCATCAGCAAATCGGAAAATCAAAACTTGCAGTTGTATATTTCAAAGAAACTTCGGACTGGGCTTTGCCTTTTGTACAACAAGTCTGGAAAAAAGTTGGTGGTGCATCTACAAAGACACCTATACTTTTAATTGGTGACGAAGACCCCGACAGCAATAAAAATAAAATATTCAAAGCCCCAAAAGTTGTATCGCTAATTGTTTCGGGAGAATTAATACCCCTTGAAATAAAAGTGCAATACGATAAAGTAATTGAGACCGTAAACTAATTTACAACTCTTAAATTAATTAAAATGTCTGAAACTAAAATTTGTCCATATCCTGGATTACGTCCATTCACCGAAGAAGAATCTATCTTTTTTAAAGGTCGTGATTTACATATACAGCAGATTATAGCCCAACTTGAAGAAAAAAAGTTTGTGATGCTCACAGGGGCATCTGGCGACGGAAAATCGTCTGTGGTGTATGCAGGCGTGATTCCCAATGCGAGGGCAGGGTTTTTCAAAGCCAAGTTCAACAACTGGGTGATAGCGGATTTCAAACCGGCCCGCACTCCTTTAAAAAATATGGCATCGTCGCTTTCACAGCATCTGCAACTTGATGCTGAAAAAGTGGAAAAAGAACTGCGCAGCGGCTTCTCCGCCCTTATTGATGTGTATAAAATGTCGAAATATCACTTAGACACGGAAGGCGCCGAATATAAAAATGCAGACGAAAAAGGCAAGAAAATCCTGAAACGTAAAGCGGCAAACTTTTTCCTGCTCATAGACCAGTTCGAGGAATTTTTTACCAATGCAGAAAATTTCAGCCAGGGGAAACCGTCTTCAGAGTCTCAGTTGGTTGTAAATTTAATTCTTGAAACAGCCAGAATTGCTTATGAACAAGACCTGCCTGTATACATTATATGTACCATGCGGAGCGACTATATCGGCCAGTGCGCTGCATTTCGCGGCCTGCCCGAATTTATAGGGTTCAGCCAGTTTTTTGTTCCCCGCCTGAAACGCAAAGAAATTTACCAGGTAATCGAAGAACCCGCGCGACTGAGCGGAAACGATATTTCACGAAGGCTTACAGAAACCCTTATCAACGAGCTTCGCGAAGGCATAGACCAGCTTCCTGTATTACAGCACGCCCTTAACCAGGTATGGAAGAAAGCGACAGAAGGCAACGAAACAATGGATATGATCCACCTGGCAAAAATCAGCGGATTACCCGCAAAACATCTGCCATCCGACGATCAAAAAGAATTTGAAATTTGGTATAATAAAATAAAAGAAAAAAATCAGGATATTTTATCTGTTGTAGAAAGAGATTTTGGCAACCCTTCCCTTGAAAATGTACTAAATACTCATGCTAACGAATTATTAGAAACCGCATTCGATTATGCCGCGCAAAGAAACGAATCCGTTAAAACTCTCAGCAGGGACGAATCGCGGCAAATTATTAAAACCTCATTCCAGTGCCTGACAAAAATAGACGCCAGCCGCGCCGTAAGAAACCGGATGACCTTGCAGGAAATTACTCATATCATTAACTTGCCGCATATCTCTGCCACACAGGTGGGCGGCATTCTTAATATCTTCCGCGAACAGGGAAATACTTTTATCAGCCCCTTTATTACAGACCAACTTGAAACATTAAACATTAAACCTGAAACTGTTCTAGACATCACGCACGAAAGCCTTATCCGGAACTGGGAAATGCTTAACCTGTGGGCTAAAGAAGAACACGAAGACCGGCAGGATTTTCTTGATTTCAACAAACAATTGCAGCGCTGGGTAAATAATAATAAATCAAAAGGATTTTTATTACCAATAGGTTCCCTCACTTATTTTGAAAATTGGTACAACAAATGCAAACCGAATAAACACTGGCTTACAAAATATGACGATAGGGATATACCGGTTGAACACAAACTGGAAGCGGCTGAAAAAATATTAATAAATGCCAAAGAATTTCTCAGGCGAAGCACGTTAAAACACTTAGTAAGCCGCACCATCGTGAAATATGGTGCAAACCGTATTGCTGCAGTTTTGGGAATAATTGCATTAATTATTTCGTGTACATATTATTATTTTGACTTTAGGCAGAAGCAGAATGATTATGTGATAAAGGAGATATTAGAAAGAGGCAGGGGAATGTTAAAATCAAAAAAAATAAAAGACAAAGTGAAAGCTAACTATTTGATTAATGCAGAGCGATTGAAACCAGGTACGTTTAAACATATTCTTAACGAACTGCATGATGATACACTTGCGTTTGGTATTGCTTTTGAAACATTCATGTCTGTCCAGAATTACGATGATATTGACAGAAAAGGTATTAATCCAATGGCGCCTGATGTTGTTAGTTATATTGACAGCACCCTGAATGTAATTTTAACCTCAAAAAAGGTATTGTATAAGTCAAATGTGAATAATGACCTGTTGAGAATAAATAAATTATTAAGCATATTCGCATTTATTGAAATTAATGACAGGAAAGAAGTTAAATACAACAGGTTAAAAAGTAAGTATCAGATAATTTTAAATGATAACATTATTTCTGCTTTAAAAAATGAAGCGAATGAGGAAACAAAATTAAAGGTAAAAAATTCCGAAAACAAATTTACAACAAAGTCAAAAAATGTAATATCGCAGTTAATAAATCCGCAAAAGCCCGGTTCTTTAAATGTGAAAATACTCAATCAAAGCATAGAGTTAAGCGTTTCCCTTGCAAATGAACAAAGCAAAAACACACTGAGTCAAATTGATTCCCTTCTTAAATATATATCGCCTTTTGAAAATGATATAGGGAAAAGGTTGTTTTCAAAACTATATTCAAAAGAAAAAAAATGGAAAGTGGACTGGGAGAAAGTTCTTACGCATAATGGTGGTTATCAGATACTGGCATATCTTTATTCTGCAAAAGGTGATTTTAAAAAGCTGAATAGTTGTCTTGATTCAGTTATAACGAACAATAGTGAATATAAAGGCTATTATAATGAAAATTTTCTGATTGTATCGTTTTGCTGTGCTCAAATGTGGAACATCTACGATGTTCTTTTATAGCTAATTGCATGTTTTTACAATAATGTAACAGCTACGCTGTATTGCTCGTAGAGCATAAATTATTGTAACAACAGCAAAA
>JACREX010000063.1 GCA_016212695.1 Bacteroidia bacterium
AGAACTTTCGCCAATGGTCATATATTTTGGTCCGGAGCGTCCGCCTGAAGAATTATATGTATAGGTATCCAAATCCCAACGTGTCCAATAAACTTTGCCCGATGTGAAAGCGGTATTGTCGGATACGGCCGTTGCGGTCATATCTTCAAAGCCGCCTGATATTCCCGGTACTTCTCCAATGTTCTGGGTTGTGCCTTGTGCAATCAAATACTGTAGTGATACAACAAGGGTAAATAAAAATAAAACTGATTTTTTCATAATATTTAAGGTTTAAAATTATTACCGGAATACTGCAAATAAAGAAAAGACAAAGTTACAATAAAATGGTTGCTTAAAGTAAGCTGGCCCCTTTATTTCCTCCTTCGCCGATGTTAACGCCGATCATGATTTCGTGCGATCCGCCTTTCACATAATTGGAGATATTGCTTAATGTATAATCAAAGGCGTATCCGAAGTAATATTGCTTGTATTTAACGCCGAGCAAGGTTATAAAAGCATCCTGTGTCCTGTATGAAAAACCAAGCCAGTAGTTCTTTTTATAATATCCTTTTACATTGATATCAAGCTGAAGGGGAGAGCGCATCTCTGTTGCTTTCACTAAAAGAGATGGTTCAATTTCAAAATTCTTAACATAATTATTAAGGTCAAATTTATAACCGGAGGTGATAAAATAATGCCGCACCATTTTATTTGCATTTACGCTCTGCCCGATGTCAACCTTCCACTGAAACAGTTGCGCTACGGCAAGGCCTGCCCAATACCGGTCGCTGTAAAAATAAGCGCCGAAATTTGCATCCGGAACAAATTTACTTTGTACATTATGGGGAACTGCATCATCATTGGGATTGGTAAGCGTCAGGTTGGTTTCATCAATTTTATACTGAAATCCGGATAATGAAACCCCGAATGCCAGTTTGTTCTTTGAATCAAGTTTCAGGTGATAAGCATAACATGCCAGCAAACCGGTTCTGCTGACAGGGCCGAATTTATCATTATAAATATACCCGCCGATACCCATATGTTTATTTATGAATGGCGCAGCATGGCCGCTCAGGGCATAGGTCTGGGGAGCGTCTTTTATACCCACCCATTGCTGGCGCACTGTCAACGCTACGGGAATAAATTCCTTGCTTCCTGCAATGGCGGGATTCAACAGAAACCCGTTCATCATATACTGGCTGTATAAGGGCAATTGCTGTGATTTTCCCTGCCATGCCAAAACTAATAAAACCGCAAATAATAAATATTTTTTCATCTTAATAAATTTTTTAGAGTTCAAATATAATAAAAATTTTTATCTGATAATAGTTACAATGCCATTTATCGGTTCTGAGCCATCATTCAGGTTTAGAATATATATATATGATCCTGTAGGGATATCCTTTCCATTGTATTTCCCGTCCCATGGCTCCGCATAACACCGTTCAGTTTTATACATCAGGGTTCCCCATCGGCTGTAAATCTCAATTACGGCTTTCGGGTAAAGTTCTATATGCAATAATTCCCATTTGTCATTTGTTCCATCATCATTGGGAGTGAATGCCGAGGGTATCTCAAGACATGTTTTTTCACCTTTCTTTACAACGATAGCGGCTGTATACGAACAATCCTGTGAATCTGTAACCGTTACAGAATAAGTATTACCAAGCAGGCCGGCCAGATTGCAGGCAGTAGCCCCGGTAGACCAGGAATACAGATAGGGGGGCTCACCGCCCTCCACGGTTAGCGAAATTTTTCCATCACTGTTTTCGAAACAGCTTGTGGGTTGAGAAATATATGTTGCTGTAATTTCTATTGCTTCATTTATTCTTACCGAACCGGTATCGGAACAACCATAAAAATCAGAAACGCTAACCTCATAAAATCCTGCCGTAAGATTCTGAACAATGGAATCATTCTGGAGTGTGGACCATAAAAACTGATACGGTATCGCACCCCCTGTAACATGGGCAATAGCCCAGGCATCGCCCTGTCCGTAACATACAACATCACTCTTTGTAAAAGTAAGAGTGAGTTCAAGTTGCGACTCGCCTACAATTGCCGTATCTGAGAGAAAGCAGCCGTTGTGGTCTGTAACTACCACTGAATACTGGCCTCCGGATAAATTGGAGATAACTGTTCCGGTAGAATCATTTGACCATAAATACATGTAAGGGGTTGTACCTCCTGTAACATAGGCTGTAACCTTTCCATCATGGCCGCCGTGGCAACTGGTATTTTCGGCTGCCAACTGAAGAATAAGCGATGGCGGTTGATTCAGCTTTACACTGTCAACTTTGCTGCAACCATAAAAATCAGTAACTGTTACATTATAATATATATTTGCCGAAAGGCCATTAAGCGTATTTGACGTTGTTCCATCTACCCACAGAAAAGAATACGGCGCTGTTCCGCCGTTGCCCTGTGCTGCAACCACGCCGATACTATCGCCAAAACATTTTATAGTATTAATTATGGTAATATTTATTGATGGTAAAGGCCTTATGGTAACAGAAAGTTGGGCTGAAGCATAACAACCGGTTGCCGTAACGCTTTCAAATAAAGATACGGTTCCGGAGGCGCCTCCACTCCAGTCAACTGAAATCTGGTTTGTTCCCTGGCCTGAAGCAATCGTTCCTCCGGCAACACTCCATGTGTAAGTATGGCCTGCCGTATTTACAGTAGAATAAATTATTCCGGTTTCATTTTTACATACGTTTATATCTCCAGTAATCACAGGAGACGTCATCGGGCTAACCGTAACATTAATATCATCGCTGTTGAAGCAACCGTGTGAATCAGTTACAGTAACAGCATAATAACCTGTTTGAGTAACACTCAGGCTTTCGTTGGTTGACAGATCGCTCCACAGGTAGGTAGATCCCGGATTTCCGGCATGCAAAACATACGATGCACCGGTACAAAGCGTAGTATCATTACCCAGATCCACAACCGGTATGTTATAAACAAAAATAAATGCATTCTGATTAATCAATACAGTTGAGCAATTCAGATCGCTTACACTGATAAGGCTATATGTAGTGGTAACAACAGGCGATACATTTAAAATATACGGAGAATTAATAATACCAGTAATGGTATCCGTTATGGTTCCGTCAGTATAAATTATATTCCACGGAGAACTTCCCGTTAAGGTAATAGTAAGGGGGACGCTTTGAGAACCTGTATTACATATATTCGCATCGCCCGAAATCGTTGCTGTAAGAGCCGGGTAAATTACAATATTCACTGTATCTGCGGCAGTGCAGCCGGCAGGATTGGTTACCACGACAGAATAGGTTCCGCTTTGAGTAACAGTAAGGCTCTCGTTAGCCGAAAGATCATTCCATACATACAAAGATCCGGGATTACCGGCATGTAAAACATAATTGGAACTGCATAGCGCTGTATCAATCCCTAAATCAACAACCGGAAGAGAATTTATTGTAATTACAGCAGACTGGTTATATACAGAATCCGTACAATTTGCATCGCTCACATAATGCAGGGTATATGTTGTTGTAACGCCCGGAGAAACATTAAAAATATACGGAGAATTATTAATGCCGGATATGGTATCATGGATGGAGCCGTCATCGTAAATCACGGTCCATGGCGGAGCGCCTGTAAGAGTTATTGTGAGGTCGCTGTTCTGACTTCCAGAATTGCATAACGAAAGGCTGCCCGAAATAGCGGCTGTGGGTAAGGGATTCACTGTAACCGTAACCGGCGATCCCAAATCAGCGCCAACACAATTGGCATCGCTGACCGAAGTTATTGTATAGGTAGTTGTGTTTGCCGGATTAACCGTAAACGTATAAGGAGAAGTTGTGATTCCATTTACGGTAACAGGAGTAGCGCCATCGGTATATGTCAGGTTCCATGGCGAAGCGCCGCTTAATGAAACAGAAATATCAGTTGACTGTGTACCTGTATTGCATAATGTATCATATCCGGCCATCTGGGCTGCAGGAAGCGGGTAAACTCCAACATTTGTACTTCCTGTTACCTGGGCTCCGCAGGCATCGGTGACAGTTACCTGATAAACTGTTGAAACAACAGGTGCAACATTCACGGTTTGTGTATTTGCAGAAACCGGAGACCAGTTATATGTAAACGGCGTCTGTCCGTTACTGACATTAGCAGTAATGTTTGCAGAGGCGCCATAACAAATATTTATATCCGCATTCGGGGTCATGGTCATCGGAACAGAATTATCAATAATATTAATTGAACCATTCTGATAACTTGAGCTATTGCAGAAATTCATCTGAACCGAAAAGGTTACATCTTCTGTTACCTCAATGTCAGAATCAGAAAGCGGAACCACTGTGAGGGTAATAGAAGTCTGCCATGCAGGAATAGTAACATAGTATTGCCCGGGAAATGTAGTATTAAAGGTAGGCGTTATATCCGGAATGGTAGTATAATCCGTGTTCAGGATAGCTGCGCCGCCAAGATAAAACGGTACTTTACGGGGTTGGCTGGCAGGAGCGGACATACTAAATGTAATAATCGCATTACTGCATCCTTCAACAGCGGCGGTATTGCCTCCGGCATTAGGCTGTGAATAGGCAACCGAGATATTATCTATGCTGGGGCTTGTAAAACTTCCGGATTCAAGAAAAACCGACGAGTCGTACAAGCCGTCGTAAACATCCGTAATAATAAGCTTCATATGATAGGTCTGGCATGGAATAACATCCGCAGTTGCAGTGAGCACGGTAGTATATCCGTCATATTGCAGATTCAGGCCGCCTGTGTTATCATGATAATATCCGCTGTTGGTGCCGTTGTTTACATTATTAATTGTAACCGGGGTTGAAGTACCGGGAATAAGAGCAATATTCTGCGTGCCGGAAATACCCGGTCCTGAAATAAAAAATGCAAACGCATCGTTAAACGCAGTGCCTACATATTCGTTGTATTCTTCGGATGCAAAAACATAGTGAAAGGAAATCACGTCTGACTGAGGCACAAAATCAAATTCAAGTCCGCAGGCGTCAAAAGTTCCATACGGAGCTACAAGAGCGCCAATCTGGCTGTCTCCGTTTCCACCCCAGTCGTAAGTGATATCGGGGCTGTTATTTGGCCCGGGGGCATTGAATACATTACCGGACGAAAGAATAACGCCGGCCGAAATTCCGACAGGCACAGCGCCGTTTGTAAAATATCCGTTATTAGAGTATGTTCCCGCAACCAATCCTGTTGACTGGCCTCCCGAACCGACAGTGAAAGCGGCGTTTGTGTATGTAACACCTGCCCCGACAAGGTTATTTACGAGCGCATCTGCTATAACGTTACCCGCGCCTCCACCCTGAATTCCTATCTGGGCAAAACTATTACCTACAATTAAAAAGAACAAGAACAGTAAAAAGAAGTACGGTTTCAATTTCATAGGCAAGAAGTTTAGTTTGTTTATTTCTTTTTTACAGAGAAATCGTTCATTTCGAATTTGGTCATGGGATTATTTTTACCGGCATCTCTTTTGTAAAAACCGGAAAATAAAACCAATCCTGAACTTACAGGGTCTTTACAAGTACCATCCAGCGTTTGCCCTGCCTTCAGATTGATCGAGTGAATATAATTTGTTTTCTGATCTTTAGGAAGGCCGCATGTTCTGCAATTCGCGCCAAACCATATATCAAAACACCAATTTACCGTAACCTCTTTATCTGTTGTATTCACAAATTTAAAGGCAACCATTTCCTGAGAATTTTCGACATTTGCGGTGTTTTCACACTGAATTTTCTTGTGATAGATCTGCACCCCGTTTTCGCTTTTGTATAATGTCCATCCGTCATTTGAACTAAAAGCAAAACAAATGAAACCAAGAATACCGACGATTAATAAAAATATTTTTTTCATAATATTATAAATTTAAAAGTTAATACAATATCTAAGACAACTTTTCAGGTAAGAACGTTGCTTTTATTTTGTTATATCAAATTTTATTTTTGGAAATTGTACGTAAAAATATGTATAAATTAATTAATTACAAAATAAATCCATATTCAAGGGCTTTTACGCATAACTTGTCAGGTGCAGGTGCAGATAGGCGGAGCCTCGCGTAAACCGTGAACAAGTCCTGACTCCGCTTCCTGAGGATTTCTATTTTCAGTTTTTTAAAAAAATCAATTTTACTAACGAATCGGACTTCAGAAACATTTGATTATTAACAACATAATGTTGATAAATTATTAAAAAAAAGGTTGCATATTTCGATGTAATTTATTTATTTTGAAATAGTTACAGACGAAATTCATAAATCACAAAAATAT
>JACREX010000064.1 GCA_016212695.1 Bacteroidia bacterium
AAGAGCACAAAGGTATCGCAAAGAACGCAAAGTTATAAATACTTGGTTTACATTTCCTTGTGAACTTTGCGTAATTTCTCTGCGAACTTTGCGGTTAAGCATTTTATTGAAATTCAATTTGTTATCCTGCTGAGTAGTTACGATATTTTAAATATATGATGTCAAATAATAAGTACTGGTTTAATTTTGATATACCACTATTTTGGAATGTACTATAGTTATTTTTACTTTTGCAATTTATAGCTTAAAATAAAAATAGCCAAAATTTTTTTAAATATTCGACCATATAAACGGATTTGGTCAAACAAGGAAACCAATATTAAAACGAAAGAATGAAAGTTAACATACATCATAACAGGGGATGCAAAGTGCTGGATGCCGATAAACCGGAATTAACTGCGATAGCACCATGCAGTTGTTATAAACTAAGCATTTTCGACTGGCTCGAAGGGGTGCCAGATAATTCCAAGTCTACAGATATTATTGAGGTACATTTTAAAAACACTCGAAAAGGATATTATTTGAATATTAATAAACTGAACCTGCGCCAGGGGGATATTGTGGCCGTAGAAGCTTCGCCCGGACACGACATTGGCATTGTATCGCTTACCGGGGAACTGGTGATGTTCCAGATAAAAAAAAACAAGATCAATCTTGAAAATAACGAACCCAAAAAAGTTTACAGAAAAGCCAAATCCGCAGATATACAAAAATGGCTCGAGGCGATCAGCTTAGAGCATTACACCATGATCAAGACAAGAGAAATAGCGGAAAACCTGAAATTGAACATGAAGGTGGGCGATGTCGAGTATCAGGGCGATAATACGAAAGCGATATTTTATTATATAGCCGACGAAAGAGTTGATTTCCGGGAACTGATTAAAATTCTTGCCGATGAATTCAAGATTAAAGTGGAGATGAAACAGATCGGAGCCAGGCAGGAAGCCGGAAAAATAGGAGGGATAGGAACCTGCGGCAGGGAGTTTTGCTGTTCTACATGGATAACAAGTTTTGTATCTGTTTCCACCAATGCCGCCCGCGACCAGGAGTTATCGCTGAACCCTCAAAAACTAGCAGGCCAGTGTAGTAAACTTAAATGCTGCCTCAACTATGAGCACGATGCATATATTGATATATTGAAAGGATTTCCGGATAGTACCGTAGAGCTTGTTACCATGGAAGGAGCGGCATATTTTCAGAAAACAGATGCTTTCCGCGGGATCATGTGGTATTCATCCGACAGGAATAATGCAGTGAATCTTATACCTGTACCCGTTGAAAGAGTTAAATTCATTATGGAACAAAACAAACAGGGAATAAAGATAGACAAGCTACTGTCAGAAGAAGAAGATACTTCCAAGCCCAATATCAAAAGCGAAGTTACCCTTGATTTTGAAAATCCGATAGGGCAAGACAGCATTACCCGGTTTGACCGTTCCGGAAAAAAGAAAAAAAAGAAAAAAAACAGGGGAAGGAACAGGGGGCAGGTGAATGCGCCGAGAGCAACGATTCAGTAATTCCGTATCATACAAATCCAGCGAAAAATGTTCAATACATTCCTGTTAAAAAAGTTTTATTTTTTTTTAATGTTTATGGCATGGGTTTTTCTTTTTACCGGCTGCGACAAAAATCGGATTTATGAGGAAAACAAAGAAATTCCGGATGGCGTTTGGGACAGAAGTAATAAAATAAAATTTTCAGTACAGATAAATGATACGGTTAATGCCCACAATATCTATGCGAACCTGAGAAATTCCGGGGAATACCCTTACCGGAACATTTACCTGTTTATTACAACTTCTTCGAAAGGGGTTACTGCCAAAGATACGCTGGAATGTATGCTTGCCGATGAAAAAGGGAAGTGGTATGGCAGCGGGCTGGGCGATATTTTCGACTATCGGGTATTGTATAAGAAGAATGTGAAATTCCCGCATTCCGGCATATTTACTTTTGAGTTTGAACAGGCCATGCGTATGGAAAAACTGCCGCATATAGCCGATATAGGACTGCGTATAGAAAAAGCAAAATAATATGGCAAAACGCAAACTTCAGCGATTCGGAAAATTGACGGGGTTTGAGAATGTTTTTCAGCCCCCTACTGCAATCGCTTTAGATGACAAATTTCCTTTAAAAGGCAAATGGAATACAAGCTATTTCAAAAATGATAATCCGATTATTTTAGAGTTGGGATGCGGAAAAGGCGAATATACTGTTGGGCTTGCCGCTGAATATCCTGAGAAAAATTTTATTGGTATTGATATCAAGGGAGCGCGAATCTGGCGGGGAGCAAAAACTGCTCTCGATAACCGGATGAAAAATGTGGCTTTTCTCAGGGCAAGGATCGACCTGGTAACTGCTTTTTTCGGCAAAGATGAAGTAAGCGAAATATGGATCACATTTCCTGATCCGCAGCCAAATAAAAAGAAAAAAAGACTAACATCTTCCAAATTCCTGAATAGCTATAAAAAATTTTTGATTGACGACGGCATCATTCATCTGAAAACAGATAACGAACCACTTTTTATATACACCCGTGAACTGATCCTGCAGAATAATTTGCCTTTGCTTGCAAACATTCAAACAATCGAACAATCGAATCTTAATATCCGTACCTTTTATGAAGAAAGGTTTTTAGAACTTGGAGTACCTATAAAATATCTGAAGTTTCAATTAGGAGCGAAAGAGAAAATAGAAGAACCCGTTATAGATTTAGAGTCTGTTAAACCGTTCAAAGTATAATAATATTGAAGGTAAGCAAATAATGCTTTCCTCTGATTTTTAAAAATTCAATTTGCTGAATTTTTATTTTATATTATTTTTGTATAAAATCAAATAATTATGAATACGATATATCAGCAGCTTGCAGAGTTGGAGAGGGAAGGTAAAAGCGCGGCATTGTGCATTGTAACGCAAACGCAGGGATCATCGCCCCAGAAGATTTCATCCAAGATGATTGTGGCAGATGATGGCGGCATCTTCGGAACAGTTGGAGGCGGAAGCATTGAAAAAGCGGTTATTGAAGAAGCATTGAGTGTGATTAAAAATCAAATGCCTAAAACCTTACGGTATGAGTTAAAGAAAGATCTGGGTATGGAATGCGGCGGCGCTATGGAAATCTATATCGAGCCTTTCGGGCAAAAAAAAAGACTGTACATTTTCGGAGCCGGTCATATCGGAAAATCTTTAGCCGGATTTGCTCCTGGTTTTGGTTTTGAAGTGACGGTGATAGATGGTCGCGAAAATATTTTTCATGAATATTCCGGAATAAAATGCGCTTGTATGAATAAGGATTACAAGGCCGCCGTCAAAGAATTAAAATTCGATAAAAACACATTTATGGTTATTGTAACTCATAACCACATGAACGATTTCAATGTGCTGAAAACAGTATGTAAAAAAGAATGGCAATACTTAGGCATGATCGGCAGCAGGAGAAAAATAGCCGAAATCCACAAGATGCTGACAGACCAGAAAATCTTGACACAAAAGGAAATTGAAAAGTTAGACATGCCTATTGGAATTAAATTTGCCGCCATTGAACCTAACGAGATTGCCATTAGTATTCTTGCGAAACTTATCGATGTAAAAAATTCAATGAAGTAATTTCAAAAATTTTAATTCTTTTTTTTGTAAATATGACTCCCGGCGCCACGATATCATTTGTAATCAACAGACACATAGAAACGATACATTTCAATGATGAATTAAATTTCCGTCCTACGACCACAGTCTTGCAATACCTGCGCAGCCGGCCCGACAAAAAGGGAGTAAAGGAAGGATGCGCCGAAGGAGACTGCGGGGCATGTACCATTGTTCTGGCTGAATTGAAGAATAATAAAATTGAATACCGTGCGTATGACAGTTGCCTTATTTTTTTTCCAATGCTCCACGGAAAACAGCTCATCACCGTTGAAGACCTTGGCGATTCTGGCAACCTTCACCCGGTTCAGCAGGCCATGGTTGATACAGACGGAAGCCAATGCGGATTCTGC
>JACREX010000062.1 GCA_016212695.1 Bacteroidia bacterium
CCAACTTTATAATGCTACACCATTCATTTCAGAAGTGTCAAAAAAACAAAGAAAAATTTTTGAAGCGTTTAATATCCCTCTGGCAAAATTACATAGTTATTAACTTTAAAAATCCTTTTAGGATTCATGAGTATGTTAGGTGTTTCCTTTTTAAATGAAATCGTTGCACGCGAGGATGTGAATACCGCCTCGCAGGTATTAGACGAATTGCGGAAATATGTTATTAAATCTCTTCAGCAAAAAGGGATTTCCGGAGAGCACACTTCGACGGAGCTCAGTGTGAAAGATGGGATGGATATAGCGTTTGTAGCGATCAACCTCAGCCCGCAAACCTCACAGGTTTTGCTTAGCTCTGCGCCTGGCGAAACCTGTGAGGTTTATGTGACCTTCACCACTCAATATGCCGGGGCGAATAATCCGGTGTACATTGTAGAGACGGGACATGTCCCTTCTCTACGAGAAATTCGCCCCGACAAAATGCCCGTAGCCATTCACGAAAACATGCAGCCCTTTACCAACCATGTTATCCAATTACAAAAAGGTGACACGATTTATTTGACGAGCGATGGATATGCAGACCAGTTCGGCGGACCCAAAGGGAAGAAATTTTATGAGAAACAATTGAAAGAAATGCTTTTAGCCAATAGTCATTTGTCAATGGCAGAACAGAAAGAAACTCTGGACAAAACTATAGAGAGCTGGAAAAACGATTATGGAATAAAGTATGAACAGACGGATGATATAACGGTGATGGGAATAAAAATTTAATTAAAAATAAACATCCTTTTCCACTGCCAGTTTCTCATACTTGGGATACTCTATCCTGGAGTGATATATATTTCTCAACTGGATAAAAAGAATTTCTTTAATAATGGTTATATCTTTAAATGTAATATCAGAACTTACAAGTTGGTTTTCATTGATGTGACTGTTAATGATCGAATCAATCAGATTCCGGATGGTTTCTTCGGTAAAATTCTTCAGGCTTCTTGCAGCCGCTTCAACAGAATCGCAAATCATAACCACGGCTATTTCCTTGGTCATGGGGATAGGTCCCGAATAAGTAAATTTTTCAACTTCAACTTCGAGTTGGGGATACTTCTTAATAAACGAACGGTAAAAATATTGCACCTTGGTAGTTCCATGATGGCTCTCGATAAAATCTTTTATCTGAAGCGGAAGGTTAAATTCATCAGCTAGTTTTAAACCTTCTTTTACATGGCTTATTATTAATTCCGCACTCTTTTCAAAATCAAGAGCATCGTGTGGATTCGTTCCCAGTCCCTGGTTTTCTATAAAATACTGGGGAATATGAATTTTACCTACATCATGATATAATGCGCCGGTTCGGGCAAGCAAAGAGTTTCCGCCGATTTTTACCATAACTTCTTCCACAAGATTGGAAACCTGCAACGAGTGCTGGAATGTTCCGGGAGCTTTTTCAGCCAGCGTTCTGAGCAAAGGATGATTGGTGTCTGTGAGTTCCATAAGAGAAACATCCGAAAGAAATCCAAATGCTTTTTCAAAAATATAGATCAGGGGATATGCCGATAACACAAGCAAACCGTTAAATCCGAACCATGCAAAGTTTTTATAATTTATTTTCATCAGGTCGCCTTCCTGTATGATAGAAATAGCAAAGAAAACCACGCTATAGATCACCACAATTAAAATAGCGGTAAGGAAAAGTTGCCCCCTGCGGTTCACATTGGCAAGGCTTATAATGGCGGTGATTCCTGCAAGAATCTGCAAAAGGGCAAACTCATAACCATTCGGCACAAAAAAGCCGATCATAAGAACTGTAACCATATGAATGAACAAAGCAAGCCGTGTATCGTAAAAAGTCCTTATAATAATCGGGAGTATTGTCAGTGGGATGATATATAAATTAACTGTTGTAAATTTCAGGAAAAAACTTACAATGGAAATCATCAAAACTATCAAAAGCAGGATAAATGAGGTCTTCAAGCTATTATGGATGATATCTTTCCTGAAACTTAACAAAAAGAATAATATGGCAAGCAGGGAAACAGCCACCAGCAGAAACTGGCCTATGACGATGAAATAAAAATTGGATGTGCTTGTGATATACGATTCGTATTCCTTTTTAAGAGAATTTAATATCTTCAGTTTCTGGTTGTCAACAATTTCGCCTTTTGTAATGATTTTCTCTCCTTCATTCACCATTCCCCGGGTCAGGGAAACATTTTCCGTAAAACTGTTTTTAATTTTATTAGTTGTTTCATTATCATAAAACAGGTTCGGAGAAACAAACTCTTTTAACTTGAGTTCTTCGATAAAATTAATGTCAATGTTTGCATTATAGTTATATTGCTCACGCCGGTCATGTGTTGCTTTATCTATATATTCATATGCAGATTTAATATAAAAAAATTCATTGATGCTATATTCTTCTGCAATATTATTTTTAATGAGCGCTATTTCTAAATTTTTAACGCTGTCCGGATTCATGGTCTTGGGAAGAACAATGACTCCTTTATTATATATTTCTTCCATCAGGTTGGTTGTATAACCAAGGTAATCGTTTTTCAACTTGGTCAGTTCTTTGCTTTGTGTTCCAGTGCCCTGCTCATCTGTGATCCTGTAATATTTTTTCAGGTGTTCCATCCATTTCGCTTCAAATTTTTTCTTAAATGTATTGAGATGGTCAATAAACACCTGGTTGTCGTACCTGAAATAGGGCGTAAAATTTTTTAAAAGGCTGTCCTTTTCGGATTTGAGTTCTTCGGCTGATTTATATATAGGAAAATTCAGGGGCGACATTAAATTTTTGTGCAACCAGGCTGTTCCTTTTTTATATTCATACGGAAATTTGGCGCCCTTGGGAATCACTGCTAAAATAAGCAAAGCGCTGGCTATAAAAAGCAATATATTGTAAAACCTGTAATTTTTATACTGGTTGTTCATTCTCCCTGTAATTTTTTTACAAACCTACATGTTTTTTACAAATACTCAAAATTACATTTGAAAACCGCAGGGCTGTTCGATCAAACTATATATAATGTTTATTATCAATTACTTTATATTAGCCACTAAGACTCAAAGACACCAAGTTTTCACTAAGAAAATCTTTGTGCTTCTTTGTGTTTTAGTGTCTTTGTGGCATTTTTGATTTTTTTTAACTGAACAGCCCTGCATTTTACATTTTATGTTTTTGGTATTCCAAACAAATAGTTTATCTTTGCGGGCTATGTTAAAAAATTTGAAAATAATACTGCTCATTACTCTTATTGCGGCAATCTTTACTTCATGCAGCGAATACCAGAAACTTTTGAAAAGTTCGGATTTTGAACTGAAATACAGAAAGGCTAAGGAATACTATGAAAAAAAGGATTATTTCCGCGCTTCCGCCCTGTTTGAAGAATTGATTAATATTTACAAAGGAACAGCGCGGGGCGAAGAAGTTTATTATTATTATGCGTATTGTCAGTATTCCCAGGAAGATTTTATTATGGCAGCCTATCATTTCCGTTTTTTCGCAAGAAATTTTCCGAACAGCAAGCACGTTGAGGAGGCTGAATACCTGGGGGCATATTGTATATTTCTCGAATCGCCGGAATACAGCCTTGATCAGACCTATACCAACAAGGCCATTGAAGAATTCCAGTATTATATTGAAAAATATCCTGCAAGCCACAAGATAGACACCTGTAATAAACTGATAGACCTGCTCCGCGTAAAATTAGAGAAAAAAGCATATATGAATGCAACCCTTTACTATCAGCTTAGCGAGTATAAAGCGGCGATTACGGCTATTAAGAATATGCTTAAAGATTATCCGGATTCCCAATACCGCGAAGAATTATTGTATATCATTGTTAAATCATCTTATTTGCTGGCAGAAGGAAGTGTTGAAAAGAAAAAGAAAGAACGGTATCAGTCAACCGTAAATGAATATTATGCCTTAGTTGACGAATTCCCGAATTCAAAACATGTGAAAGAAGCAGAACATATATTTGAAAGTTCAACGAAAAAACTCAAAAAATTATAAAATTAAAATTCACGGATATGGATTATAAAAAGACAAACGCTCCCAACACAACCATCACCAGAGATCTTGAAAAATTAGATGCTGAAACAGATAACATTTATGAATCTGTTGTGATCATGAGTAAGAGGTCGAACCAGATTTCTGTTGAAATGAAAGATGAACTGAGCCGTAAACTTGAAGAGTTTGCATCTTATACTGATAACCTGGAAGAAATATTCGAAAACCGTGAACAGATTGAAATATCCCGGTTTTATGAACGGCTTCCGAAATCTTCGCTGATCTCATTACAGGAGTTCACGGAAAACAAGATATATTACAGAAACCCGGCCAAGACAGGCGAAGCAGAGATTAAATAACGTGTCGGATATTTTAATAAAGATTGAAAACCGTTGTGAGATTGCCCTACAAATAAAAGTTTCCGAAAATTTGGTATTCGTCAGGTTTATGCTTTTTTTAACTTTGGCATTGTGAATTATGAACTGTGCTCATGAACTTGCGAATAATGTCGTTTTTCAGGATTTGGGATTAACAAATTATAAGACAGCATGGGAGTACCAGGAAGCGGTTTTCAAAAAAATTTTAAATTATAAAACCGGAAAATCATCAGTAGCGGCTGCGTGCCATTTATTATTCTGCGAACACCCGCATGTGTATACCCTCGGTAAAAGCGGGACGAAAAACAATTTACTAATTAACGAGCAGTTCTTAAAAAAAATTAATGCCACATATTACAAGACCAACAGGGGCGGAGATATCACGTACCACGGGCCCGGGCAGATTGTCGGATACCCGGTTATTGACATAGAAAAGTTAAAATTTTCGCTGAAAGAATATATTTTCAGGCTCGAAGAAGCAATAATATCAGCGCTAAAGGAATATGGAATTTTTGCTGACCGGCTTGCCGGAGCTACAGGAGTATGGCTCGACACCACAGAAAAATCAAAAACACGAAAGATTTGTGCGATAGGGGTCCGCGCCAGCAGGTATGTTGCCATGCATGGTTTTGCCCTGAATGTAAATACGGATTTATCCTATTTTAATTATATTAATCCCTGCGGTTTCACTGACAAAGGTGTTACTTCTATCTCAAAAGAATTGGGAAAACAAATTGACCTGAACGAAACGAAAGAAATTCTGAAACAAAAAATCGCAAAGACATTGGGAATACAATTAATGGGATGAATTTTAAAAATTTTTAAAATGCAATCAAAAAATACTATATATGGAACGACGCTGGGTATTGAAACCGCTGCCTGATAAAAATGAAGTAACCGCTCTGGCAAAAGAATTAAAGATCAATCCGGTTCTTGTAAATATTTTGATGCAACGGGGTATTAAAACAGAGAAGGAAGCACAAAGATTTTTTTTCCCGGTCTTGAAGGATCTTCACGATCCGTTTCTGATGAAAGATATGGAGAAAGCGGTTCGCCGGGTTGAGGCAGCAATTGAAAAAAACGAAAAAATTCTGATTTACGGTGATTATGATGTGGATGGTACTACCTCTGTTGCTATGGTGTATTCTTTTTTAAAGAAAAGATATACTTCCTTAGATTATTATATCCCCGACAGAGATGCCGAAGGCTATGGGATATCGTATCGCGGTATAGATTATGCAGCACAGAAGCAGGCTTCTTTGATCATTGCCCTGGATTGCGGAATAAAAGAGAACGACAAAATTAAATATGCCAACGAACGGGGGATTGATGTGATAATCTGTGATCACCATAATCCGGGCAGTTCCCTGCCTGACGCTGTTGCCGTATTGGATCCCAAAAGGGAAGATTGTAGTTATCCTTACAAGGAACTTTCGGGTTGCGGAGTGGGCTTTAAGTTTTTACATGCATATTGCATAAAAAATAATATTCCTTTCAGCGAACTTGAAAAATTACTTGATCTTGTGGCTGTCAGTATTGCGTCGGATATAGTCCCTATTACAGGTGAGAACCGGATTCTTGAACACTATGGTCTTAAACGGTTAAATACCGAGCCTTCGGTCGGGCTTAAGTCAATTATTAAAACTGCAGGCCTTGAAGAACACGAGATTTGTGTAAATGATGTCGTTTTTAAAATAGGCCCGAGAATAAATGCAGCAGGCAGGATTGATTACGGAAGGAAATCGGTTGAGCTGCTCATCTGCGAAGATCCTTATGCCGCCGAAGTCTTCAGCCAGAAAATCAATAAATTCAATAATACGCGCAAAGAACTTGATAACAGCATCACCGAAGAGATCATTAAAGATATAAGGCGCAACCTCGATCTGCAGAACAAAAAAACAACCGTTGTTTTTAATCCAAAATGGCATAAGGGAGTCTTGGGAATCGTTGCATCCAGGCTCACAGAGTCGTATTACCGCCCAACCATTGTCCTTACCGAATCGAATGGTTTTGCTACCGGCTCTGCACGTTCTGTTGAAGGGTTCGATTTATACAGTGCAGTCAATGCATGTGGCGATCTGCTCGAAAATTTCGGAGGCCATATGTATGCTGCCGGGCTAACGCTTAAACCGGAAAATGTAAGGGCTCTGCAGGAGCGTTTTGAGGAAGTTGTCTCTGCAAGCATTACCCAGGAGCTTTGTATTCCTAAAGTTGATATTGATCTAAGGCTTAATCTTTCTGAAATTACATCAGATTTTTTTAATACATTGAAAAAGTTTGAGCCCTTTGGCCCGGAGAATATGAAGCCGGTTTTCCTTACTGAAAATGTTTTAGACAGGGGCTTTGGAAAAAAAGTTGGCGGCTCAAAAGAGCATCTTAAATTGGATGTTGTAGAAAATGAAGATTATGAAAACTCTTTCCCATCTATTGGATTCCAACTCTCTAATCATTACAACACGATCAGTGGAGATAATCCGTTTTCTATTTGTTATACGGTAGAAGAAAACGTTTTCATGGGAAAAACAAATCTTCAATTAGTATTAAGGGATATCAAGGCCTGATCAGTATTAGTAAAATGAAAACAAAAAAGGCTGCCTGAATGAACAGCCTTTTCCTGTTTTATAAATTATTAAAGATTACCGATGAAGCATGATCCTTCCCGTATAAACTTTATTGTCTGTATATACTTTAATAATGTAGCTTCCGGCTGCCAACCCTGAAATATCAACAGATTTGACAACTTCCGCATTTTCAAAAACCATGATAACTTCTCCGGTCAAATTATAAATATATACCTTAGAATTCTCTGCATTAATAATGTTTATCTTTCCACGCGTAGGATTCGGATATACAGATATTGCCTTGCTGTCTGCAATAGCCGGTATAGAAGTAAGAATCACATCAACGCTGTCAACGGCAATACATCCGTTACCATCCGTTACGGTTACAGTGTAAACGCCATAACAGAGAGGAGATATACTATCTGTCGTGCTTCCGATCAGATCGTTCCACATATACTGGTAGGAACCATCGCCGCCGCTTGCGGTTACCGAAGCAGTTCCATTGCAACTGCCGTCATCCGGGGTTGAGGATAATGTCAATACAAGAGCCTGTGGTTGTGTAACTGTTGCATTTCCAGTTGCCTGGCAACCTCCGTTATCTGTTACTGTAACCGTATAGGTTCCTATAGATAGGTTTATTAATGTACCGCCCGGAATATATGTATAAGGCGCTGTTCCTCCGCTTGCAGTAAAAGTTACTGTTCCGTCACTACTACCATAACAACTGACATTGGTTACAACCGAACTTACTGTTAATGCCGATGGTTCGTTCACCGTTGCCGAATCGGTTGCCGTACAATTTCCATCATTAACAACCACGGTATAAGTATCCGCGTTGAGACCCGATATATCTTCGGTGGTTTCACTGTTAGACCAGTTATATGTATAGATGCCGCTTCCTCCGGTTACACTTAAATCAATGCTTCCTGTGTTACCTCCATTGCAGGTTGCATCTGCTGGAACCAATGTAAGGATAATGGCATCCGGTTCGCTAATGATAGCCGAATCGGATACTACGCATCCGTTTGCATCGGTAATATCTACATAATAGGTTCCCGCACCAAGATTTGCAATGGTTTCAGTAGTTTCGCCATTTGACCATAATACCGTATAGGATCCTGTACCGCCAGTTATAGTCGTGATATCAGCCGATCCGGTTGTGTCTCCGTTACAGAGAGCATCCACTGTTGCGATTGTTGCTGTGATAGCTGTTGGTTCGTTCACTGTTGCCGAATCTGTTGCCGTACAATTTCCGTCGTTAACAACCACGGTATAAGTGTCGTCTGTCAGGCCCGAAATATCTTCGGTGGTTTCGCTGTTAGACCATGTATAGGTATAAGTACCGCTACCTCCGGTTACCGTTAAATCAATGCTTCCCGTGTTACCTCCGTTGCAGGTTGCATCTGTTGGAACCAATGTTAGAACAATGGCATCCGGTTCTGTTATTGCAACAGAATCTGTAGCGTTGCATCCATTGACATCAGTTACAACTACAGTATATGTATCCGCATTTAATCCGGTAATATCTTCCGTGGTTGCACCGTTTGACCATAAAATTGAATATGGACTGGTTCCGTTTGAAATGGTCATATCTGCGCTGCCGGTGCTGTCTCCGTTACATAATACATTGGTCTCTGTAATAAAAAGGGTAATGGCGGCAGGATCGGTAATTTCTATTGAATCCTGAGCAATACAGCCGTTATTATCGGTTATATTTATAGTGTACATTCCTGCATTCAGCCCGGTGATAGTTTCTGTAGTTTCACTTGTAGACCATAAAACATCAAATGGTGAAATACCTCCCGTGATAGCAACTGTTGCCGAGCCATCGGCGCCTCCGTTACACACCGGAGAAGTTCCGGATAGCGTTAAAACGATAGCATCCGGCTGGGTAACGGCTGTATCTAAAAACGCTTCACAATTTGCTGCATCCGTAATGGTAAGCGAATATATGCCGGCTGCAAGATTTATTACATCTTCCGTATTGTCGCTGTTTGACCAGTTAAATGTATAACTCGGAGTTCCTCCGCTGACAGTGATATTTATTGCACCTGTTGTATCTCCATTACACAATATTTGTGTAACAGTAACATTGCTGATAACCGGAGCGTTTTGATTATTCAAAATAATAGTATTGTTGTAGGTGCAATTATTGGCATCCGTTATACTTACAGAATAAATTCCTGCCGGGACATTGATTAAATCTTCAGTGATAACTGAAGTTGACCATTCAAAATCATAAGGAGTTGTTCCTCCGGTAACCGTGATGTCAATAGCGCCATCGCTCGCACCACAACCCGGAGTAGTTACGGTATATGTAATATCTATTGCGGCAGGTTCTGCTATGGTGTAGGTATTTGTTGCTGAACATCCGTAACTGTCAGAAACCGTAACATCATATGTGTCGGGAGCCAGACCTGTAAGATTTTGTACAGTAGCTCCATTGCTCCAAACAATAGTGTAAGGAGTTGTTCCGCCATTGATTAGAAGATCAATAGTGCCATCATTGTTTCCATTGCAGGTGATATCGGTTCCCGAAATAGTTGTTATAACTTCGTTAACCGTAATCGTTACCGTATCGCTGCCATTCCCAGTACAATTTGCATCGGAAACAACGGTAATAGTGTAATCTGTGGCAACAAGCGGGTTTACGGTTATCTCATACGGATTTGCTGTAATACCGGTATAATTTGTAGTTGCCGATCCGTCAGATAAGGTGAAATCCCATGGCTGAGCGCCTGTAAACTGAACGGTTAAGACTGCCGAGCTGTCGTGGCAAATGGTTGTTGTTCCTGTTAACGTAACTGTTGGAATTTCATTTACTGTAATGTCTGCATTTCCTGATACGGTTCCATGGCATGCATCCTGAAATACATCAAGCAATGTGTATGTAGAACTTACAGTTGGTGTTACTGTTAAAGTATAGGGACTTGCCGTGATATTCGCAATCGTATCTGAAACGGTTCCATCTGTGTATATCACATTCCAGGGCTGAACACCGGTAAGGTTAATGATAAGATCTGTGGAATTTCCGGCACAGATAGTTGCTGTTCCGCTGACATCGGCAGTAGGTATGGCAATAACTGTAACAACCGCGCTTCCGCTGACGGCGCCTGTTCCATAATAATCTTCAACGCTGACTAAGGTATACGTAGTATTGATTGTCGGAGTAACATTAAATGTATAAGGCGATGCAATGATATTCGTAAAAGTATCAGTAGTAGTGCCATCAGAATAAATAACAGTCCAGGGTTGTGTGCCTGTAAGTTCTATGGTTAATGTTGCAGGACTTCCTCCGCAGATAGTCTGGTTTTCGCCTAACAGGGCTGTCGGGACTTCGTAAACCTTTACATCATCCACATAAGCGCGGTACATGTCGGCATCGCTGTAGCAATGGAACCCGATATAATAAGTTCCGGATGTAAGAACTGTAAACTGGGTTATCGCTGAATCATACACGGTATTGATAATAGAATTCAGATCAACAATAGTATCAATAACGGCAGAAGGTATATTATCCGTTGCTATGAAAACATTTACGTTTTCCGGATAGAACGAACTGGCAACAGCATATTTGAAATCTAATTTATATTGGGTTCCTGCAGTAAGATCAATACATCTTGAGAACAGGTAGTCATTGGCTGCATTGGCTATATTGTAAGAATACGCATATACAGGCGACCCGGCTATTCCGGCCGTATTATTTATTCCCCATGTATAACTGTCAACATTAGCGTCAATAATTTTCCATCCAAGCCGGTCTGCCGCAGTGTTAAATGTTGTAACATAAGGCGCGGTTACCGGAGCCAGATTAGTGGTTGTATCCGAAGCGGAATTATTTACTGTATTGTTATCTCCGGTGAGATTAACAGAAACAGAAATAATATAATCTCCGGGTGATGTAACTGTCGCCTGCTGAATAAAAGTGAAATTTAGTGTATCACCGGGCTGCAATGTGCCGGTATAATTTTCAGTTACAGGAGAGACTCCGTTTACAGTATAGGTTATATCAAAATTTGAAGCCGGGTTTTGGCCATAGTTAACTATCGCTGCCGTAACGGCAATGCCGCCTAATCCGCATTCCGGCTGAGGCAGGGTTACATTTAGTACGCCCAGATCGTTCGGAAATACTTCTGTGATACTTACATCGTCAAGATAAATATTCCACATATCTGCATCGCTGTATGTATGGAAACCAAAATAGTAAACTCCGGTACCCGGTACGGTAAATATTGTATCTGAAGGCTGGAATGTTGTATTTGTAATTGAGTTATGATCAAACAGAAGATTGGTCATTGAAGCCGGGTCGGGCGAAGCGCCGTAATATACCTCGAGATTTTCAGGATATGTTGCAGATCTAACCCTGAAGAAATATTCTAATTTATAGATTGACGCTGTATTCAAATTAATACATGGAGTAATTAACCAGTCGTCGGCTGCTTCGGCAGTGTTGTATGAATACATGGCTGATTGGGTTCCTGTATGAGCATAAGTGGAAGTTGTATTGATTGTCCATGTTTTAGCATCATTGTTGGCATTAACAACGGTCCAGTCAAATGTTTCACTTGCTTCGAAACCCATGGTATAAGGCGTATTGTAAGGATTTGTGCTGTAAATAGTATCAGTAAATGTATTATTGGATGTAACCGCGTCTCCGGCCAGGGATGTATATGCTGTTAAAATATACGTATTGGTCGGGCTCAGGTTTGCGGTAGCGCCAAACGTATAATCTAATGTGCCACCCGAAGGAATGGTTGAAGTTACAGTTTCCGCAACAGGTGTTCCGCCATTTAATATGTATGAAACAGTAAAGTTATTACAGCTTTGCAATCCGAAATTCTTGATTTTTACAACAATGGATTCTGTACTTGTAAGGCCGCATCCGATTGAAAAACCAGGATTAACAAATCCTATTACGCCTATATCTTTTGCCGGAAGAGGAGTGCAGCTTACGGTTGCAACCCAGCCTGTATCATTTACGCTGAAATCAGAAGTAAACCTGACAGTCAGTTGACCATTAAGATTTGTGGCTGTAACAACACCCGGGCTATTGGTTCCTGTATATGTTCCAATCAGGGGTGCATTGATATCAGCTCCATCGTAAATATACATGAAATCATACGTGTCTTCAGTATAAAATTTTGTGAATGCCAGCCGGATTGCATTGCCAGCCGTTTCCGGCGAGAATACTTTTGTAAAATCTTCATCGTTTGAGTAATTGCCGGTATCTATACCGCTGTCATAAAAATCACCGATGCATGTTGTAACGGGATTATTATCCATGATAATGAAATTTCCGGTGTTGACAACAACTTTTAATAATGTGTCATTGGGTGCAACTTCATCGTTGGTAAAGCTGACGCGGGCCAGTATAGTATAGCTCTGAACAGCGGAAAGATCGGCAGTCTGAGTAAAAGTAAAATCCGCTGTTGCGCCGGGAGCCACAGGGCCGGTTATAGTTCCGGTAAGAGGAGTTCCACCGTCTATGGAGTAGCTTACAGGAATATTTGATTTTGCAGTTGTACTGTTGTTCTTCACCCTGATGGTTACCTGCTCGCTGGCTGTCAGGTTGGGCCCGGTTGTCGGACTCAATATGGAATCCATTGCCAGATCAATAATGGAATATTCGCTGAGATTGATATCGTCAATATACAGGTTAAACATATCAGCATCGCTGTATGCTTTGAATCCGATATAATAAACGCCGGTAGCGCTTGGAGTGAAATTAGTAATTGAAGAATCATATGTAGTATTTGATAAAGTTCCGAGATCAACAATTAAATTTGTAAGAGAACCGGCGCTTGGTGACGTTCCATAATAAACGGCAAGCTTCTCTGGCCATGTTGCGCTTGCAACTTTATAAAAGAATTTTAATTTATAGATTGTGCCGCCTGTCAGATTAATGCAGGTCGTAACCAGCCAGTCATTAGCAATGTTTGTTGCATTATATTCATATCCTGCAACATTGTTGCCTGTATGAGCATAAGTCGGGGCATTATATATTCCCCAGGTTGAGCCGTCAGTATTTTCATCAAGAACTGACCAAGCCAATAAACTTTCGCCTGTTTCAAAACCCATAGCATAAGGGACATTTGAAGGCGCTACGTTATAAATACTGTAATACGAAGTGTCATTATTAAGGTTTCCATCACCTGCTACCTGGGTGTATGATGTAATATTGTAAGTACCATCAACAGAAAAATCAGCAGTAGTAGTAAATGTATAAAACAAAGTATCATTGGAAGCTAATGGTCCTGCAACATTTTCGGTAACAGGAGCGCCACCGTTAATTGAATATTTTACAGGAAAATTGGTTAATGTTGTTCCTCCGAAATTCCTGATTGCAACACCAATTTGTTCAGCATTAGTATAAGAGCAGGAAGATTGATTAACCGGAGCAAAAAAACCAATAACACCGGCATCATTACTAAATACTTCAGTAATATTAATATCATCTATAAAAAGCACATACATATCCGCAAGGCTTTTTGCATGAAAACCGATATAGTAGGTGCCGGTTGATGGTACCGTAAAATTAGTTGAAGAAGTCAGGTATGCAATATTTGTAATATTAGTACCCAAATCAACAATCAATGTAGTTAGAGATGTGGAAACGGGTGATGTGCCTATAAAAACATCCAGTCCTTCTGGATATGCTGCGTCATAAGCTTTGTATACAAATTCGAGTTTGTAATTTTTTCCGGTTTCGAAATCAATACATTTCGTAATTATCCAGTCATTCGCGGCATTGGTGGTATTATATTGATATGCGGCACAATATGGGGCAGTGTTTCCCAATGTTGTAATAATACCCCATGTATTGGCATCGGCATTTGTGTTTTCGACTTTCCATCCCGCTAACGATTCGGCAGGTTCAAAGCCCATAGTGTAAGGCGGGGTGGAGGTTGCCGCGTTAACAACGATCGCTGTTGTCGTGTCATTATTATGATTTGTTTCGCCTGCTAATGTGGTATAGGCTTTAATAGTATAGTTTCCAGGCACAGATAAGTTCGCTTTTTGGGTAAATGTATAATTCGCAAAAGCGGCTCCGGCTATTGGCCCTGCGACGGTTTCCGTTACCGGCGCTCCACCGTTTACGGTGTAGGATACCGGGATATTGGAAAGGGAATTTGTTCCGAAATTCTGGACTTTTACCGTTACTGTTTCTGTGCTGCCAAGGAAACAATTTGATATTGGAGATGATATTTGGGTCACCCCGGCATCATCAGTGATCTGGAAAACTTCCGGTCCTGCCACATCGTCAATTCTAACGCCATTTGCGAAATCATTAATTTCCTTAATGGCGATGTAAACATTTAATCCGGCATATGCGCTGAGATCAATTGTTTTTTGTTGATAGGTAAATGTATAGTCGGTTTGAATTTCATATTCTGCTAAGGTTGTTGTAAAACTTGACATTTGATTGTCTGTGGTGGAAATCAAAACAAAAACACTATCATTCCCATAGTAGGCTGAATAATTTGCACGTATCCAAAAAGAAAATGTATTTCCGGCCGATACCGTTAATTTTGGAGTTACCAGCCAGTCTTCTCCCCTGGGATCACTATCTAAAATCCTTGCACATCCGGCTCCTGAATGTGTGGATGTTGTCACTCTTGCCCAGTTTGACGTACCTAATACATCATAGGTTGTCCATCCAACCGGGGGAAAAGTGGTTCCGTCGAAACTCTCGGAGAGCGCCGCTTTGGTTTTTGTTGTTGCATGACCCATTGATGATGGCATATCTTCATCAATAATACTTGTAGCTATATTCTTTAAACTACCATTTCCAATAGGTTGTTTTGCCAGACTTTTTTTACTTTTAACAGAATGGCTCTGTTTTTCTAACAAAGTAGAACTTTTTGAACTAGTAACTTTTGTTTCATTGTTACCTTCTGTTCTTACATTAAAAAGACTTTGAGAGAAGGAAAAATACGTTGCTGTAACAATCAGCATTAAAATAGCAGTAATTCTTTTCATGATTCAAAATATTTAGTTAGACATTAATTTTTTTTTTAACAATCAAAAAGACTGCAAAAATATTTAATTGGTTGCAAACAAATAATGTTTCTGAAAGAATATGCACTTAAATTTTATTAACTGATAATTTTTATAGGCGAATGCACTATTTTGATTGACGAATAATATTTTCACAATAAAAAGTCAGAGAGGACAAATTTATGTAAAAAAATTAATGTTCTCATAATTTTATTTTTATAGCTTAATGCTCACTTATTTTGCAATTTAACAATTTTTCTTGATCGTATTTGTCCATTTATATTAATCACAAAAAAATACAACCCTGATTTATAAAATTCAGTATTGATTTGTTCGTGATAGAGCCCCTTCATCAGATGCTTTCTTTCACTTAAGTTTATCTCTTTGCCTGTATTGTCATAAATAGCAAATTGAATATCTGCATTGCTTTTTATTTCAAATTCAATATTCAGATTATTGTCAAATGGATTTGGGTAAAATAGTATTTGTTCTTTTTCAAATATTTCGTTGATGGAAGCGGGTGAATTACCGGCGCTGTCGGTTTTTATAAGTAAAATATCGTAATCAGTTCCATTATAATAACTCCCGGTTAAAATGAATCCGCTATCCTGAGTTTGTAGAAAAGAAATTGGATATAGATAATTTTGGGGAAATGCTTTTGACCAAAGAGTATCGCCGTAAGAATCAATCTTCATTAAATAAAGAAATGTTGCCGGACTACAAGATTTTTGAACTAATACCATAAAACCACCGTCAAAGGTTTGCGTTATATCATAAGAGGCATCATAACCTGCACAACCATATAATTTATCCCATTGAATATTTCCAAAACTATCGATTTTTATTACCCGTATATCTCTGTTTTCAGAAGAAATCCATATACCAGAAAGCATAATTAAACCACCATCGGAACATTTTGAAAACTCAACAGCCTTATAGTCATTAAGTATCACTTTAGTCCACAGGGTATCTCCAGAACTATTCAATTTCATCAAAGAACAAGCCGGATTACTAACCCCTGCAAGGTAGCCGCCATCAGGTGTTTCGTATATCCAATTACCAACATCCCATACCTGCCCGGGGTTTCCGTAGATTTTTGTCCACAGACTGTCTCCGGTTGAGTTAGTTTTCATAAATAAAATATCTGAACCTGAATTATCTTCATAGTTATAATATCCTGTCAAAATAAAACCACCGTCTGAAGTTTCTTCGATGTAATTAGGCCAATCTGATAATGGCGATAAATCATAAATTTTGCTCCAAAGCGAATCACCATACTTATTTGTTTTTAATAAATAAATATTGGAAGTATAAAGCGGGAAAGGAATAGAGTCCGGATCACCAAAAAGGCCACAAAATATAAAGCCACTGTCTGCGGTTTGTTGAAAATAATTGAAATAAATCTTGTGGTGTGGAGTTCCATAATATAATTTTGACCAAAGGGAATCACCATTAGCAGTTGTTTTGAGTAAACCGCAGACAGTGGTACCTTCTGACGTAAGAATTGCAAAGCATCCATCACTTGTTTGTATTACTTTGCGACCATTTTGGTTTCCGCTGCCACCGAAATTTTTCACAAAAGTAGTTTGTGCAAAACAGTTAAAAACTTGTAAAGTTATAAAGCTGAAAGTAAAAAAAAACGATATAAATATTAACGGTTTCATTATTCAACTTTTATTAGTTTATCGGATTGTAAAACAATTCCCTTTTCATCGGTAAATGTTATGACATAAAGCCCGGCAGGTAATTTGCTTATGTCTGTTGAAAAATAAGTTGCCTGCGGATTTAGAGCGCCGCTACATGATGTTCTTCCGAGCAAATCGTATAAATGAAAGTGGATTTTGGGGGCAGAATCGTTCAACTTATAAACAATTTCCAGTTGCTGCCGCACCGGATTAACCACGCTAATAATACCGACTTCTTTCTTGATATCGTTTATGCCATTAGTCAGGTTAATGGAATTAAAAGCGTTAATTCTACCATACCCGAATTCTAAACTTTTTCCGGGAGAAACAGCATTGTAATTGTAGCCGCCAACTTTATCAGCACCTTGCTGAATAATCTCCTGAACCTGATTAGAAGTTAAGGTAGGATTTTTTGAAAGAATTAAAGCAGCGACACCTGCAACAATAGGGGCTGCGGCAGATGTGCCGTTAAAGTAAGTATAACCTAACGCTAAATCACTATTGCCAGTGGCATCACAATAATTATGGAAATAATTATATGATAAGCTTGTGCCTGTATTATAACTACCCCATGGGTAATCCGTAGTTATTACATGTGTTCCCGGGGCTGCTATATCATAATATTGACCGTAGTTGCTTCCCCAATTATTGTCTGGCGTATTTGAAGCTCCCCAACCATCATCAGGGTTAGTATTATTTGGAGGAGGAGGTTGATTAAGGGTATTATATGATGTAGTACTTTTTAATTTATCACTTGGATTGGAAGCAATCACACCGATTACATCAGGTAAATTTGCCGGCCAAACACCATCAGATTGGTTCGGAATATTACCACCATGAGGAAAATTACCGCAAGCAGCAACAATTATACAACCTTTGCCACCTCTACCTAATATTTTACAATTTTGAATAGCTGGATTACAACTTGAAATATACCAATCATTCCAGCCCCAACTGCAACTAATAACATCCACATTTTGTTCAAGCGCTTTTTGAAATGCCAAGGTATAAGTTGAATAATAACCTCCTACTACATACGGAACTATTTTCGCATTATAAGCAACACCTACCGTGCCTTCAGAATTATCAGCTTTTGCAGCAATCAGACCAGCGCATGCTTGTCCGTGACCTGAGCCAGTATGTGTAATATATGCAACGTTATCAACACAATTCCAACCATCTGTAAACTGATTTTCCAAATCAGGATGATCAAGTTTAAAGCCAGTATTATCTATCACAGCAACTTTAACACCACTGCCGGTATATCCAAGATCCCAAGCATCTTCGATTCGACAGTTTGCGCTTGAAAGAGCATTTCCGCTCGGATAAAATCCAAGACATTGTCCAGTATTTTTCAAGTGCCATTGGGCACCAAAATAGGGGTCATTGGTGAATTGATAGGCAGGATAATAAATGTCCGGTTCAGAAATTAAAACCATAGCGCTGTCCTGCTCCCAAATTGAAGATGCAACAGAGATGGAAGTATTGTTAATACATCTACCTGTTGCTAAGCGAAAGAAGTAAGTATGATTACCAACTGGTAATTGCGGGCTTGGTTGATGAGTAAGTATTAAATCATATTTTTGAGTAAAATATTGAACTGCTGCCGGAGTAATATAGGGGTTACGAAAAGTAACTAATATATCATTATCTGTTCTTATCCAGCGATTAAAAGTACGGTTGAGTTGTGGTTCTTTGGTAATAACCGGAAATTCAAACTCGAACAAGGCATCATTCCTGATTTGGTCTATTACCTGCTGCCGATCTGCTAAAGCAGAAGTTAAA
>JACREX010000071.1 GCA_016212695.1 Bacteroidia bacterium
GCAATAGCTCCTGCCTTTCCGTATCAGGTAGAATCTTGAAAAGTGCAAATATATGTTCTTTCGTAGTCATCGTATATTTAATATTTGTGCCAAAGGTAAGCAAAAATTATTAATCAACCATCAATTAGATAAGAGCCAAAGATTTTTGATTTTGTAATGAATTATACGGAAAAATATTTTTTTTGTTGTGTGAAGCAAATATTTTTTTTATCAGATATAGAAATAAAAAAGGCTGCCGGGCATTGAGCCTGTCGAAATGCAGCCTTTTCAAAATATCTTTAAGATACGGTTATTTTACTTCATTCACCACGGCTTCGAATGCGTTGGGATGATTCATCGCCAGGTCGGCAAGGGCTTTTCTGTTCAGTTCGATTCCTTTTTTATTGATCTTATCAATGAATACAGAATAAGACATTCCATATGTACGAACCGCCGCGTTGATTCTCTGTATCCATAATGCACGGAAATTCCCTTTTTTCTTTCGCCTGTCGCGGTATGCATACCCTAATCCTTTTTCAAGGGTATTTTTTGCAACGGTGAGAACATTGCCCCTGGCTCCGAAAAAGCCCTTGGTCAATTTAAACATCTTTTTCTTCCTGGCTTTTGACGCTACTGAGTTTACTGATCTTGGCATTTTTTTTAATTTTAAGAATGGTCAGCGTTCCGCTACCTGCAGACTCTTCAGCGCTGATTCATTCGGTTAATAAATTATTTTATTATTTTATGGCTAATGCAAGTTTCACATTGTTTTCATCAGTTTTTGAAACAAGGCCTGTATAACCCAAGTTCCTTTTTCTTTTTGTTGATTTTTTAGTAAGAATGTGGCTCTTGAAAGCATGTTTTCTTTTAATCTTCCCTGAACCGGTCAAAGCAAACCTTTTTTTTGCCCCGGCTTTAGTTTTCATCTTCGGCATCTTTTTTAATTTATTAATTACTTTTTCCCTTTCGGCGATATTACTATGATCATTCTTTTTCCTTCGAGTTTAGGCGACATTTCCAATTTACCGTATTCTTCAAGGTCTGCTATAAACCGTTCAAGGATAATTTCACCCTGTTCTTTATATAATATAGAGCGTCCTTTGAAAAAAACATATGCTTTTACTTTGGCGCCTTCATCAAGGAACTTGATGGCATGTTTCAATTTAAAATTATAATCGTGGTCGTCTGTATTCGGGCCGAAACGAATTTCTTTTACAACTACCTTGCTCGTTTTCGCTTTCATCTCTTTCAGTTTCTTTTTCATCTGGTAAAGAAACTTCTGGTAGTCTATGACTTTGCATACCGGCGGGCTGGCATTGGGTGAAATTTCAACTAAGTCTAAACCCAGTTCATTGCTAACTCTGAACGCTTCTTCTATAGGAACAATACCGGGGTTTTCAACATTCTCGCCTACAATTCTTACTACTTTTGCCCTGATCTGTTCGTTTATTCTGTATTTTTGTTCTTCTTCATGAGGTTTCCTGAAATTTTTATGCGGAAATCTCGAACTTTGATATGGACCAGCGATAGTTTATTCCTCCTATGTTTAGTTAATACTTTATTAATTTATATCTTCTAATTCTTTTCTCACTTCTTTGTTGAGAAATTCTGCAAATTTTTCAATAGTCATCGTCCCTTTGTCGCCTTCTCCCTGTCTTCTTACCGATACGGTATCCGATTCGGCTTCTTTTTCACCGACAATCAAAAGATAAGGGATTTTTTTCAGTTCGTTGTCCCTGATTTTCTTGCCGATCTTTTCATTGCGGTCGTCAACGAGGCTGCGAATATCGTAAATATTTAACAAATTTAAAACTTTTTTTGCATATTCATTAAATTTTTCACTGATGGGAAGGATTACTGCTTGTTCCGGAGTAAGCCAGAGAGGGAATTTCCCGTTGGTATGTTCAATTAAAACTGCCACGAACCGTTCCATGGAACCGAATGGCGCCCTGTGAATCATAACCGGCCTGTGCCTCTGGTCGTCGCTGCCTATGTATTCCAGTTCGAACCTTTCGGGTAAATTATAGTCAACCTGTATCGTTCCAAGCTGCCATTTTCTGCCGATTGCATCCTTTACTAAGAAATCTAATTTGGGCCCGTAAAATGCAGCTTCGCCAATCACGGTAACGGTTCTTAATCCCTTTTCTTCAGAGGCTTCAATGATTGCTTTTTCTGCTTTTTCCCAGTTATCGTCGCTCCCGATATACTTTATTTTATTATCCGGATCACGGAGAGATATCTGTGCGGTATAATCGTCAAACCGGAGTGTTTTGAATATATACAGGACAATATCAATCACCTTGATAAATTCTTCCTTCAATTGATCCGGGCGGCAGAAAAGATGCGCATCGTCCTGTGTAAAGCCCCTGACCCTGGTGAGCCCGTGCAGTTCGCCGCTTTGCTCATAACGGTACACCGTGCCGAATTCTGCATAGCGTACCGGAAGATCTTTGTATGAGCGGGGCTTCATCTTGTAAATTTCGCAATGATGCGGGCAGTTCATCGGTTTCAGAAGAAATTCTTCGCCTTCTGCCGGAGTGCTGATCGGCTTGAAAGAATCTTTCCCGTATTTTTCAAAATGCCCGGAAGTTACCCACAGTTCTTTTTGCCCGATATGCGGGGTAATCACCTGTTCGTATCCGTATTTAAACTGCACTTTTTTAAGAAAATTTTCGAGTTGTTCCCTGAGCTTTGCGCCTTTCGGAAGCCACAAGGGCAGGCCCATTCCGACTTTCTGTGAAAACATAAACAGTTCGAGTTCTTTGCCTATTTTCCTGTGATCTCTTTTCTTCGCTTCTTCAAGCATGGCAAGATATTCTTCGAGCATCTTCTGTTTCGGGAAGGTGATCCCGTAGATACGCGTCAGTTGTTTTCTCTTTTCATCGCCGCGCCAGTAAGCGCCTGCAATGGCAGTGAGTTTAACCGCTTTGATATATTCTGTATTCGGTAAGTGCGGGCCGCGGCAAAGATCTGTGAAATTGCCCTGTTTGTATAATGAAATCGTACCGTCTTCAAGTTCGCTTATCAGTTCAGTTTTATATTCATCGCCCTTTTTAGTGAAAAAATCCAATGCCTCTTGTTTTGAAATGTTTTCTCTGGCGTATGGGGTTTTGGTCCTTGCAATATCGAGCATTTTAGTTTCAATTTTCGGAAAGTCTGTATCTGATATTATTCTGTCATCGCCCGGATCTACGTCATAATAAAAACCGCTTTCAATCGCCGGGCCGATTCCGAATTTTACTCCCGGGTACAATGCTTCAAGAGCTTCGGCCATAAGGTGTGCCGATGAGTGCCAGAAAGCATGTTTGCCCTCATCGTTTTCCCATGTGTATAGCTTGATGGAAGCATCCGAATTAATGGGCCGGGTGAGATCCGTTAATTCACCGTTTATTGAAATTGAAAGCGCTTCTCTGGCTAAGTTATGACTGACGGCTTTTGCAATATCATATCCTGTGATTCCGTTTTCAAATTCTCTGACCGAATGGTCGGGAAAAGTAATCTTAATCATTCTTTATCATTTTGAAATTAAAGGTTGCAAAGATAAAAAATGTTACAGAAATCTTTTGCATGTTCGATAAAAAATATCTTACTTTGATTTTTACTAATTTTACGCGATTCAACCATGGGACTACAAAGAAGAATTTTCGACGGAAAAATTTTAGCCATTCTCACAGGCGGGGGAGACACGCCTTCTTTAAATGCAAGCATTGAAGCGCTAAAGTGCAGGGCGTCTGTTTTAGGTTATAAAGTATATGGCATCCGGAAGGGATGGAAAGGATTGCTGGGCGACGGCGACATCGTTGACATTTCAAACCAGCCGTATGATGGAATATATGGCGGCACTGCATTACGAACCACACGGACAAACCCTTTTCCAACATTGAAAAATCCGATTGACAGAACCGATGAGATTCTCAGAAATATCAGGAGGTATGGCATTGACGTCCTGGTAACCGTTGGCGGCGACGATACCATTTCTGTTTCAAAAAAACTATTTGAACAGGTAAATATCCCGGTGATAGCATTTCCCAATACCATTGACAATGATATTAAAACCGGTACGATGCACAATTACAACGGCGAAGAACTTGAAACTGCTTTTTGCCCAGGTTTCCCTTCTGCCGCTAAGGGTATTGCTGAATTTACTTCGAGAATATGCACTACGGCCGAATCTCATTCACGGGTGATGGTGATCGAGGTTATGGGAAAAAATTCCGGATGGCTCACAGGCGCAGGAATGATGGGTGGCGCTGAGATTTCGCTGATTCCGGAGTTCCCGGTTACCATGGAAAAAAAAGAACGGTTTTTTGAAACGGTTATTAAAGTGTATAACAGCATCAAGAAAAAATATCTTGTGATTGCTGTTGGCGAAGGAACCAAATGGTATGATGAAAAAACAGGGAAAGCCGAAGTAGTCCATATCAGTAAAGATACAGATGAATTTGAAAATCCGCGCTATGGCGGCATCAGTACCATTATTGCAGCGGAGATTGAACGAAGCACGGGTATCCAGGCGCGGGCGCAGACGACATCCTATTATGCCCGTTCCGGCGAATGCAGAAAATACGATAAACGCCTCTGCGGCCTGCTTGCTGATAAAATGATTGATGTATTGCTCAGGGAAGATTACGGGAAAATGATAGTGCTTAATAAATTATCCACATACCAGGAAATTGAGGAATATAACACAGGGACGATAAATCTTAAAGAAATTACTTGCAAAACAGTTCCCGGCTATTACTATGATCCGGATAATTTTCATTTCAATGAAAAGTATTACGACTTCATAAGTTATTTTGTTGAGAAGCCCAAGGGGATTTATTTTAATTATAATTTCCCCAGGGCGCTCACGAAAGTATAGTGACATGAAATTTGAGGTTATCCGGAAAGATAAGCAAACCAAGGCGCGTGCAGGAAAAATCTCTACGGATCATGGAGAAATCCTGACTCCGGTTTTTATGCCTGTCGGTACTGCGGGTTCTGTTAAAGCGATTCATCAGCGCGAACTCATAGACGATATAAAAGCGCAGATTATTCTGGGGAACGCCTATCATTTATATTTGCGGCCGGGGCTTGAGATCATGGAACAGGCCGGCGGGTTGCATAAATTCATGAACTGGGATAAACCAATTCTCACCGACAGCGGAGGATACCAGGTCTTTTCCTTGGCAGCCAACCGTAAACTCACCGGAGAAGGAGCGGTTTTCCAATCGCATATTGATGGCTCAAAACATATTTTCACACCTGAAAATGTGGTGGATATTCAACGTATCATCGGCGCTGATATAATGATGGCATTTGATGAGTGCGCACCGTTTCCCTGCGAGTATGATTATGCAAAAAAATCCATGCTTCTCACCCATCAGTGGCTTGAACGGGGAATAAAACAATTTGATGAAACGGAACCCGTGTATCCGTATTCACAGGATTTTTTCCCGATTGTCCAGGGCAGCGTTTACAAAGATCTGCGAATAGCTTCCGCAGAATTCATCGCTTCAAAAAACAGGCCGGGTAATGCTATCGGCGGCCTTTCTGTTGGTGAACCGGTGGAGGTCATGTATGAAATGATGGACGTTGTAAATGCTGTTTTGCCTGAAGATAAACCACGGTATCTTATGGGTGTCGGGACTCCGGTGAATATACTGGAATCCATAGCTCTGGGCGTGGATATGATGGATTGCGTGATGCCTACCCGCAACGGAAGGAACGGAATGTTATTTACCCGTAACGGTATTATAAATATTAAAAATAAAAAGTGGGAAAATGATTTTTCGCCCTTGGATACTGATGGCGTTTCGTTTGTGGATCAGTATTATTCAAAAGCATACCTGCATCATCTTGTAAAAGCTGAAGAAATTCTTGCCCTCCAGATAGCGAGTATTCATAATTTGGCGTTTTATTTGCAACTGGTAGGCGAAGCGCGCGAACATATCCGTAAGGATGATTTTGAATCATGGAAACAACAAATGGTGAAGAGCGTGGGGGAGAGGATATAGAAGTTTAAAGTTTGACCCTTCGGCTTTGCTCAGGGCAGGAGTTTGAAGTTTGAAGTGAAAAGCAAATCATATAGGTTTTGAAAATAATAGACATATATATAATAAAAAAATTCTTAGGAACATTTTTTTTTGCCATAGCGCTGATTATTTCGATTGCCATTGTGTTTGACATATCTGAGCAATTGGAGGATTTTATTCAAAAAGAAGCGCCGCTCAGGGAAATTGTCGTTGATTATTACTTTAATTTTATTCCTTATTTCATTAATCTTTTCAGCCCGCTGTTTGTTTTTATATCCGTTATTTTTTTCACTTCCAAGATGTCGTATAATTCCGAACTGATAGCTATTCTTACCAGCGGTGTCAGCTTCAGAAGATTGATGTTCCCGTTTTTTGTATCGGCTTTGTTCCTTGCCGCTTTTTCGTATGCATTAGGAAATTTTGTGATTCCGAGAGCGAATAAAATGCGCTATGAATTTCAGAAACGGTATATATGGAATGCCGCCCATACCGAAGACAGAAATATTCACAAGCAGGTTGCGCCCGGTATATACATTTATATGGACAGTTACAATGCCGCTAATAATACGGGTTACCAGTTTTCGATCGAGAGATTTGAAAACGGGAAACTTGCTTCGAAACTCATGGCGGATTTTGTCGTATGGGATACTACAAAGAATAAATGGCAGGCGCATAATTATTATATCCGCAACATATATGACGACTATGAATCATTAACCAGGGGGGCGGAGATTGATACTTCCCTGAAAATTACCCCGGAAGAATTTACCCGCAGGAATGAAGAAGTGGAAGCCCTGGATTATTTTGAACTCAACGACTATATTGCAGAGCAACAACTGCGGGGAGCATCCAAGGTGGTGGTTTACTTGGTTGAAAAATATAAACGCATTGCATTCCCGTTTTCTACATTTATTCTAACCCTGATTGGCGTCGCGGTTGCATCCAGAAAAGCGAAAGGCGGAATCGGTCTTCATATCGGGATCGGCCTTACGATAAGCTTCTCGTATATTTTATTTATGCAGGTTTCATCTACATTTGCCATTAATGGTAATATGAACCCGATCCTTGCCGTATGGATACCCAATATTTTATTTTTATTATTCGGCATATTACTTTATAAAGCGGCTCCGAAATAAGGCGGCTATAGGGCATCTCTAAAAACTGTTTTTTTCTCGCAGAGATACTGTCTTATTAGTTTCGCGCAAAGGCGAAAAAAAATTGCACGCCAAGTCGCCAAGTACGCTAAGTTTTATATAGGCAAAAACATTTTCTTAGCGAGCTTTGCGGCTTTGCGTGAAAAAAAGGACTTTTGATTCTTAGCGTGAATTTTTTATTAGTAGTTTTTTATAGAGGTATCCTATTGCGAAAAGCCTGTAATAAGCAGAATTTTTAAATAAATTTTAAATAATAGCGCTACATTTTAAAAAAAATGTTGTAATATTGCAGTCCGATTTTGAAAAGTATAAAAATTTAACAGATACTACGATGGACCTGATGAAAGTTGTTGAAAACAAACTGGCTGTTCAGAAGCAGTTCCCAACATTTAAAAGCGGCGATACGGTAACGGTAAGCTATAAAATCAAAGAAGGCAATAAAGAGAGAATCCAGGAATACCGCGGCGTGGTGATACAGATAAAAGGCAATGGCTGCACCCGTACATTTACTGTAAGAAAGATGTCGGGCAGTATCGGAGTTGAAAGGGTTTTCCCGTTTTCATCCCCGTTTATTGATACTATTGAGGTGAATAAAGTGGGGCATGTGCGCAGGGCTAGGTTGTATTATCTGCGCGGGTTAACCGGCAAAAAAGCCAGGATAAAAGAAAAAAGAGTTTGATTTAATCTTTTATACTTCGGACAGTTTTTATGTTTTTTGGGCTAAAGCCCTTTGTTTATGTGAGTTTGTGTTACCCCGCCCTTGTTTTCGACAAGCTCAAACACCAGGGCGGGGTAATTGAATAAACCCAGTAATAGAGAGGACTTTAGTCCTTTTATGAAAAAAGTGTTCGAAGTATTAAATCTTATATAATATTATATATACCCGGCTACTGAGCTTGTCGAAGCGCCGGGTTTTTTATTTTGAAGTAATAACAAATTCGGTTCTCCGGTTCAGGGCGCGGCCCTCGGGAGTTTCGTTGGTGGCTAAGGGTTTTGTCTGGCCAAAGCCTTTATACTTCATGCGTTTTGCATCAATGCCCGAAATGAGCAGGTAGTCGAAAACCGCTTTGGCGCGTTCTTCGGAAAGCGATTTGTTTCTTTTTGGCGTACCGGTATTATCCGTATGACCGTAAATGGCGATTTTTATAGTGGGGTTTTCTTCCAGGAACTCGGCAAAATTATTCAGAACAATCCGGCTGGCATCATCAAAACTGGAAGAACTGTATGCAAACTGGATATTGTTCAGCTTTATGGTTTCGCCGACTTTTACGGGCTTCACTTCAAAATCCACCTTCGCCGGTTTTTCAAATTTTTCGTCTTCAAAGGGTTTTATATATTCTGATGTGAAAGCATACCCGTCTTTTTTCACCACCATTAAAAATTCATCTTTTCTTTTGGTATCAACGGTTATGGCGATTGCATATTTCCCGCTGATCTTATCAACCATCGCTTCTGAAACCTTATTGGTTTTCGTATTTTTCAATTCCACGTTGGCATCTTTCAGTTCGTCTCCTTTTTCGTCTTTCAGGTATCCTGTAACTAGCATAACTTTTTCGGGCCGGGCTTCGTTATACAGGTCGAATGAGAAAATATCCCACCCTCCTTTTCCTTTCAGCCGGTTTGAAGAGAAATACGCTTTTCGGCCATCGGTACTCACAATAAATCCGATATCATCTCCCTCGGTATTTATTGGGTATCCTATGTTTTTGGGATCTGTCCATGTTTTATTTTCCTGCAGTTTAGAGTAAAAAATATCATACCCGCCCAGGCCGAACAGGCCGTTGGAAGAAAAATACAGTGTCTGGCTGTCTGTGTGAATAAAGGGTGATTTTTCATTGCCGGCAGTGTTAATTTTAGGTCCGAGGTTCGCTGCTTTGGTCCATTTTTCGTCAATGCTCATTTCACTTTTCCAGATATCGCAGGTGGGATTATCTTCATTAAAACCGAAATTCCCTTTACGGATAGAAGCAAAATACAATGTTTTTCCATCGGATGAAATAGATGGCTGACTTTCCCATGTATCATGCCCGTTCACATTCGGCCCAAGATTCCGGAGGGGAGTCCATTTCCCGTTCACATAATCCGTAACATAAATATCACAATTATTATAGGGCTGGTTTTTGGCCTGTGTCATTTCACAGATGGTGATAAAAATGTGGTTGTTGTCTATGGATATTGCAACGCCTCCCTGGTTTTTCCCCTCGTTGAACGGCGGCGGCATGGGCGTTCCTTTTTGAAAAATTTCGGTTCCGTCTTTTGTCTCTTCTGTTTTTTCACTCACCGTGAATTCTTCGATATAGCTTCCGTAATTCATTATTTTATTCAGTTTCGAAAACCTGTGCGTATAAAAAGCGAGCGTTCCATCGGGAGATACCAACGGCAGGTATTCATCAGATTCCGTACAGATCCCTTTTACAGGCTGCGGATCAAAAGGTACGGGATGGTTCAGTAAATAATCTAATTCTTCACAGTTTTTATGCATGTCTTTTGCTTTCTTGTATAACGGGTTAGTTTCGTTGGTATTATTAATAAATTCCGCAAGATGTTTTTGTGCTTTTCCGCAATTATTTTCTATATTGTAATAGTAGTTGCCAAGCGTATAATATGCGGAAAAATTATCAAAAGAGGGGCAGAGTTCCGTAATCGTCGTGTAGTATTTTTCGGCGCGCGTGAAACAGCTCAGCATTTCGTGTATGGTTGTATTATCGGCCATTTTTTTTAATGACTCCGCCTTTTTCATATTAAAATCTGCCAAAACATAATACGCCTCAATATAATTTTTATCTTTTTCAACAGCTTCCAATAAGAGTTTGTGGCCGGTTTCCTTGTCGTACTTCAACGTCTTGAGCGCATCTTCAAAAATTTTAACTGCTTTTTTGTTTGGTATAAGGTCGCAGGGATATTCCTCCTGTGCAGAAGCGACAGGGTTTAATAAAAACAGGGCTATGAAAAGGCAAAGGATAGCGGTTATTGAAAACGGAGTCAGCAATATTTTTTCTTCAGCGTTCAATCTTAAAAATCAATCACAAAATATTTTGTCAAATGTTGAAGGGTTAAGCTGCTTGCCTGGTTATAAGTTATTGGTCTATGGTAAACCACTACTAACTTTAACCCTTTTTCCAAAACCAGTTGCCCAACCATTTAACTATTGACTTTTTCCCAAACCGGCTGCCCTGACCAAAAACCACCTGCCTGCCGGCAGTCATGGTTGACCTATTTGGCACAAGCAGGCAAAAATAGTATATTTCCCGGAAAACTGAGGATAAGAGTTTAATTTATTTCAACAAACAGAAACAGGGTGCTGCTGCTTACTGCCGCTGCTTACTGCTCCTTAAAATAAAATGTAACAATTAAATCCATTCAAAGTATAATAAGCGGAAAAACGACGGGAAAATTTATTTATAAAAAGCCTGAAGTTCGTTGAAATCGCTTTTAATCAGTGTATACAGGTAAGAATCTTCCTGCTTCCATTCGATCTGGAAATTTTCTCTCAGTTTCGCTTCGCGGGAAAACCGGAGTTTTTCAAACAGGCTGATGGATGCTTCGTGATGAATATACATCTGCGCTTCTATCCTGTGAAGTTTTATTTTTGAAAAGCTAAAGGGGATTATTTTTTTAAAAGCTTCGCTCATATATCCCTGGCGCCAGTAATCTTTGCCGAGTATGCAGCCCACGGAAGCAAAGGAATGTTTGTGGTCAATATGATATAAACCGAGGGTCCCGATTATCTTGTTCAGTTCTTTATGAAACAAACCCCAGTAAATGGCTTCTCCGATCTGCATACGGGCTTGAAGATGTTCAATGAATTTTTCCGTGTCTTCTTTTGAAAAATGGAGGTTGCTGTCTGTGTAGCGAATCACGTCATAATCGAAATAGATATCGAAAATATCATTAACATATTCTTTTGTGATTGCGGTTAGTCTGAGGCGTTTTGATTCGAGTTCTTCAAATTGAATATTTAACTTTCTTGCTGTCACAATCTCTTTGTTGTTATTAAGCGAACGTAAAAGTAAATATAAATCCCAATTGTTCAAAATGTTATTTTTGGCCGGTTAATTCTTCGAATTCCTTGTGCAGATATTCCCATTTCTGTAAGCCTGCCGCAATTTCTCTTTTTATTTTTTCGTGCTGTTGGTAAAGAACATTATATTCCTGTTCCTTGTCAATGTTTTCAGGGTTAGCAAGAAGTTCGTCTATCTGTTTTAATTCATCTTCAAGTTTGCCGATTAGTTTTTCCGTGTTACGGATCTGTGTATTTACTTTCCGTATTTCCCGTTCGTGTTCTTTTTTTTCTTCGTATTGAATTTTGTTTGCCGATACGGTTTCTTTCGCTTTTTCTTTATTGGTTTTTTCTTTGATCTCAAGTTCGCGGAGCGTGGTTATTTTTTTCTTTTGCAGGAAGTCGTAAATACCGCCTATATGTTGCCGGATCTTTTTGTGTTTGAATTCATAAATTTTTGTTACCAGCCCGTTAAGGAAATCCCTGTCGTGCGAGACGATGATCAAGGTGCCGTCGTATTTGAGCAATGCCTGCTTGAGAATATCTTTTGATCGCATATCGAGATGGTTGGTGGGTTCGTCGAGTGCCAGCAGGTTGACGGGTTCGAGCAGCAGTTTGGCTAATGATAGCCGGCTGCGTTCTCCACCCGATAATACGTTAACTTTTTTATCAATATCATCGCCGCTGAAAAGGAACGATCCGAGTATGTCGCGTAATTTTGTGCGGATATCACCTACTGCAATATCGTCAATGGTTTGAAAAACGGTTTTGTTTTCGTCTAATATGTCGGGTTGGTTCTGCGCATAGTATCCGACCTTAACATTGTGGCCGAGCGTAAGAGTTCCTTCATAATCAAGATCGCCGACAATAATCCTCGACAAGGTGGTTTTACCTTCTCCGTTTCTTCCGACAAATGCAACCTTTTCGCCCCGTTCGATAACTAAGTCTATTTTATCGAGCACGGTGTGGTCGCCGTATTTTTTTGTCAGGTATTCGGTTTCAACAACAATGGTTCCTGATCTTGGGGCAGGCGGAAAGCGGAAATGAATGGCTGATTTATCTTCTTCATCAACTTCTATCCGTTCGATTTTTCCCAACTGTTTAATGCGCGATTGCACCTGCACCGCTTTTGTGGCTTTGTATCTGAAACGTTCGATGAACCGTTCGGTATCCCCGATTTTTTTCTTCTGGTTCAGGTAAGCCGCTAATTGCTGTTCACGCTGTTCTTTTCGCAGTATCACATATTTGGAATAGGGTACTTTGTAATCGTATATTTTTCCCAGCGATATTTCGAGGGTTCTCTTTGTAACATTATCGAGAAATGCCCGGTCGTGAGAAATCAGGACAACGGCGCCGTTGTAGTTTTTCAGAAAGTCTTCAAACCACTGTATGGATTCAATATCCAAGTGATTGGTGGGCTCGTCCAAGAGAAACACATCAGGTTTCCGGAGAAGAATTTTTGCCAGCTCTATGCGCATTCTCCACCCGCCGCTGAATTCTGAAGTGTGTCGCGGAAAGTCGCTGTGAAGAAATCCAAGTCCTGATAAGGTTTGTTCCGCTTCTGCCTGTATATTTTGTCCGCCCATGAGATGAAAATGATCGGTTGCTTCAGCCAGCGATGCGATCAGGCTACGGTATTCGATAGAGTCGTAATCCGTCCTTGCGGCAAGCGATTCGTTGATATTAGTGATTTTTTTCTGCAAGCCGATGATTTCAGAAAAAGCAGTCATGGCTTCTTCAATAACAGTGCGGTTATCTGTATAAATAAGATGCTGCGGCAGGTAACCGAAATTTATTTCCGAGGGTTTATTCACCAAGCCGTCGCCGGGCGAGAGTTCGCCTAAAATTATTTTCAGGAGCGTGGATTTCCCCGCGCCATTTTTGCCTACAAGGCCTATCTTATCGTTTCCGTTGATAAGAAACGAAATATCTTTGAAAAGGGTGAAACTCCCGAAAGATAATGAAACATTGTTCAGTGATATCATAACTGAAAACCTGTGAAAAATTTGCTGTAAAGAAAAGATAAATTATTCCGATCCTTTTAATTTGTCGAGAGGTTTTTTAAGGTTGGTTATTACCTTGCCTACCGGCAGGCAGGTTTTTTCGGTTTTCTTTTTGAATTCAGTTTTTTCATATGAAACGGCGGCCATTTTCAACCACAGTTTATTCTGATTGATGGCTATCTCTTTCAATGCGACGGAAAGCGTGTTACACGAAATATTCCGGGTAAGATTTTCATCTTTCGCTTCAAAATCTTTATTGGTTTCATTTCCATAATTATCAGCCGCATTTTTAGTTTTGAATTTCATGATGTCTGACAGTGCGATCATATTTTGTAAGACTGCATCTAAGTAGGCTTTCCATAAACCCTTTTTTGTATGGGAATAACCGAAATAATCAGACGGGTTGATTTCTTTATCCGTGGAATTTTTATACTCGTGCATGGTGGAATGCGTGCAATAAACAGAATCCATGAATGTGGTGACCACACTAAAATCCACATTGTTTTCGTCCACACATTCAAAATAACATTTTAGGGAATCCCTTGTTTTTCCTTTTATTTCCAATGCGCCCTGGATATAATTGGTTACCGATTTGGATGCCTCGTCAATTTTAAACTCCTGCATGAATGAGTTGCATTCCACTTTAACCGTGTCTTTAAATTTTGCCGTGTCGAGTTTCGGGACCACTTCGCGGATGAGTACAAGCGCTTCCATATCTTTGTTGTATTCTTTTTCTACGATTTCGATCTGTGCGGAGTCTACCGCATATGTCGAAAATATCTTGGATAGTTTTTCAAGTTTCTGTGAATTCTGGATATTCCCTTCTTCTTTCTGGCTTTCGTACAAATCCACTACTTGTTGAACCGTTGATTTACGGAATAAGGCAAGCATGGCTTTTGCTCTCAGGATGGCGAGTTTGTAAGCGTCGGCTTCTTCCATTTTCGGATCTGAAATGCCGATTGCGTATATTTTTTTATTATTAGATTTCGGGATATTGGTAAACCATCCCGGGACATCGGTGGCGTTTTGCGCAAATGAAGAGATACAGGTGCATATAAAGATGAAAGATATTATTTTCTGCATACCATAAATTATTTATGCAAACCTAATTTTTTTTTTATTAAAACGCAAGAGCGCGGTAAAATATATGACAAAGCCTGTGCCACTTATTTAATTGAAGATGCAGTAACGACTGACAAAATAAAAAATTAGTTACTATTCAGGTGTATTTGGTTTATAGTTTATTGCGGCCGGTTTGGTCTAAGGTTAATGAGTGTTTGTAAAACCAAAAACCAAGACTAATTACAAAACCTACTGCCATAAACCAAAAACTATGACAGCAAATTTTTATTCTTCTGTGTGTAAATTAAATTTTTTTCTGTACATTTGTAAACATATTTTGGGGTTGGATTGGTTTTGACAGCAAGATGAATTGGTATGCAAGCATGCCGGGTAATGCAGGTCATCCCGTAAAAAGGTTCTGCAAAACAATAAAAGGCGAAAACAACTACGCGCTCGCTGCATAATCACTTAGTGATTTTTGCAAAGAACGGTTCAAGGAACTGTTCCGGGCTGTCCCGCAAAAGATTGTTCTCAGCGGTTTTCTGTAGATGGGGCACTGATTCAGTTGAGATGGTTCCGGCGATGTTCCTAAGCCGGGATAAGAAAACAGGAACTAAGTTACAGGTAGGCGGCCGCTTGCCAGCCTGTTTCCGAAAAACAAACAACGGCTAAACATGTAGAAAGCATATGGGTTCCTTGTTTGGACCGGGGTTCGAATCCCCGCAACTCCACTACTTGTTATCAGTAAAATCCTGTGGGTTAATAACTTACGGGATTTTTATTTTTGAATCGTTACAAACTTACATATGCAAACTGATATAAATTATAAGATTGAATGGCCCGAATGGGAATCCTTGGATTAGCAAGTTGAAAAATATAGACAAAACCGATAGAATGGTTATTGAACTACTTTTTTTTAATTGCTGTGTCGATGTGCCACTTTGTAGTAATAGGGTTTTATGAAGTTTGAACAAAAATATAACCGGCTTTTAGAGTTGCATAAAAGACTACATGAATTAAGTACTGATATATTCTGGCTGTCGTACAGCGAAGAAAAAGAATTATTATCCGATGACGATAAAAACAGGCTTGAAAAAGCCGGTGAAGAAGAAATAAAATTAAAAGAGGACTCTGTTGTATTAATTA
>JACREX010000072.1 GCA_016212695.1 Bacteroidia bacterium
AATATTGTATTGTTAAATACTTTATTTTTGTTTTTTAATTTCATTATTATTGCATTATAAAAAATATCAAAAAATTATGAAAAAAGAAATTTTATCAGGTCTTGCTGTTTTTTTGTTGTCAGCAGCCGCATTCTGTCAAAATGAAATACCTTCGGGTAAAGACACGGTTCTCCGCCTGAATGATACTGAATTCAAAGTGTCTGGGGTTCAGAATACCAAAGGGTCTGAAATATTAAAAGATGGGATTTTAAAAGAATCCGTAATTTTAAAAACAAGTAACGGAGAATTGAAATTGAAGCAGGATAAGCCGGTGGCTTATACATTTCAGAACAACCAGATCGCATCGGCATATCTCGATGCTGATACCAAAATTAAATCATCCGGTAAAGAACTCACTTTAAGGGGCAGTTCGAAAATCGGTTTTGCAACCACCTATAAGGGAGAGATCTTTATCTTATCAGCCTGCCTGGCAGAAAATGCAATAGTAACATCCGGAAGCTATGACCTTTGCGCCAAAGCCTTGAAAAGTGAAACAGAGTATGATATATTTTTTAATAAAAATGGCGAGGTCACAGCATTGATCCTTGAGAAAGAGCAGAAGTTTAAAATAGGGGATAAAGAATATTCATTTGCGCTGAATACAATAATAACTGTTGACAAAGGCAGTGTAAGGAACGGCACGCTTGCCAAAACTGTTGTCGTTGATGTGAACGGATTGTATAAAATTCCTGTAAAAGGTGAAAAAGCCTTTGCTTCGACCATTGAATTCGATTATTCGGGAAAAATTTCAATGGTATATGTTTCCGAATTCTGCACTATAAAAGTAGGCACACAGAATATCTCTCTCAAACCGGACAATTATGTGAGTTTCGATAAGTCCACCGGCAAAATAAAATTCGCTTATCTCGGGGTCAACTCACAGCTTAAGGTGAACGGAAAAATGCAAAGCGTGAGTGCTGGAAAACAACTCGAATTTGATGATAAGGGAAATATCATTGTAGCTAAATAATATATGTATAGCCTCTTTTTATAAAATAATAGCTTTAATGAAAATAGAACGCCAGTTTCAGGGAACCCTTACTGCTGTTTTTACAGAAATTATCCGTGAACGCAAACTTGAAAATAAAATTCAGCCTTATACCACCATTGAAGAAAACAGAGTTGATATTACTTTAAAAAATAAAGCAGGTAACCCGATATTCTTCATTGAACTTAAAGACCCAAACGCTAAAACCGGCCGCAGTGTTTTTGACAGTGAAACTGTTTTGCGTGAAATAGGCCGCGCCCAAAAACATCAAATAAAATATTTCGGCATCTGCAATTTTCTGGCTTGCGCTTTTTTTGATACTTCAAATATTAATGAAAAAGTTTCGGTTAGCGAAGGCTTCTTTACCACTCAGGAAATAGCTAGGCTTAGCATCAATTTTGTCGCTTCAAAAGAAATTGAAAAAAACCTTCGCTCTATTGCTGAATTTTATATTGAACGCGCGCTTGAAATAATCGGACGCAAAGCCATTACATTTTCACAACCTGACGAACTTTATATATTCAAGATACGGAAACTTATTGAAGCGTATTCCCATAGTGTTACCGAGAAAGTGTGGGAAAAATACAAAGCCGATAAAAAGTTCGAAAAGCAAATACAAGCCTACGCAAGCAGCCAGCTTTGGACCAGCCCCAAAACTTATGAGGAAATTGAAAAGTTAGCTCATATAGCATTACTCATGCTCATTTCAAAACTGATTTTCTACAAAGCCTATGTTGATAATCAGACATGGCATAACTTAAGCCCGATGCAAATAGGAAAAGAAGTAAATACTTCTTCGGATTTGGAAAAAGCGATTTGGGAATATTTTGCTGAATTTATAGATATAACCGGCGATTACGAATTACTGATTGGCGAACGTTCTGATATAATTTTTCAAATCCCATTTGTAAGTGATACCGTAATTGAACTTGTAAAAGATATCCTTTATACCGATCGTTACTATGATTTCAGTAAAATACCATACGATATTATAGGCCGGATTTTTGAAGAACTTATCCGTGAAAAAGAACGACGCAAATTAGGACAATACTTTACACCGCCTCATGTAATTGATTTAATCAATGCCTTTGCCATTAACAGCGAAAACGATAAAATATTTGACCCAAGCTGCGGCTCGGGAACTTTTTTGGTGCGGGCTTACGAACGTAAAAAGCAATTATCGAAAAGCGCCGGCGGCGCTACCAAAGGACACGAAATTTTATTAAATGAAATTTATGGTAACGACCTGAGCGGTTATCCCGCCTACCTCAGCATGCTTAATTTAAGCATACGCAACACGCGCAGGAAATCTTACCCGCGTATAATTAATAAAGATTTTTTCTCAATATTCAGCTTTACTCCTTTAGAATTTCTTAATAGTAAAGGTAAAAAAGAGAAAAAACAATTGCCACAGTTTAATGCAATAATCGGCAATCCGCCCTATACAAGGCAGGAAGATATTGGGACCATGGATGGCACGGTCAATAAAGATAATATACAGGCGCTTGTTAAAGCCGAATGTGGATTTACGCCAAGTCAACGTACCAGTATTTATGCTTACTTTTTTTATCATGCTTCGGTGTTCTTAAAAGATGGCGGATATTTAGCATACATTGTTCAGAATAGTTGGTTGAACACTGATTATGGAGTAGATTTACAACAATACCTTTTGCGCAATTTTGAAATTATTGCCATTATGCATAGCGAGGTGGAACGGTTTTTTCCGACTGCTTCCGTTAATACCAGCATTGTTATTTTGCGAAAACAAAAGGATGAGAATATAAGAAACAACAATCTTGTTAAGTTTGTTTATTGGAACGACAATCTGAATAATGCTCTTAAATATTACGGAAATGCCGATAAACTAAAGGCTGCTATTGAAAATACAAGCAAAAGTAACGGCAATGAGTTTTATAAAATTAATTGTGTTGTTCAGGAACATTTAGCTGCATTCAAAAAATGGAGTCCGTTTTTAAAGGCGCCGCAGGTCTATTTTGATATTTTGGAACAAGCGAAGGGAAAATTTAAATCTCTGAGTAAATATGCTTCTGTTAACAGAGGTTTTACAACTGGAGCTAATGAATTTTTCATTGTTAAAGATATTACCGCTAAGTTAAAAGATGAAGAATTGAAGGCAGTAATAAACAATATTGATAACCTGCAAACTATTAAAGAGGTTAAAAATAAAAAATTAATGGTTGTTCAAAATGGGCTAAACGAATACTGGTTGATTGAACAAGTATTATTGAAGAGAGCAATGGTCAGCCCAAAGAACACTAAAACATACATACTAAATACCAGGCAAATCGCCACATACTTTTTTATGACAGATTATGATTTAAAAATAATAAAGAGAGATTATCCATACTCATATTTATATATTAAATCAGGCGAAAAAAATGACATAGATACCGGCTCAACATGCGCCTCCCGAAATATATGGTATAATATAGGAGAAAAGAAAGAACCGGAACTTTCATTCAGCTACATGATAAATGATTTTGGCAAAACATATTTTGGCAAGATTTTTACGAATGACAATTTGCATAACATTTATCCTAAAGCGAAAAAATTTACTATTTTTTATTTCCTTAACTCTACCTTATCATGGTTATTTCAGCAACTCACCATAAGGTCTAACTTTGGCGATGGGGTAGGAAAAATTCAGAGCTATGAATTAGAAGATTTTTTAATACCCGATATTGATTTAGAACAGTTGGAAATAGATTTAGGCGAAACAAAAAATTATAAAGACGAATTGGGATCGCTTAAAGACTTGGGTACGGTAAATCCTGAAAGACGAAAATTAGATAACGCCATTCTTGAAAAAATCGGTTATAAAAACAAAAAAGAACGCGAAGAAGTATTATTGGAATTGTACCGCGCAACATACCAGTTAATAAATGCCCGCCTGCAAAAAGCGCAGAGTCTGAAAAGTGTAAAAACCAAACGGAAAAAAGTGGAATTTACGGTTTATGTTGAGCAGTTAAAACAATTAATAGAAGAAGATAGCCTGACACCGAAAAACAACCTTGTCTTTGCGAAACAAATACAAAAATTTGTAACCCGGATAACAGGAGATATTACTTTACAGAAAAAAATACTCTGCATGTATTGGAAAGAACTTTTTGATGAACCTTTTGATGAAAAATTGATCGCAGGTAAAGTGCAATTAAAGATGTTTTAATGAAAAAAATCCTGATAGCTGACGATGAACCCGATATCCTGGAGTTCCTGAAATACAATCTCGTGAAAGAAGGATTTGAAGTTTCAACCGCAAACAATGGAGTTGAAGCATTAAAGGTTGCATACTCGGCACATCCCGATTTAATTCTTTTGGATGTGATGATGCCAGAAATGGACGGTATTGAAACCTGCCGAAAAATCAGGGAAACAGCAGCGTTGAAAAACACATTCATTATATTCTTATCAGCGCGTGCGGAAGATTATACCCAGATTGCAGGACTTGAATCCGGAGCGGACGATTATATCGTAAAACCTGTAAAATTGAGAGTGCTGATAAGCAAGATCAAAGCATTTTTCAGAAGGGCCGAAGAGCAGGAGGGGAATAAAATTTTCATTAAAGAATTAATTATTGATAAGGACAAATACACAGTCGCTAAAAATAAAAAGGAATTACATTTTCCGAAAAAAGAATTTGAATTACTTTTCATGCTCGCCTCAAAACCAAACAAACTTTTTACACGGGATGAAATATACAATAAAATCTGGGGCAATGAGATCATTGTAGGCGACCGCACCATTGATGTACATATAAGAAAAATCCGGGATAAATTAGGGGATGATTTAATAAAAACCATTAAGGGCGTAGGATATAAATTTGATAATCATGAATAATTCGACAAAAAAATTAGCATTATACACGGCCATCGCGGTTACCTATCTTATTACCGCTGCATTTATCGTTCTGTGCCGGGCGATTTACGGAGAAATACCGGGCTTTTCCACGCTGATCGTTTTAGTTGTAACATTTATAGTTACATTCTTTGTTTTTAAATATACCATAGAAAATTTTATTTACGACAGGATCAAACTGATCTATAAAACCATTCATAATTACAAGGTAAAGAAAAAAACAAAATTCAAATTAGATTACAGCAAAGACATTATCCACGAAGTAAACCAGGAAGTTTCCAACTGGGCCGATGAACAGAATAAAGAGATCATGGAATTAAAAAAAATGGAGCAATACAGAAAAGAATTCTTAGGCAATGTGTCGCACGAATTAAAAACGCCTATCTTTTCTATTCAGGGATATATTTCAACCTTGCTCGAAGGCGGGATGGATGATCCAAATATAAACAGGGATTACCTTGAACGCGCAGAAAAAAATATTGAACGTTTGACGAATATAGTTACGGATCTTGAATCCATATCGCGCCATGAATCCGGCGAGTTAAATTTAGAATATTCAATTTTCAGCATGACCGCATTGACCAAAGAAGTATTTGATTCGCTGGAGATGAAAGCTGCACAGAAAAAAATTACCTTGTACATAGGCAACAGCGAAGATAAATCGTTTATGGTGTATGCAGATAAGGAAAGGATCCGACAGGTTATGGTAAATCTTATCAGGAACTCAGTATCGTATGGAAATGAAAAAGGAAAAACCAAAGTAAGTTTTTTTGAGATGGATGATAACATGCTTGTTGAAGTAACAGACGATGGTATCGGCATTGATCAGAAAGACCTGCCTCGGATTTTCGAAAGATTTTACCGCACCGATGAAAGCCGTTCGCGCGAACACGGCGGCACAGGCTTGGGGCTTGCCATTGTTAAACATATTATCGAAGCGCACGAACAGGCTGTCAACGTACGCAGCACCATCGGCGTGGGAACTACTTTTTCATTCACACTGAAAAGAGCCTGATAATTTAAGTATTTATTGGGTGTAAGGTTGAGCGGCTTGTCTGGTTATAAGTCATTGGTATGTGGTAAACAACTACTAACTTTAACCCATTGCCCAAACTAATTGCTTAACCCTTCAACTATTGACTTTTGACTAATTTCAGGTAAATTTTTTACTTTCTGTTTTATCCTTTATTTATGAGCCTGCTCCGAAAAGTAATTTCTTTATAAATTGGAATAACGGAATGTTGGAATTATGGGCTTTCACGATATTCCATTTTTCCATCATTCCCAAATATCGGACTTTTCAGAGTGGACTCATTTATAGCACCTTAAATAATAATGTAGCCAGAAATCCCGCCAGCGTAGAAAGACCGGTTACGGTTCCGCCGATATGAAACGCTTCGGGCAGCATGGTCTCTGCGATCATGGTAAGCATGGCTCCTGCGGCAAGCCCGTCAACAAATGCAAAGGTCGTCTCATTCAGGTGTATAAAAAAAGAACATCCAAACCAGGCGCCGATACCCGTGATGATCATTATAGAGAGCCACATCCAGAGAATTTTACTTTTTGAAAGTTTATTCTGTCTCATCCCTACAGAGCTGGATAAAGCTTCGGGAAAATTGGAGAGAAACAATCCGGCAATCAGCGACAAGCTTACAATTGAACCTGTTGCCGTACCTTTCGATGCTTCGAGCACGCTAATGCCAATCACTATTGATTCCGGAATCCCGTCGAGCAGTATGCCTAACCAGATAGCCAGCGGAGCGCCCTTATGTTCCTGCGCCGCTTCTTTAATCTCAGTTGATGTTGGTGTAAAAACTCCTTCTTCAATTTTTTCAACAGACCTTTTCAGCCAGGCTTCCGCTTCTTCGTGCGGAATTATTTTCTGATCTTCGAGATTCTTCAGTTCGTGATTGATCATATTTTTTACATCGTCTGCCAGTTTCGGTGAAATTTTCAATATGCGGTCGAAATGCTGCTTGTAAATCACCAACGCCTGAACGTCTGATGCGGCAATCGCAGTATGAGAATATTTACCGCAGGTAATCATATCTATTTCTCCAAACACATGATTTTGTGAAAGGGTTAGCACCTTTTCGTTTTTCGCTTCATCAATAATATCCACTTCTCCTTTTTCAATTAAAAAGAACATATCGGCAGGGTCATTTTGATGTACTATTGTTTTTCCTTTGGAATAGTCATTGATGGCTATATAAGGAACAAGCGCCTGTATTTCCTCGGGTGTAAGATGGTTGAACAAATGAACGCGGCTTATTTTCCTGGAGATTTCGCGTAAATGTTTCACTTTTTTTCTTCGCAGGTGCGTGATAGAGGTGGCGGTCTTTCTTAAAAAACCGCCATGGCTGTTCACAATGGAATTGAGAATCACAAAAAAAACGCCTCCGGCTACAGCGCCGGCTGCAAGAGGGTAATAATGCCCGTGACGTATTGCTTCTGCAACTAATTCAACAGATAATGCAGCCAGCAAAGCTCCTGCGCCAAATGCCATAAAAATAGCCGTCAGCCGGGGTTTGGGTATCCAAAAAAAAGATAGCGCTGCGCCGATAGGCAATGAAATGGCGCTGATAATTCCCACTATAAAAGCGTCTAATCCTACTATTCCTGTCATAGCTTTATCTGTTTCTGATTATAATTTGCAATCATAAAATTTTGTAAATTTAAAAAAACTAAAATAAAACCATTAGGAATTATTTGGAATTTGGAATTTTGGACTTGAACCTTGGATTTTGTATTAGAGCATCCACCGCAGTAATAAAAACAGCGAGCCAGATAAAATAATGGTAACCGGAATGGTAACTACCCATGCGATTAAAATATTTTTCACGGTTTTGAATTGAAGATTTCCCAAACCTCCCTGCGCCACCATGCTGCCTGCAACACCCGAAGAAAGAACATGAGTTGTGCTTACAGGCAATCCTAACAAGGTTGAAATTCCGATTGTGCTTGCAGCAACCATTTCTGCGCTGGCTCCCTGCGCATAAGAAAGATGTGTTTTCCCGATTTTTTCACCGATCGTCACAACGATCCTTTTCCATCCGATCATGGTGCCTATACCGAGGGATAAAGAGATCATAAGAATAACCCACCAGGGAGAATATTCCGTGTAACCTTTCAATTCTGAAATATTTTTTTTATAATGATTCATCTCTTTTTCATTAATATTTAATTTACAATTCTTGCAATTCAATAATTTTTCAGAATTCTTTGCCAGAGAAAGAATATTTTTTCTAACGTCAAAACGGTTTTTTTCAGGAATTTCTTCGGGCCCGAATGAGGCAGATACAATATCATTAAGCCGCGTTACGTTTTTTTTCAGATCATGGTACAAGGCGATCTCTTTTTTCCCCAAAGAAACAGTATCCATTTTGTTTACATAGATGTCAATGTTTTTAATATTTCCCATCATGTTGATCGTGTTTTTTGAGGAATCTAATGCGAACTTTGCAGGTAATAACGCTATCAAAATGATCATTATTAAGCCCACGCCTTTCTGCCCGTCGTTAGAACCATGCGAGTAACTTACGCTTGTACAGGTAATGATCAGCCACAGGCGGATCCAGAACGGGGTTTTTTTATCCGGCCTGGGTTCTTTAAAAAATCTTCTTCTCCGGATCGTTCTTCTGAATACATACATCATCAGCATGGCCATGAAGAATCCGATAAGCGGTGAAATCATCAGGGACAGGCCTGCATCCGTAACTTTTTTCCAGTTGAGTCCTACTGACCCATCGGCAGAAATAAACATATATGCAATTCCAACTCCGAAGATGGAACCGATAAGGGTATGCGAACTGGAGCAGGGTATTCCGAAATACCAGGTGCCGGTATTCCATAAAATGGCTGTGAGAATTAATGCCAGGATCATGGCAATGTTATGATATATATTTTGATCTACAAGAACTTCCAGAGGCAGTAAATTCACAATCCCCATCGCTACGGCAATCCCTCCGAAATATACGCCTATAAAATTCCAGATGCCGGACCAGATTACTGCTACCTGTGGTTTCAGGGATTTTGTGTAGATAACCGTCGCCACGGCGTTTGCCGTATCGTGAAACCCGTTGATAAACTCAAAAGCGCAGGCTGATATCAGCGCTACTATTAGTAAAACTGTTAACCCTGTGTCTAATCCGAACATAACATTAAGCATTAAAAATTCTATAGCAATAATAGCTATACAATATAACCTGAACTTTATGCCAATGTTATGTTATTGTTAAGTCGTATGACAGATATCAATATTGCAGGAAAAGCGGGTGAGAGAATCAGGGATCAAGGGCGCCTTCAAAAACATCAATTTCTTCAAGATATTTTATGGAGCGGCAGATGTAGTTGTGGGCCGGTTCGGGATTCCCGATGCCTGTGTCGGAAAGAAGCCGGGTATTATCAAAAATTTGTCCCAGTTCAATAAATTCCAAGTAGGGTTCCAGCCCGCCGAATAATATTCTTAACTGGCTTTTATCGGCAAATGCTTTGTCCCAGTATTCCAGATGCTCCGGGTAATTAAACAATTCGCTGTTTGGCTGCAGCCTGCTTTTTGACCAGTTTTTCATTTGCGACAACATTTTTTTTTCGACAAATTTGAAACCGGGTCTGTCATGGAAATAATCGCAAATGTTATTTGTAATTTTCAATGTGTTTGAAATAGATGCAATGCCGGAAGATATATGATAGGTCTTGTGATTTCTTTTTTTGAAAAGTAATTCGATAATGGCCTGCGAGGCATAATCAACAGGTATGATATCAAGGTCAGACAGCGGGTTAACGGGAACAAGCCGCATCAGGTTCATGGTAGCCAGCGCCCACAGAATAACATAGGAACGCGGCACCCAGGGCCGGGTATCGCCCATGATGATGGAGGGACGAACGATTAATATTTTTTCTTCAGGCAGATTTTCGCGGAGAATGATTTCTCCAAGCATTTTTGTATAGGTGTACTTAACAAAGTGTATCGACTTTAAGTTGGGCGATTCTTCTTCTTTCACCAGCCGGTTCAATGCATTCTTCCCGGTTATGGTAGCCGTTCCCACATATACAAATGTTTCAAGTTTTTTTAATGTTTTGCTCCACCAGATAACCTCATTCAGGCCGAGAATATTCACCTTTTCAACCAGGTCGTCATATATCCTGGCAAAAGAAGTATTGGCTGCCGAGTGAATGATAATATTGATATCATTCAGCGCTTTATTATTGATGAGAATATCAGATAAAGTACCCTCTCCCAGATTTCCCAAAACGGGGATTATTTTTTCTTTGTCGAAATAATCATTATGGAGTTTAAATACCTTGCGCAACCGATACTCTGCCGCATCTGCGGAATCTGCACGGATCAGGCAGTATATCTTATCTGCATTTTTTATTTTAGACAGCAGAACAAGCAGTTCCCCGCCTAAAAATCCTGTTGCTCCTGTAATAAAAATATTCATATTATGGATTTATCTGAAAAACAAAAAAACAAATAATACGGCGAAATTCAAAAATATGTCATTAAAGATTTAACCCGTATTATTTATAAAAATGAAATTTAAACAGACTTTAAATTGCAAAAATTATTTTTAATGGTTATACCTTCTTTTTGGGGTATTGCTAATTTGGTATAGCTTTTTAGATTGCTTCGGTCGTTCCTCCCTCGCAAAGACGTTAGAAATGAGCGTCATTGCGAACTGCGAGGAACGAAGCAGGAAGCAATCTCTATACATATTTAGCAATGCCCTTTTTTGTAATCAGAATTCTTTAGCATACTGCCTGAATATTTCGACTTGCCAAAGTTTATTTATCTCGTCTTTTATTTTTTCACTTAGGCTATTCCTTTGCTCAAACACTGTCAGGACTCAATCAGGAGATGAAGTTCCGCGTACTGCCGCTACACCCGTGATTTTCACTTTTCCAGCAAGAAATCTTTTATATTTTTCCACCGGATGCCTTTCCTGTCGGTATCAAAACTATTATCCAGCGACAATACATATTTCGGGAAATGATCGGAAACCGATTCCAGCGCTTTGTATTCCCGGTCAACAATAGTATCATTCAGCAAGGTTGTACATACCTGTATGTAACGTTTTTCGCTGTTTCGTTCTGCAATAAAGTCAATTTCTCTATCGGGCAATTTACCGATGCTCACACGCCAGCCCCTTGCCATCAATTCAATAAGAATAATATTTTCAAGGATCCCCGGTACCTGTTCTTTCTTATACCCGATAGTGGCAAAATTAAAACCCGTGTCGCATAAAAAATATTTTTCGTGGCTTTCGAGCAGGCGTTTTCCTTTCAGGTCATACCTGCGAACCTGGTTCATCAGCAGGGCGGCTGTTGCATGATTTATATAATTCTGGACAGTTTCAACCGACACCTTACGCTGCTGTGATTTTACAAATTCACTGATCTTGTTGGCACTGGTAATATTTCCGCAGTTGCATACCAGGTACTCTAATATTTTTTCCAGCATCCCTGCATCACGGATGGAATACCTGATGACAATATCTTTCAAAAGTATTGTATTGTACAGCGATTGCAGGTATTGACGAATGGCCGTGTCGTCCCATTCCATGTGATGTATGCCCGGAAATCCGCCATATCGCATAAATAATTCAAATGCTTTGTCTCTATCGGTATACCTGGAATTTTTAAAGCAGATCTCCAGAAATTCCGAAAATGAAAACGGGTGCATACGTATTTCAATGTACCTTCCGGTGAGAAGACCTGACAGTTCTGATGTTAACAGCCGGGCATTTGACCCCGTGATGTAAACGTCATATTTTTTTTCAGCAAGGAAAGATGTTGCGGCTTTTTCCCAACTTTCGATTTCCTGTATCTCATCAATAAAAATATATACGCGCCCTTTTTTGTTTTTTGCCTGTGCAGATACATATTTATGTAAATCTTTATAGTTCTGTATGGCGTCAAACTCGAAAAGTTCTTTGTTGATATAAATGGCTAAGTTCTAATTTAAACAGCAAATTATTATATTTGCGGAATGAAACAACATTCCGAAATATTAGAACAGTTCCGACGACTGGATGGCAATGACCAGGAAAAATTGCTTATACAATTACAACAAGAGTTTGAAAGTA
>JACREX010000066.1 GCA_016212695.1 Bacteroidia bacterium
ACTTTAAGTAGCTATAATTTTATATGTAATCAGTAATCAGTAATCGGTAAACGGTAATCAGTCGTCTGTCTGTCAATCATCAGTCGTCTGTCAAGTAAGAAACCACCGACCTGCCTGCCGGTAGGCAAGGTTACCGTCCGCTATAGGCGGAACCGAACACCGATTACAATTTGTACTTTTATCCTGTTTTTTATATAGTCTGCAATAAAATTATAACTGTTCCAAAGATAGTTTTTTTGAATTATTTCAGAAATTTTACAAAAAAGATAGTAGGGAATAGGGGTAATTTCGTAATTTTGAGTCAATCAATCAGAAGGGTTAATTTTTAATGCAAAATCAAACGGACATAGAGATACATCTTTTAAAGCTTTTGCAGCACGATGAAGGAAAAGCTGTGGAATTACTCTTTAATATGTATTATGCCCCACTATGCAAAAGAGTGAACCGTATCATCAATAACTGTGTGGTTTCTGAAGATATTATTCAGGATGTTTTTTACAGTTTCTGGGAAAAAAGAAAAAGAATAAAAATTGATCTTTCCGTGAGCGCATACCTTAACCGGATGGCTTTGAATGCAGCGTTTACGTATATCCGTAAAGTAAAGCATGTAAGCATCCAGGAACTTAATGAACAGATGGCATATACATCAAAGCTTGTAAACCGGGAGAAATGTGATGAGAATTATATGTTCAGGGAATTGCAGGAAAAAGTATGCAGGCTTGTGGAGTCCCTGCCTCCAAAATGTAAACTCATTTTTACCATGAGCCGGTACGAAGAGATGAGCAACCGGCAAATTGCGGAGCAACTGAGTATTTCTGTGAAAACAGTCGAAAACCAGATGACGAAAGCATTAAGGATTTTCAGGAATAACCTTTTAATTTTAGTATCAATATTTACAATTTTATTTTAACCAAATAACGCAGACTATGGAAGATGAAAAATATCTGGAATTAATGACAAAATACCTGTCAGGTAATATTTCTGATGCGGAAAATTATCTGTTGAAGGAATGGCTGGCTGCAGATAAAAACAATACAATTATGTTCGAGGAATTAAAGAAAATATGGATGCTGTCGGGGAAGTATGAATCAGATTTTGAACCGGATGTGAAATCGGCTGTTGAACGGTTTCAAACCCGCATTGCCACTTCTGATAACCTGAAACCAAACCCTTTTAAAAATATCGTGAAGATCGCTGCCGTTATCCTTTTACTGGCAGTTGTTGCTATTGTAATCAAACTGACCGTAACTAAAGACAATACGGCAAAAACAAAACTTACATCATCTTTAGAATCCAAAGCAGAATACCAGCTTCCGGACAGCAGCAGGGTATGGCTTAATAAAAATACTACTCTGACTTATTCAAGTGATTTCGACGACAGGGTGGTTAACCTCGACGGTGAAGCCTATTTCGAAGTAAAAAAATCGAATGGCAAACCCTTTACTATTTATTGCGGAAAAATAAAAACTGTGGTACTCGGGACATCTTTTACAATAAAGTCTGATGCACAGTTTAAAAATATTGAAGTGATTGTTTTGACCGGAAAAGTCGCTCTTTCCGATAAATCGGGCAATGAAAAACATAAGGCAATATTAACTCCCGGTGAAAAAGGCGCCTATAACTCCAATAACAATACGATTTCAATTTCTAAAAACGAAGACCTGAATTTCCTGTCATGGAAAACCAATGTGCTTACTTTTAGAAATACCCCGATGGACCAGGTTCTTTCAGCCCTGATAAAATATTACGGGAAACAGATTGTTGTTGAAAATAACTCCATTGATAATTGCACTCTTACGTCAACATTCGATAACCAGGGGCTTAATGATGTGCTTGAAGAATTACAGATATTATTGAATATTGAATTCAAAATAGAAAACAATAAGGTTGTAATCAGCAAAGGCGGTTGCTGATGAACCGCATACGATGGCAGGTTTTATTGTAAACAGATAAGATGAAATATTCACTTATCATAGTATTGTTGCTTATTTCCTGCTATTCTTATGCACAAACCTCCCTTCTTGAAAAAGAAATTACCTTAGATAAACACAGCGGTACCATAGAACAGGCGCTGAAAGAGATCAGCGATAAAGGCGGGTTTTATTTTACTTACAGCAATACGCAGATTCCGATTGACAGGCATGTTTTTTTCCTTTCAAAGCAGCAGAAAGTAAAGGATTTTCTGGATGCCATGTTTAAAGATAAAGGCGTTGAATACATTGAAAGGTATAATAAGATAATTCTTAAAACGCTTTCATCTGTTTTGAAAACCTTTACGCTGAAAGGTACGGTGAGAGACAAATTCTGCAACGACCCGATTCAAAGCGTTAATGTTAAAATTGAAGGAGCAGGTATCGGCATGATGACCGATATAAATGGAAACTTTTCTATTCAGGTTCCGGTTCACCAGATGAGCGATAAAATCACACTGTCTTTTTCACATATCGCCTATAAAACACTGACCATCTCAGTTAAAAAAGATTATAAGAAGAATATAGAGGCGGATATGGAAATGAATATCCTGAACATCCCTGAAATTCATATTTTCGGCGTGCCCCAGATCGCTTATGCCAACACGGAATTTCAGATTTATGATTATGAGATATTCTATGACAACATCCTTCTGATCGTTTATGAGAAACGCCTGTCAAAATCAAACCTGCTCCTTATTGATAAGGAAATGAAAGTGGCGTGTATTAAGGAAATTAACGGAACCCCCGTGGGTATGTATAAAGATTGTATCGGCGACGTTAACCTTATTACATTTTATTATCCGTTTAAAGTTTCTTTACATGCAAATTGCCTGAATGTCGCATATGCCAAGCAGGACTGGCTGAACAAGATCAATAAGCCCTGTGTGGCCCAGACAAAAAATGGTCTTTTTTTCTATTATTTCTACGGTCCTGCAAGGCTCTCGGTTGATTTTTCATTTCACAACCCGGTAACAAAAACAGATTCTGTTTTCCGCCAGGTTAAAGATACTTCGGCGCTGAATGAATTAAAAGATAAGCTTGAAAAATCTACAGGCGCTACAAACACGCGGGGTAGCATGGCAGATATCAAGGTAGGGGAGTGGGACGGCGACGATAAGGATTTCGGAAGTGAGGGAGGAGACAACAAGAAAAAGAAAATTTTCTATACCCCAATGCTTTCGTTCAGAGACAGCCTCTATATCTTTAATCATTGCGAAGGTAAAATCGAAGTGTATGCTATTAATGCAAAATTTAAAAGGGAAGTACACATTTCGTATCATACCCTCGAAGGATGGAAGAAGAAGATATACCTTGATAAAGCAACGAATAAAGTGTACACCTGTTTCTGGAAAAACGGGCATTATGAAATGAATGAAATTGATCTTATAACCGGCAATCTGAATGAACCCTGTAAAATACACTATTCATGGATCGATAAACTCCAGGTCTTTGAGGGCAATGTATATTTCCTCTATAAGCCGGCGCAATTCAATTATAAAAAATGCCTTTATAAGCAGAAACTCTGAATTTATGTTTTGTGGGTTGTACTGGGCTCGAACCAGTGACCCCTACCCTGTCAAGGTAATGCTCTGAACCAACTGAGCTAACAACCCTTTATAATATGAAACTTCAGATTTATACTATTGGATTTATCTGAAACCGGATGCAAATATAAATTAAAGAAAACTTGCTCGCTCATCCCGATTTTTTCGGGATGCTGTATATTGATTGTTTTTAACAAAATTTAATTTGTGCTTTATTGAATAATATTTTGTTTATATTCAGCGTTTTATAAATAAAAGAATGAAAAAATCAAATAAATTATTAACAATTTGTTTATAAAGTGTGTTGATAACTTGTTATTATTATTTTAATTATATATTTTTGCGGATGATACAAAATTTTAAACAGCTAATTTATGATTAAATATTTTGTTCTTTTATTTAACCTCATGGGATTACTGATATTTAATTTTTTCACCAATGATGTTACTATAACCATGACTGCTCCCAAAGAGGTTCAGGCGGGCGGTGAATTTACAGTTGAACTGGTAATTAATAAAGGAAAAGTAACCGGTCTTGGAAGATTTCAGCAAGACCTTCCCGAAGGCCTGACCGCTGTGAACGATGCCAACTCACAGTTAGTAAACGGCGACTTTAAATACCAGTACCAAAAACTGCGTATTATGTGGCTGCTTTTACCTGCTGACGAAACATTTACTGTAAAATATACTGTAAAGGTAGATCCCACCTGCAAGGGAAAAATCAAGATTGGCGGACAATTCATTTATCTTAAAGATAACACGCGAATCCCTGTGGATATACCCGAACAGACTATAAATGTCACACCGGGTACCGGAATACCTGCGCCGAAAGACACAGTAAAAACAAACAATGCGGGCACTCTGGCCATATTGCCGCCAGACAGGAATGTAAAATGCATCCGTCAGAAACCCGTTAAAAATGAAGCGGGCGATGCGTTAGTTGTTAAACTCGATGTTACAAAAGATTTTACCGGCAATATGGCTAAAATCATCGAAGACATTCCATCTGGGTATATTGCAGAACCCATAGAGGTTAAAGACGGAATCTTCAGTTTTAAAGATAAAAAAGTGAAAATATCGTGGATGGTTGTTCCGGCTGATCCTTCATATACTGTTTCTTATAAATTAAAGCCTGAAGATAAATATGTAACATTAGGCGATGTATCTATTAATGGCACGTTTTCGTTCGTTGAAAAAGAAATACCCTACGAAATAAAAATAGTTGAAGAAGGAAGCTCTCTTGCCATGAATGATAAAAAAGATCAGGAAAAGAAGGACCAGGAGAAGAAAGATCAAGAGAAAAAAGACCAGGAGCTGAAGGATGCTCAGGCAAAAAAAGATCAGGAAAAAACAGATAAAGAGAAAACGGAACAAGAAAAAAAAGATGCTGAACTGAAGAAAAAAGAAGCAGACAAAGCTAAGAAGGAAGAAGAAAAGAAGAGAAAAGAAGAAGAAAAAAGAAAAGAGCAGGAAAGGAAAAAGGAATCAGCTGATAAGAAAAACTCGGAAAAAAAGAACTCTACGGTTACAAATAATGTCCCAAATCCACAGAAAGGCGTAGTATATAAAATTCAGCTTGCAGCAGGGCATTCACTTATTTGCGTATCTTCTTATTTCAGAAATTTGAAAGTCAATGAGAAGGTTGCAACGGAACTGCACGATGGCTGGAGAAAATATACGGTTGGCGCTTTCCCGCAATATAAGTCAGCAAGGGATTACAGGGTTTTCATCTGGGATTCAACTCCCATCAGCGACGCATTTGTGTCTGCTTACAATGACGGCAACAGGATTACGGTTCAGGAAGCCCTGATGATCGCAAATCAGAAATGGATAAAATAATTTAAAAATATTATTATTTTTACGACTTTGTTGCGTAATTATAATTAGCTGATGAGATTTGTACCTACATTATTAATAATACTCTCAACATTTTGTGTACTCCCGTTATTCTCACAGAATGCCGACACTAACAAAGCAGTTACACCTGATACCACTAAAGCTCTCAAAGATACTTCCTCTTTCAATTATTTTTTTAACCAGGAAGAAGAAACCAAATTCCTAGAATATAAACCTATTATTTCTCTCGGCACCGGCGTATTATCTTTCTATGGGGAGGCTATGAACAAACCCCGTTCTCATCCTGTTATCGGGCGGATGGGCGTTAACCTGGGTGTTTCAAAAAATGTGAACGAGTATTTTTCTCTGGGCCTTTCTGCAGTGATGGGAAAATTATCGGGCAATTACAGATCCTCTGAAAAGAATTTTAATTTCCAGACCGATATTTTTACAGGAGGCGTTTGCCTGACATACAATTTCGGACATCTCCTTAAAAAGGAGGGATATCTTACCGCCCTCAGTAAACAATACGAGGTTCTCCCTTTTGTTTCGATAGGATTGGAAGCCGTAAGTTTTAATTCCAAAGGCGACATGAAAGACAAAAATGGAAACACGTATTACTACTGGTCTGACGGTACGATCCGCAACATGGCAGAAAATTCCCCGAATGCCGCCAACAGCATTCTTCTTCAGCGGGATTATAAATATGAGACAGACCTCAGGGATATGAACCTTGACGGGTTTGGGAGATATTCACAAACCACCCTGGGAATACCGCTGTGTATCGGGGCCGATTTTATTGTGCACGAACGGGTAACTCTGCGTTTGTCATCTTCCATTCATTATACATTTTCCGACAATATAGATAATATCAGCAGTAAAAGTATAGGCATTCGTAAAGGCGGTAAGCCCGGCGACGCCTATATGTATACAAATATTACATTCCTGTTTGATATTTTCAGCAAAGAAAAGATACTTGATTATGATAAATTCCAGGCAAATAATCCGAACATGTCTGATTTCGATAAAATTTATTTTGCAGATGAAGACAAAGACGGCGTAAATGATTTTGACGATAACTGCATCGGTACACAACTCGGGGTTGCCGTAGATAAAAAAGGATGCCCCGTTGACTGCGATGGCGACGGAATTCCCGATTATCTTGATAAGGAATACAACACGCCTTTAGGTACGGTGGTTGACCTGAATGGTAATCCATATACTGAAGAAATGATGATGGAATTAGCAAAAGACACTGCCAAAACAGGAATTGATTACGACCAGGTTGAAAAGTACTATCCAAGCCTCGCATCCGGAGCTAAACGGTTTGAATCTTTTGCAGATGAAATACCGGCTAAATTCAAATATGCCGATGCCAATGAAGACGGCTTCCTCTCGCTTGAAGAGTTTTACAACGAAGTTGACCGTTTCTTCGATGGCAAATCGAAGTTGAGCTTAGAAGAGATATACGACCTGATGGAATTTTTCTTCATGCAGGAATAAAGTCTCAAGACCCAAATTCAAAATTCCAAGATCCAAGTCCCAAATTCACAATTCAATATTCGCCCTTTATCAAAAAAAATAAAAATTTTAATGAATTAATTGCTAATCTATGTTTTTTTTATTATACCTAAATTTCTAATTTAGCTTTTTTTTGAAAAAACAGAGCAGTTCAAGAGGTAAAATTACAGACACTAAAAATTTTCATAAATCAAAAATCTCCGAAGTTCCTTGCGTTGCTTGCAATTAAGGGTATTCGCAGAA
>JACREX010000074.1 GCA_016212695.1 Bacteroidia bacterium
CATTGTTTCACTGTTTAGTTGTTTTTGGCTGTGAGATTATTCAGTTTGTTTTCGAGTTCATTAATTCGGGTTTGCAATTGTGCAATAGTTTTGCTTTGAGATAAAAGGGTTTCTGTGTCGGTTGTTTTCAATGTGCCGTTTTTATCGGCTATTACCAGCATATCGGTGCATGAGGCAAGGGAATTTATTGTGATTAACCCATCAGGTTCAATTTGCATAGCATTGATATTATTTACCCTGAACCACATCGGCGGGTTTTCCTGCTGGTTGAGCAAAGTTTCGCCGTTTGTTTCTATGCCAACTTTGAAGCCATCGGTGCGGAAAAGAAAACCGTTTAAAGGGCCGGTGGGCTGAGAGCAGTAAAAGTTACTAATATGGAAACGGGCGTTGGTTGCTGTAGTACTGCTAAAATCCCCTATCCCTATTCCTCGAATAGCCGGTGTTGTCTGACCAAAATTTACTCCATTAAAAATAATTTGTGCCCTTATTATTAAAGGCACAAAAAGCATACATATTAGCATGCTGAAAAGTAGTACTTTCCTCATAATTTTACGTATTAATGGTTAATAATAATTTTACAAAACTCTTTTTCATTTATTATCAAAAAATAAATTCCATTTGGAATTGTTGAAACATTTATCTCATTGTTGTTTTTATATAAACCTCCTTTCTTAATTATTAATCCGGTTATGTTTATAATTGAATAATAGCAATGCTTTGACAGATTATTTACATATAGTTTATTGCTTACTGGATTTGGGAAAACATTAATTTGATTAGAAGTAGCAATATTTACAATAAGGGGATTTTCTGATACATAAATATTATCTATAAAATAGTATGCAGCCTGTGTTGAATAATGTCCAGTAGGTAAAGTATCTACACAAGTAATATTTGCATTAAGTACATTGCTGCCAATATAAATATATTTTTCACCGCCATGGGCAGTGTATTTACCTGTAACAAACAACCATGTTGCAGTATCTGCATTGCTAATATTGAATTTAACTGTATCTGTAAAATTGAATGAACCAGCAAGATTGGAATAGATCAAGGAATCAGTAAAAGCTATTTCAATTTCGCAAGATTTATAATTACTGCTATCTACCAAATTTATATACATGGCAACATAATATTTTTTCCCTTGTTCCAATGGTTGGCTTAAAAAGCCTTGCGCATACTCTTTAGTAAGACTGGTATTCGGTTCATAAATATCCAATGCAATAAATGCTACTCCATTTTCTGCTTGCTGAAAACCATAATAAGTTTGTGGTGCATTATAAACCCAACCCCAACCTAGCTGAACTGCATAAGGACTAAAATAATCAGGCGTAGCACCATTAGGATTAAACCAATTTTTACAAATTTGATAATGAATGGAGTTGTCAAGGGAAATAGTATCTTCAAAACTTGGATTCAAAACCAAATTTTGCGCTTGCAGGCTTGTGCCTTGCCTAACAGCGAGGGCAAGCAGCAGAAGGAAAAACTGTATTCGAAAAATCTTTTTCAATGTTAATGTTTCGTGTTATCTGTTTTTTTCAAGTTCAAATGTAAAGAAAGGGTTTTGGAAATCAAAAGGTTTATACAGGTTTTTTTGAATTGTTAAAAAGGTTTATTTGATTTCATTGTTTCACTGTTTAGTTGTTTTTGGTTGTAAGATTGCTCAGTTTGTTTTCGAGTTCATTAATTCGGGTTTGCAATTGTGCAATAGTTTTGCTTTGAGATAAAAGGGTTTCTGTGTCGGTTGTTTTCAGCGTGCCGTTTTTATCGGCTATTACCAGCATATCGGTGCATGAGGCAAGGGAATTTATTGTGATTAACCCATCAGGTTCAATTTGCATAGCATTGATATTATTTACCCTGAACCACATCGGCGGGTTTTCCTGCTGGTTTAATAATGCTGTGCCGTTGTTTGTGATGCCTACCGTGAAACCGTCGTTTGCGGCAGGAAGTAATAGCGATGCATTGGTTGAAGCATTAGTAAACTGAATACATGTAGCAAACGCTCCATCATTTAAGTGCAGTTGCGAGGTAGGTGAAAGGAAGTTGTTGCCGATACCGACAAGGCCGGTTTGTACGCCGGGATTTGTACCATCGGTAACAATCATGCGGGTTACCTGGGTTACATTAAACAGCATGTTTGATTTTGTTTGTGTTTGAATTACTAAATCGCCTGAGTTTGCAGGAATATAAAACGATGCTTTTTCTGTGCCATTACCTGTGCCTGTGAACATACGCCATGCGTTTACCTGATTGGCAGGCCCGCTGGTGCGGAAGACTTCGCCGGTGTTCATGCCATTGGCGTTAATATGAACAACAGAGGCAGCCGTGAAATTGTTTGTCTGGCCAATGCTTACAAAACCGGTTGTGCCTGATATGCGCACGCGTTCAAATACTCCGCCGGCGTTGAACCGGATATCGCCAAAAGTGGATTGCAAGGTTACGTGATTGCTGTTGGCTGCTACAAATAACCGAAATTTCTCGGTTACATTATTTGCATTATTCCCTGTGTACATCTGCCATAAGTTGGCAACATTGCTGCGGCCATCGGTGCGGAAAAGAAAACCGTTTAAGGTGCCGGTGGGTTGAGCACATAAAAAATTATTTACATGTAACCTGGCGCCGGGCAATGCGGTAAAATCACCAATTCCAACAGCGCTAATATTTGTTCCACTGGCAGCGCCATTTGTTCTTCCAATCCAAGTCCCAAAATTAATTTGGTTAAACTGCGCATTGGCAACACATGCCTGAAGGATAAGCACTATCGTGGTTATCCCTACTTTTACAATTTTTGTTTTCATTCTTTTTCGATTTTAAAAGGTTTAAAAATATTATTAGAATTTAAGAAATTTTGTTGTTATGAATTTTCCATTTTCAAGTTGCACCGAAACGATATAAAATCCTTTTAGTAAATCAGACACATCAACACGAACGCAATCGTGTGTCAACCTGACTATTTCAATTTTTATGTTTTCCCCGACACCATTCATTAATGTGAGGTGGGAAATATTTTTGTTTTTCAAAGCAACATAAATAAAATCATCTGCCGGGTTGGGAAATAAAGTAATTCTATCATTGTTGTTCTGAATGTCATTTATGGTTGTACCGAAATTCTTCGTAAGAGAAATATTGTCAACTTTAACACCACCTGTTACAGGTTCAATACCCCATATTTCCATCTCTGTAGAATTCCCTGAAGCTACAAAGACCGTATCAAAATAATTCCATTGAATAGTTGCAATATGAGCAGATGCTATGGTATTCCCGCCATTGTTAAACCTAAATTCTATTCGAGAGGGTTGTGTTGCAAGTCCCTGAAAAGTTTCCCAAGACAAATAATATTGAAAGCGATAAATGGTATCTTTTTGCAATGGAGCCAACAAAGTTGTTTTGCCTGCTTCATCATATATAAACACTGTATATGCTTTGCCTGATTGAGCTGTGCCGTTATCCCAAACACAGTAAATATAAGGAATATCGCCTTCTATCAATCGGTCGGGTGAATCACTCACTACAATCCAAAAATCTGGCCCAAGAACAGTATCTAAAGCAGAACAATTACTATCAAGACGCCAATACCATCCAATAGATGAACTGTCAGGCCCCAATTCAAAATCTCCATTAGGAACAAGGTTTTGCGCTTGAAGGGTTGTACCCCCGAACTGTCGGGGCAGGCATTGTACAAGAGCAAGCAGAAAGAGAGATAATATTTGGAGGGGTTTTTTCATAGGCAGTGTTTAGTCTATTACAACTTAGGATTTGTAAAACATTAAAGTTTACAATTAAATAAATTATGAATATCGAATATCGAACTGCAGAATTTTGAAGTATTTGAACACTTCGACATTCGTTATTCAGTGTTCATTATTCGATATTTTTTAAAGTTCAAAATGTAAATGTTATTTTTTAACAACTCCTTAGTTTTGGTTTCTGTAAAGATAATAAAAAGATTTTTGATAAATAACAAATATTTTGGGAATTATTTTTTGGGTTTATGTTGTTTTGTTATTTTCGTAGAAAAAAACGGGCAACTAATCAGCGGTATGTTGCGTCTAATTGATAATTTGAATGGCTAAATACAGGAATTAATGAAAATACTCATCCTTATCAAAGGGTTGATATTAGCTCTTTTACTCGTTGCCGGATCCGGTATGAAAGCGCAGACCTATCATGTGAATGGTTCCGCTTCTGCTACCGGATCGGGTTGCTATATTTTAACTCCGAACCAACCTAATCAGACGGGCGCCGTTTGGTATAACGATCCTTTGAATCTAAATAATCCTTTCGATATTGATTTGACCATGAATTTCGGCTCCAATTCGAACGGCGCCGATGGTATGGTTTTTGTTTTGCAAACCGTGGGGTACAATGCGCTTGGAAATATGGGCGAAGGAATGGGATTCTCCGGTTTTTCCCCGTCTATGGGGGTTGAATTTGATACTTTTCAAAACCAGGTCAGCGCCTCTGATCCGAGCTATGATCATATTACGGTTTTCAGGGATGGTATCACAAACCATGCTACAACCACTGCTATTATCGCCGGGCCTGTTCAGGCATTACCTTTTATTTCAAATATCAAAGACGGGAATTTTCATAAGGTAAGAATTTCCTGGAATCCATATAGTGATACCTTAAAGGTTTATTTTGATTGCATACGAAGAATTAAAGTGCATTATGATATCCGCACATTATTTTCAACCAATAATGTATTTTGGGGATTTACCGGTGGAACCGGCGGATTATATAATCTTCAGCAGGTTTGTCTTGCAAATGATATGTCCATGGCGTTATTCAGCGACACTACCATTTGTTCCGGACACCCGATACAATTAGGGCTTACGGGCGGTTCAAATTTTGTGTGGACACCCGATTATGCAATCAGCAGCACTACTGTGGCAAATCCGATTGTTAATCCGACTGTATCTACTATGTATCATGTATCCTACAAAGACGATTGTAATTTTACCAGGCAGGATTCCATATACGTGAATGTTACCGGCGCGTCTGTGAGTCTTCCGCAGAATCAGTCTGTATGCGCCGGCGGAACCTTAACGCTCGACGCCACATCGCCCGGAGCCACATCGTATTTATGGCAGGATAATTCCACGAACCCTATGCTTTCGGTAACTGTCGCAGGTACATATTCTGTTACTGTAACAGACACCAGTTCCTGTACTGCGATTGCTTCAACCACGGTTACACAGTCTGCAAACGGCACCATCAACATTGTCAGCCAGACCGATGTCAGTTGCTTCGGACTGAATGATGGCTCTGTAACGGTGCAGGGTAATGGCGGAACGGCTCCCTACCAGTATTCATGGAGTAATTCAGGCGCCGGGGCAACATTAAATAATCTGGCAGCATCCACTTATACGGTTACATCTACAGCGGCAAACGGGTGTACAGCAAATACCACTGTTACAATCACACAACCGGCTGTTCTAACGGTTTCGATTTCAAATGTAACAAATCTTACTTGTTTCGGAAGCAACAATGGAACCGCCACTGCCGTTGCAAATGGCGGCACGCAGGCATACAATTATACATGGAGCACTGCGATACCTCAGAATACGGCTACCGCGTCTAATTTAGCTGCCGGTACTTATACCGTGACGGTGACCGATCAGCATAATTGTACCCAAACGGCAAATACAACCATTACCGAACCTCCTGCCGTAACAGCCGTAATTTCAAACATAATTGATGCGCAATGCGGAAGCAGTACGGGAAGCGCAACGGTTACGGCCGGCGGCGGAACGCCCGGATATACATACATCTGGAATACCGTTCCTGCACAAACCACTCCGACTGCAAGCGCACTGGCAGCAGGAAATTATTCGGTAACCGTTTCGGATTCTCATGCATGTACCGCTGTTGCATCGGTTACCATTAATCAGCAGGGAGGCCTGAATGCCGCCATAAATTCTCAAACCGATATAAATTGTTTTGGTGGAAATAACGGAACAGCAACTGTTTCAATTACCGGGGGGACGACTCCTTATACATATATCTGGAACACTATTCCGGCACAGACAACAGCTACAGCCACACAACTTACTGCCGGATCATTTACCGTTACTGTTACAGATGCCGGAGGATGCAGCGCCATGGCAACGGCTGTTATAACCCAGCCCCAGCCCCTGCTTGTAAGTGCAACAGGAACCAATGCAACATGCTATGGAGATAACAACGGATCCGTAACATTGACCGTAAGCGGAGGTGTTCCGGGTTATAATTTTTTATGGAACAATATGGCTGCAACCCAGAATTTAAGTAACATCCCTGCGGGAACTTATAGCGTGGTTGTTACGGATGCAAATTTGTGCACTGCCGGAAACTCCGTAGTTATAACACAACCGCAACAGATTGTTGTTACCGCGCAGAATCAGCAAATATGCTACGGTACGGCGGTTACTATTATACCTAATGTTTCCGGAGGGACATCGCCCTATACGTATTACTGGGAAAATATTGCGGGTACATCAACCTTAAATTTTATAGCATATACCGATACGGTTATCTCCGTGTATGTAAAAGATGCATCGAATTGCACAAGCAATACGGCAACCGTTTCGATCACGGTCGGATCGCCTATATTTTTTAGTGTTTCTGTAAACAAAGATACAGTATGCGCTGGCGATTCGGTGTTCGTAGGTTATACTGTTAACGGCGGCGATGGCGGCCCGTATACATTTTTTAACGCAAGCGGACAGATGATTACTTTTCCTTTCATGGTTTATCCGGCTCAAACCACGGTTTATACATTTATGGCCAACGATAATTGCGGCGCCACGGGTATTGATTCTGTAAAAATCGTAACGCTCCCGCAACCCGATGCCTTGTTCAGTGCAGATATCAGCAAAGGCTGCCAGCCGATGCGGGTTACATTTAATGTAAATACAAATAACCCGGGAGCATCCTGTTTATGGGATTTTGGAGATAATACCGCGTCAACGGCCATGTCTCCGGTTCATACATTTAATAATCCCGGCGCCTATGATATTTCGTTAACTATAATCTCAAAGTATGGCTGCAATGGAAGCTTAGTTATACAGGATTTTATTGAAGTGTATCGTAAACCGGAAGCGAAATTTTATCCGAAACCTGCAAGCGTAAGTATTCTCGATCCGATTGTCTCGTTTTTCAACTATTCTTCCGATGCAGCGGCATACGCGTGGACATTCGGCGACAGCGCCTCGTCTTCAGACGCCAGCCCGGACCATGTATATAGTCAATCGGGACAATTCCTGGTTACACTGGTAGCCATAAGCGTTTTTGGCTGTCTCGATACAACCACTTCACCTGTTGAAGTAAAAGATGAAGCTACTTTTTTTGCCCCAACAGCATTTAGTCCTGATAAGAATGGCGCCAATGATGTGTTCCGTGTGTTTGCCAGCGGCATCAATCTTTCTGAATTTATATTGATTATTTACGACCGATGGGGAGAAATAATTTATTCAAGCGCTGATATCGCTGCCGGCTGGGACGGAACCGTAAAGGGCAAAAAAGTAAGCCCCGGCACCTTTGTCTGGTATGTAAAATATAAAGATAACCAGGGAGTGTCTGCAATAAAAACAGGGTATGTAACAGTGGTGCGGTAATGTAATCCCCCTATTTTCCATCGGCGCCTTCGAGAGCCTCAGTCACTATTTGCCCATTATACTCCTTATATTCCTATACCCTTCATACCTTTGATATAAACTCTTCTCCAGTCCTAAAGTTTTATCTTTTGCTCCTTACAGTAATTTGTATTAGTTTTGTTCTGCAAAAAACTGATCTATGGAAACTCTATGCATTATAAAAAACGACTCGTATCTTGAACCTTATAAGGATAGTATTATCCATAGGGTTCAACGGGCTTTCCAAAAAGAAAAAGAACTTACCGGAGGGCACGCTAAACTGCATGAGGTGATGAACGGATATCTTTATTATGGCCTGCATAAAACAGAACGCAGTTGGATTTTTCGTGAATGGGCCCCGAATGCCGGGAACATTTACCTGCTTGGAGATTTCTGTAACTGGAAACCGCACACGAATTACCGCCTGTTACCTATTGGAAATGGAAACTGGGAGATAGAGCTTCCGATGAATACATTCGCCCATTGCGATCAGTATAAGTTACTCGTTTGCTGGGATAGCGGCAGTGGCGAGCGCATTCCCGCATGGACGCGGCGCGTGGTGCAGGACGAACGCACAAAAATTTTTAATGCGCAGGTCTGGTATCCGGAAGAGAAATATATCTGGAAAAATAAATATAAAAACAAGCACAAGAACCCGCTGGTGTATGAGGCCCATGTGGGAATGTCGTCTGAAGAAGGCAGGGTGGCCTCTTACGATGAGTTCAGGCGGAATGTGCTTCCCCGTATCGCTAACGCAGGATACAATACCATCCAGTTAATGGCCGTTCAGGAACACCCGTATTACGGATCGTTCGGATATCATGTGTCTAATTTTTTTGCCGTATGTTTCCGGCAGGGAACCCCTGAAGAACTGAAACAGCTCGTGGACGATGCCCATGGTTACGGAATCAGCGTGATCATGGATATCGTGCATTCCCATTCCGTGAAAAATGAGGTGGAAGGGATCAGCCGGTTCGACGGTACATTATACCAGTATTTTCACGATGGCAGCCGGGGAAATCACCCGGCATGGGATTCGCGCTGCTTTAATTATGAAAAAGACGAAGTGCTGCATTTCCTTCTTTCCAACTGCAAATACTGGCTCGATGAGTTTCATTTCGACGGCTACCGTTTCGACGGCGTCACCAGTATGTTGTATTACGATCATGGCTTGGGGCAGAACTTTCTCGGGTATGACCAGTATTTCAACGGCAACCAGGATGAAGACGCCATTGCTTACCTGATCCTTGCCAATAAATTGATCCATGAGTTCAGGCCCGATGCTGTAACGGTTGCAGAAGAAATGAGCGGTATGCCCGGTATTGCCACACCTCTTGAATACGGCGGTATAGGATTCGATTTCAGGCTTGCCATGGGCGTTCCGGATTACTGGGTTAAAATGATCAAAGAAGTAAAAGACGAATTCTGGCACGTGGGTGATATGTTCTACAGGTTGTCTGATAAGCGCCGCGACGAAAAGGTGATAAGTTACGCAGAGTGCCACGATCAGGCGCTCGTGGGCGATCAAACGATTATCTTCCGCCTTATCGGGAGCAATATGTATTCCGACATGCATAAGAATCATCAGAACGTATATGTGGACCGGGGCATCGCGCTTCATAAGATGATACGCCTTGTAACGCTTGCCTGTGCCGGCGATGGCTATCTCAACTTCATGGGAAACGAATTCGGCCACCCGGAATGGATAGATTTTCCGAGGGAAGGAAATAACTGGTCGTTCCACTATGCACGCCGCCAGTGGCATCTTTTGGATGATCAGGATCTGCGTTATCAGCCGCTGGGAGATTTTGACAGGGATATTATCGAATTAGTCAAAAAAGAAAAAATATTTGGCGATACGCCCGAACCGCTTATCCGTAACAACGAAGACCAGATACTTTTATTCCGGCGTGGAAAACTATTTTTTGTTTTTAATTTCAGCCCGGCACGATCCTATACGGATTATGGCTTGGAAATGAGAAAAGGAAATTACAAAATCATTCTCAACAGCGATTCTTACAAATACAACGGACACGACCGTATTGATGATTTGATGATATATTCTACCATAAATATCAATAAAAAAAATTATTTGAAATTTTATCTTCCAAGCCAGAGTTGTTTTGTTGTGAAACGGTATGAGAAATAAAATGATACATAAAATATTGCTGAGTTCTTTACAACAAACTACTGCCTTTTCTTCTATAAGCAAAGGGATTGGGTGTTGCATATCTTAGAGTAACCTCAAGCCCGCCGTTTCGGTTAGTTGCATATTTCAGCCCAGATATGTTTACATCATAACTTAAACCCAGGGCAATGTGATGCATTTCAAATAACAATGCAAGCGCAACGGCATCTTTCAATCGCCAGTGAGCGCCGAGAGACAAGGCAGAAGCATAAAACAATCCCGTATGGGGCGTATTGTCTTTAAGCATCATTCTGATGTATGCGCCGGGAATAAATTCTGTTGACGGGCCTTGTTTCATATAAACAAATGTAGGGATCACGGCAAAAATAGAATTGGGAATCCCAACAGATATTTTTCCATGAATTACAGACCGGGCATACGTCCTGTCCTTTGAAGCGCTGTAAAACGAATACTGCGGTTTATTAACATGAAAAAATGCAACTCCCAATTCTGATTTAATACCTTCATTATTTATTTGATGTATTACTTTTTCAGACGAGTAATTCCACACTAATCCGGTACTTACATCCCCCAGAGTAAAAGGTTCGGTTGCGGCGTTTTCACCGGACGATAAGGATGGATTATATCCGACGCCATCATATTGGTTGTCCCACTGAAATGCGCCATCATTTATTTTTCTCTGAATAATTCCTCCCTGCAATCCGGCAGTGAGCCAGTTCTGCATATTCAATTTAACATGATAAGAACCGGACAAATTTAAAGTTGTAGTTGAGAGTTTTGATATCCCAGAAATATCATAAAACAAGTTTAATCCGGAGCCCCAGTATCCGTTTTTGTTTTTCCCTTTTAAAAAACCGGCATCTGCAGATAAAGAATATGTCTTATACGGGTTATCCAACTGCCCCCACTGGTCTTTATAGGTTAAAATTGCTTTCACATCTTCATTCAACGAGCCGGCTAATGCAGGATTCATATTTAACGGATTTGCGTAATACTGCGAAAAATGGATGTCCTGGGCAAGGCAGTTTACAGTTTGAAGCCCGCCTGCCAACAACAGCAAAATCAAGCGACGGCGGGCAGGTTTAAAGGTTAAAGTTACAATTACAACTATTAATAATATAGTTCGATATTTCGACGGTTCAGCCTTGCTCACCGCTGGGAGGCTCAATACAACGCCAAGTTTACTACAAGTTTTTGGTTTCATATTTTTATTTTTAACTTTATAAACTATTAACTTTTGACTATCGTATCAGAGTAACATTTCCTTTTTCTTCAATAATGCTTCCGCTGATCATCTCCGCTTTCAGGGTATAAACAAATACTGCGGCATTCATAGGTGATCCGTTATAACAGCCATCCCAGCCGATATTTTGTTCATTGCTTTCAAATATTTTATTACCCCAACGGTCGTATATTGTAAATTCCAGATATTTAATACCGGAACCACGAACATAAAGCTTGTCGTTTTTGCCGTCGCTGTTTGGCGAAAAAATATTTGGAATGTATAGACAAGCGTCAGCGGCTGCACCAACTTCTATTTCTTTTGTTGATTTGCAAAGACGAGCGTCTGTTACTTCAACCGAATAGGTTCCGGGTTGCAAAGAGTTTATAGTGGCAACAGACAGTCCATTGCTCCATAAATATGTGTAAGGAGGCGACCCGTTTGTTGCTGTAGTTTGTATGGCTCCATCCCCGGCGCCCAAACATTTTTCGTTCGTTGTATTAAAACTGATTATTGGCAAAGGATAGGTTTGAACAACCATTGTAGCAGTGTCCGGGTTGTTGGTAAGGCAACCAGAAAAGTTAGATGTCATAATGCAGAGGATAATATCGCCGTTATCGGAAACAGTTCTGGTAATTGTAATCCCTGAACCGATCAATACACCATTTTGATACCATTGAATGTTGGGATTTGTTCCCCCATTAACAACAGGGTCAGCCGTAAAAGTTATTTCAGTTCCATCACATACCGCATTGCCGGGATCTGCTGTTATATTTACACTCACAGCAACACCCGGGGTTACTGTCATGATTATTGTTCCTGATGTATCCGGGTTATTCGCCGCGCATGTTTCAGAAGATATTAAAATGCAATATACATCATCTCCGTCTGCCAGATTATTATTAGAATAAGTGTCACTATTTGAACCAACGGTGTTACCGTTCAGAAACCAATGATAGGTTGGCGAATTTCCTCCATTAAGCGGGAATGCCGTAAATATAACATCAGTGCCCTCGCAAATTGATGTATCGTTTGCTGTGATTGAAACGCTCACCGGCACACCCGGATCAACCGTAACTTTTACCGAATCAACTGATGAACAGTTATTACCATCGGTAACTGTAACATTATAGGTTGTTGTTGATACCGGGACAAATGTAATTCCTTGTGTAATCCCATGATTCCATAAATAAGCAATTCCTCCGGTTGCAGTTAAAGTGATGCTGCTTCCGTGGCAAACCATAGTATCATTGCCGGCAAAGGCGACTGGCGCCGAATTCACAACAAGGTATGCAGAGGCGCTGTTTACGCAGTTGTTGGTATCTGTAAAGGAATAAACAATTGTAAATGTTCCTGGTGTTGTTGGCGTAAAGGTATTACCGGTAACACCATTTCCCGTATATGTGCCACCCTGCGGAGTTCCGCCTGAAAGTACAAACGGAGGAGTGTTTTCGCAAACCGGAGCCATTGAATTTATCACAACATTGGGAAGCGAATGTATAATGATGTTCACGGTATCTGCATCGCTGCATATTCCCTGGTTTGTTACAGTAACACTATAACTTCCCGAAGAATCAATGGAAATGCTTTGGCTTGTTTCTCCGGTTGACCATAAATATTGAAGACCCGGGTTACCTGCATCCAATGTCACAGTATTATCAGTACAATAAGAAGTATCGTTGCCAAGATTGACAACTGGATTTGATACTACATTTATATTATACCTTACGCTGCATAAATTTCCGCATTTATATTTTGAAAAAATTGAAATTTTAATGTCAACAGATTTTTTAAATCGGCATTATATTTCAGGTTGATATTTTGAAAAAATCCTGTTATAGCATTATGGAATTTAG
>JACREX010000067.1 GCA_016212695.1 Bacteroidia bacterium
ACATAAAAGCCTTCGTGATTTTTCATCTAAAAAGGGTGATAATATTTTGTTTCGTTCTGATATTAATTTTTCATCTTTCATATTGCAAAGATAAAACTTAATTACGAAATAACCAAGTTATTTAATTACATTGTCTAAGCGGCAATGTCCAAAACAATGGCAACATTTACATTGCCGGTAATTTCATAAATAATTCCGCTTTTAATTCCGGCAGCATCAGTAATGTAAAACTCGATGGCGCAACACAGGATGTCGGAGGCACAAGCTCCACTACATTCAACAACCTGGTTATTGATGGAACAGATAATAAAACTGTTTCAATAAACACCTCTGTTGCCGGTTCGCTTGTTTTCAATGCAAATAAAATATTGATAGCAAATAATAATCTTTACCTTTTACCAAGTTCAACAATTGTAAATGCAGATAATTCCATGTTCATTGTTACCAACGGCATAGGAAATGTAATAAAAAAATCGCTGCCGCTTACAACAGATTTCTTGTTCCCTGTTGGCGATGCTTTAACCAGTTATAAACCTGCTATTTTAAACTACACCGGCGCAATAGATACCTTTGCCGTTAGAGTAGAAACAGGCGTTAATCCCACAACAGGGGCAGACCAAACCTGTGTTCAAAACACATGGTTAATAGAAGAAAGCAACTCTGGTGGCACTACTGCATCATTAAACTTAGGATGGAACATACCCGACGAAGGAACATCGTTTGTTGATTCCATCGCCCTTATCTGGCAAAATATCAGTGGTACATGGACATCAATCACAGGAACACCCGGCTCAACAAATAACCTGCCCGCAACAAGCTGGTATCACGTAACCACAGGCATTACTGATTTTTCTTCAACAGCAAACAGGTTTATTGTAAGAACCTTTCCGCCTCCTGTAATAGTAAAACAGCCTGTTAATGATACTGCCTGCGCAGGTAGTACGGCGCATTTCGATTTAACCGCCGCAGGCATGGGAACGCTTACCTATCAATGGCAGGAAAACTGCGGAAGCGGTTGGAGTAATTTAACAGATAATGCCACTTACACCGGGGCATTAACCAATAATCTTGATATTTCAAATATCTCAATGCTTAATAATGGATGCCTATATCAATGTGTCGTAAGCAATGCCGGAGGCTCTGTAACAACTACTACTGCTACGGCTATTGTAAATCCTGTTTATTCAATCAGTGAATCTGCGACAATCTGCAACGGACAATCTTATAGTTTTGGAGGAACAAACTACACTACTGCCGGAACATATCCTCACACATTTACATCAGTCTCAGGCTGCGATTCCATTGTAACGCTCACTCTGAATGTAAATCCGACCTACAACAACACTGCTACTGC
>JACREX010000068.1 GCA_016212695.1 Bacteroidia bacterium
AACAATGACTTTCAATGTTGACTGTCCACTTGGAATAAATGATATTCCTGAACAGAACATTAACATTTATCCAAATCCTGCAAACAATAACATAGAAATAGAAGGGTTACAAGCCGGAAAAATTGAGATAATGAATTTACAAGGACAGGTTATCAAAAAAATAGTTGTATCAAATACAAAGTCAAATATAGATATATCAAAATTATCTGGCGGGGTTTATACAATGAGAATAAAATCAGATAAAGAAATCATTACGAAAAAACTCATAAAGGAATGATAACTGAATAACCCCCAGTGCATAACATTTCGGGCATGATTAATTCCCGCCCTGCAAAAGGCAGTTCCCTGAAAGATACAGAGGAGTTGAAAAAAAGAGAAATGAATGCATAGCACGCGGGACATTCATCATGCCTGGTGTTGCACATAACCCATTACAGCAGGCCTTTTAAATATATGGGTATTCAATCTGAAAAGAGGTGATAACGAATATATAAATCTGGGGAAAAACGGAACATTTTGCTCAAATATTTTAAGAAAAAACCTGAATAAATTCAACATAACAAAGTTCTTTGAAATTTTTGACTCGTTTAATGTTGTAAAACTGCCAAAAACCGGAAAAACAGACATACCCCATCCATGTCTTTTTTATAAAAAAAACGGGGGATTAAATAACAGCATAAACCGGCTCATTCTGCCGGACAAGCAGATGTAAAGGCGGGCTTCTCATGGGAGGCAGGATTTCTTTAATGACGAGTTCGCCTTTTTTACAATAAGGACAAAGGAAAGGAGAACGTCCATAAAGGAGCATAAACAATTCTTTCCAATTCAGCCCTTTGAGCGAAGTAGGTCTTTTAGAGTCGTAAAAGTTATGCACAAGAGCAATATTCTTTTCCTTATTTCTGCATGAGAGAATACCGTAATGCCGGATTTTGACAAAACCAGAAGGCAGGACATGAAGGAGAAACCTGCGGAGAAATTCCTCGCCATCCAATTGCATAATGTCTTGTACCGATTTTCGGTAATCAAACCATGAGAAAGTGACTTTATCATCGCTTATATCTTTGATCCTGCTGTTACTGATGGCTACACGATGAGAATACTTGCCGATATATTCAATCACTTGCTCGCCGCCGTTTACAGGATTTTTGGCATACACAACCCATTTGGTTTTATATAAAGGGTGAAGATATTTTTTTGTTGGATCAATGGGAGTATCAAGTGAAATAATTTTTTCCTCCTGGAGTTTGTAAAGTTCATCGGTAAATTTGCCTCTGAAAACTTTACTCATTGCTTTGACAGGGAAAAGGTATTTACCATTTGGACGGGCATTTTTCCATTTACCTTGCGGAGTAATTCCACCGCCAGGTACGAGGCAATGAATGTGCGGATGTAACGCGAGGGTTTGACCCCATGTATGAAGAATAGCTGCCATACCGGTTTTTACCCCGAGGTGACGATGTTTTGAGGCGAAATGACTAATGGTATCCCAAGCGGATTTAAACAGGATATTGTACATTATTTCCGGTTTAAAAAGACAAAGTCTGTTGAGAGATTCCGGAATTGTAAAGACAATATGGAAGTAATCAACCGGTAAGGCATCGGCTTTACGTTTAGCTACCCAGACATCACGTTTCAGACCGCCACAACGGGTACAATGCCTGTCACGGCAACTTTTATAAAAGACATGCTCTTTTCCGCAATGATTGCAAAAGGCGACATGAGCGCCCATTTGAGGCGTTCTGCATGCAACCATATTACGCATGACTTTTTTCTGGCGGATGTTAATTTTATCAGGGTTTAATTTATCTCTGAACT
>JACREX010000065.1 GCA_016212695.1 Bacteroidia bacterium
GAGCCTCGCTCTTTCGGAAGACATCAAGACGTTTTTTTATCATAAAAACAAAATTGATGTCTTTTTCTTTTGTCCTACTGGTCGGTTGTAAAAGTTATTTACATACCTTTGTTAATATCAAATTTTTACCGAACTATTGAACTTTAAACTTTAAAATATTGTAGTGTTAAGCCTGATAAAAAACGCGGTCACGCTGAGCGGAGCGTCGCACAGAGCTTACCGAAGTGTCGAAGCGTGAACCGTAAGCAAAATGTCTATTTTTCGACTCCGCTCAAAATGACATTTTGCGTCATTCCAGATTTGACATAACAGTAGGTTTGTTTTTCGGTTTTTCAAAGATGCAAAAAAATAACAGGCTGATTGCTTCCATAAAATTCATTGTCATTTTTGTTTCCTACGGATACATTGCTTACAGGCTTTGCGCGTATAACAACCTTTCTGAAATAGTAAAACCTTTTGATAATGGTAATTCATGCTATTTTCTTTTATTAGCAGTTCTTCTGATGCTTATTAACTGGGGTATCGAATCGGTGAAATGGAAATACTTAGTTAAAAAAATCGAAAACATTTCATTTTTCACATCTTTCAAAGCCATACTGACAGGCATTACGGTCTCTATTTTTACTCCCAACAGGATAGGTGAATTTGGCGGCAGGATTTTTGTGCTGAATAAAGAAAACAGGATTCCCGCAATATCATCCACAATCATTGGAAATCTCAGCCAGCTCATTGTTACCGTATTGACCGGACTGATTGCGCTTGCTGTATTTTTCAACATGCAACACACAAACCAAATCAGCCATGTTTACATTTATATCACCGTTATTATTTCCTTTATCCTGATTTATCTTTTCTTTAATCTGGCAAAAGTTAAAAACCTGTTATTACGATTTCGGTTTTTTAAAAAACACGAACCGCTGATCTCCGTTTTAAGCCGGTATAAAAGCAGCGAATTGTTTTATCTGTTATTGCTCAGCAGCGGACGTTACGTAGTTTTTACATTTCAGTTTTTTCTGGCTCTGCAATTTTTCGGAGTTGATATAAACCTTTATAACGCGTTAATATCAATTGCCCTTACGTATTTAATAATGGCTATCATACCCACTGCCGGAATTACAGAAGTAGGAACCAGGGGGTCGGTGGCTTTGTTTTTTATAGGGATGTTCAGCGCCCAGGCAGCAGGTATTGTTTCTGCATCCCTTTTGCTATGGATTATAAACCTTGCAATTCCTGCAATCATAGGTTCCATTTTTATAATCAAAATTAAAGTGAACAAAGGTTAACTTTGTTGAGGGGCATTGCCGTTACCAATAGTTTTATTGAATAATTATTTTCCCAAAAGATATGTTTCCTCTTAATACAATTTGATAAATATATTTATTATTAAAAGGATAGTTATACTGTCAACGGGTTACCTTAAACAGGTTTATGATTGTCAAAATATTATTTTTACTACAAGTTTTAATCCTTCAGAAAAAAAACAGAATTAATAAATACATTTGAAAAAAAATACCATGAAAATACTTGTAATTGAAGACGAGACCGAACTGCTTTCGGATATCATCAGGTACTTGATGCAGGAAGGGTATGTTTGCGAAAGCGCCGTTACATATGATAGCGCTATTGAAAAGACAGACCTTTATAATTATGACTGCATTATTGTTGATATTATGTTGCCGGGAGGCAACGGGCTTGATGTGATTAAAGAACTGAAAAAAACAAAACCCGAAACAGGCGTAGTAATTATTTCTGCAAAAAATGCGCTGGACGATAAAATCACAGGGCTTCATATCGGGGCCGACGACTATATTACCAAACCTTTTCACCTGTCGGAACTGAATGCGCGGGTAAAATCTGTAATCCGCAGAAGAAACTTTATAGGCAAAAACGAAGTGGTGTTTAATGAAATAAAAATCAATACCGACAGGATGCAGGTCTTTGTAAACAATCAAATAATAATCCTGACAAAAAAAGAATACGACCTGCTTTTATATTTTTTATCCAACATAAACCGGGTAATTACAAAGGAATCTATTGCAGAGCATTTGTGGGGAGACAACATGGATATGGCCGATTCGTTCGATTTCATCTATACCCATATTAAAAACCTTCGGAAAAAAATTATCGAGAAAGGCGGGCTCGATTATATCAAGACCATTTACGGTATGGGTTATAAAATAACAGCGCCATGAAACTTCTTACAAAAACCACGGTATATTATTTAATGTATTCCTTAGCGGCATTTGTTGCCGGAGGTATTATCCTGTATATTTTTTTATCTTCAGAAATTAATGAAGAGATCCTTGATTCTTTGATGAATCAAAAAAAGCAGCTTATAAAAATAATTTCCGAGAAAGATACCTTGTTGGGAACTATAAATACTGCAGAAAATAGTATCTATATCGAAAAAATTCAGGCAACAGAAAAGGTTGCAGAAATAATCGGCGATACCCTTCTTTACAATACTATAGAAAATGAACTTGCTTCATACCGGTATCTTATTTTTTCTATGAAATCGAAGAATGCGAATTACCGGGTATGTGTTTTCAAATCCATGATGGAATCAGAAGATTTAATCAGCGGAATCACTATGTCGTTATGGATTATTTTAATTATTTTACTGGTAAGCCTGATTACTGTAAATTACTATATATCCAAAAAAATATGGCGACCGTTTTATTCTTCGTTGCAGAAACTGGAACAATTTGATCTGTCTGCCAATAAGCCGCTGGAATTAGATAAAACAAATATTTCGGAATTTAAAAAGCTCTATGAAGCCATCAAAAAGATGACGGAGAAATCAGTTCATGACTTCAACATGCAAAAAGAATTTTCAGAAAATGCTTCCCACGAATTACAGACTCCTCTTGCCATTATAAAATCTAAGACAGAATTGCTCATGCAGTCAGAAAATCTCGCAGAGTCGCAGATACAACTTATTCAAAGCATTTACGATGCCACCCACCGTTTATCAAAAATAAACCAGGCCCTGGTACTGATTACAAAAATCGAGAACAGACAGTTTTCTTCGGAGCCGGTGAATATTCAAGCCATCATTGAAAAGCACCTGCAAAATTATTTTGACCTGATCGAACAGAAACAAATTGAGCTGTCCGTAAATTTCAATTCTATCCCGTCGTTGAATATCAATCCGGATATTGCAGATATCTTAATATCAAACCTGCTCAGCAACTCTATTAAACATAATTTCAAGCAGGGCAAAATTAATATTTCGCTCAACTCAAAAGAGTTTATAATTGAAAACAGCGGACCGCCGGTTAAAGGAAATCCGCAGGAATTATTCAACCGGTTCCACAAAGGGTTTCAGGATTCCGGATCGCTGGGGCTTGGGCTTGCCATTGTTAAAAAAATAGCGGTTTTTTATAATATTGAAATCCGGTATTTAACCCAAAACGAAAATCATATTTTTAAAATTTCTTTCCCTGAAATTTAATCTACAGAATTTAAACAGATTTTGATTCTATTTTTGAAATATAAACCTTAAAAATTTAAAGCTATGAAAAAATTATTGGTTATCATTTTTGTGTTGCCGTTCGTTTTCACAATGTGCAAAAACGACGATGTGCCTGATGCAGTAAAGGCTAAGTTCAAAGAGATGTATCCCAATGTAACGGATGTGAAATGGGAACAGGAAAAAGACAAAACCTATGAGGGAAAATTTAAAGACGATGGAAAAGACTGGGAGATCAGTTTCAAAGCAGACGGAACATGGGACGAAACAGAACGGAATGCCGAAGAAGCTGAAATTCCCGCAATGGCAAAAGAATACTGGAGAGTATTTTACGGCGAGCTCAAAGCGGATGTAAAATTCGAAAAGAACTCTGACGGAGAATTTTATGAATTTGAAGCAGAAAAAGACACAGTCTGTCTTGCAGAAGCATTCTTCGACCTGAAGGGCAATATCGCAAAAGATGAAAAAAATGTTTGTGTGAAAAAATTCAAAGAATTATATGTAGCAGCAACCGATGTGAAATGGGAAAAAGAAGAAGGACAGATTGAAGCAGAATTTAAGATGAATGATGTTAAGGCATCTGTAAAATTTGATGATAAAGGCAATGTGCTTGAAGTGGAATCCGAAATCAAAGAAACAGATCTGCCAAAGGCGATCACAGACGACATTGCAAAAAATTTCAAAGGAGCCAAAATAAAAGAAGCTGCAAAAAGTGAAGCAAACGGCGCCGTAAGCTATGAAGCAGAAATTGAGCAGGGCGGAAAAGTCATGGAATTGCTTTATGATTCCAACGGAAAACTTACCAAGAAAAAAGAAAAAGACAAAGAAGATAAAGAAGACAAGGATTAATATAAGTGAAATAGTTTGCGAGTGGCAGATTAACATACGTTGTCTGCCATTTGTTTTTCTATAAAAAATATCTTCCTTAAATTAAAAATTCAGGCATTGCTTAACATTAGAATAAGCCGTGAATTTCTGCATCGATTTTGTTGATCACTTCGCGCAGGTGGAGCGGATTTTCAGAGAAATTGGTATTGTCAACATCCACGATCAGAATCTTTCCTAAATTGTAAGAAGAAATCCACGCTTCATAGCGTTCATTGAGCCGCGTGAGGTAATCAATGCGGATGGCATTTTCATACTTTCTGCCGCGCTTCTGAATCTGGTTAACTAAGTTGGGCACTGTAGAACGCAGATATATCAAGAGATCCGGAGGCTGAACCAAAGAGGTCATCAATCCGAATAATGAGAAATAATTTTCAAAATCGCGCGTGGTCATAAGGCCCATGGAATGAAGATTTGGGGCAAATATATAGGCATCTTCATAAATGGTTCTGTCCTGTATGATCTTTTTGCCCGATTTCCTGATTTCAAGGATCTGCCGGAAACGGCTGTTTAAAAAATAAACCTGAAGGTTGAAAGACCACCGCTGCATGTCTTCATAAAAATCATTCAGGTAAGGATTGTCATCCACATCTTCGTAGTGCGCTTCCCAGTTGTAATGCTTGGACAGCAATCGTGTCAACGTGGTCTTTCCCGAACCGATATTTCCTGCAACTCCTATATGCATATTCATAAATTTTTAATAGCTTTTTTGAAAAACTAAAGTAAACATTTTTTCTAAAAAAATCGCTGCATCAAAAAAGTTTCAAAGAAAAGTTTTCAACAGGTATAAACGTTACCCGTCAGGCATCACTCCAGATGCTTTTCCAATGCTGTTTCATAAATCTTTTTCAGATCTTTTACAAACCCGAAAGAAATATCATCAATCCGGATTTCTCCCTTGGTAACATGACCCAATGTTGAGAACGGAAAATTCTTTTCGAGCATGTAGTCAATAAATGCTGTTTCTTTTGATTGCGATACCGAAACAACAATACGGCACTGCGCCTCTCCGAACAGGAAAGCATCCCTGCGGTTTTCCGCATCGGTGGTTACATCAAATCCGAAATTGCGGGGCATGGCGCATTCCAGCAATGTTACGAACAAGCCGCCATCCGAAACATCGTGTGCCGATTTGATAAGGTTATTCCGGATAAGGCCTTTTACAACCTCATGCAGCCTGAATTCTTCTTCAATATTAAAATAAGGCGTCGGAGATTTTTTAATCTTATGATATGAATTCAGATATTCTGATGAAGATATATCGTTTCTCGATTCGCCTAAGAGAAATATCATACATCCCTTGCCGTTAAAGGCCATTGTCATCTGTTGATTTTTATTTTTCAGTACGCCCAGCATACCGATAACAGGAGTTGGGTAAACCGGTTCTACTTTACCGCCAATAGAAGTTTGATTATAAAAGCTCACATTTCCGCCGGTTACCGGAGTGCCGAATTTTGTGCAGGCCTTGCCCATGCCCTTAATTGTTTCCACAAATTGCCAGTATACTTCAGGGCTATATGGGCTGCCGAAATTCAGGCAATTGGTTATGGCCAGCGGTTCAGCGCCGGAGCAAACAATATTTCTTGCAGCTTCGGCAACAGCGATCATCGCTCCCTTTTGGGGATCTGCATATACATACCGAGCATTGCAGTCGCAGGTAAGAGCAAGGGCAATATTTGTACGCTTTATATTTACTATGGCGGCATCTGTCGGGAAATTGGTGCTCATATTAATCGTACCCACCATGGAGTCGTACTGCTCTATCACCCATTTTTTTGAAGCGATGTTTGGAAGGCCTATCATAAAGCGGGCTACCTCGCACATATCTTCCGGTTCGGGAACATCTTCGATATTGAATTTTTTCAATTCCTTCACATAATGCGGTTCTTTATATGTCCGGTCATAAACGGGAGCGCCGCCGCCAAGCACAAGCGTTGATGCGGGAACTTTTGCAACAAGTTCGCCGTGCATATAAAAATTCAATATGTCTTCTTTTATGACTTCGCCGATTATAGCGCAATGCAAATCCCATTTTTTGAAAATGTCTTCCACTGCTTTTTCTTTTCCTTTCTGAACAACCGCCAGCATCCGTTCCTGTGATTCCGAGAGCAGTATTTCCCACGCTTCCATATTTTTCTGGCGCAGCGGCACTTTGTCAAGATATATATTCATGCCGTGATTTCCCCGGGCAGACATTTCGGAAGTAGAGCAGATAATGCCGGCGGCGCCCATGTCCTGCATACCGACAATAACGCCGGTTTTTTTCAACTCAAGCGTAGCTTCGAGCAACAGTTTTTCCTGGAATGGGTCGCCTACCTGAACCGAGGGAATATCGTCGGCTGAATTCTCATGAAGGTCTGCAGAGGCAAAAGTTGCTCCATGAATGCCGTCTTTACCTGTTGACGAGCCCACAATATACACAGGGTTACCCACTCCTTTTGATGTTGCAGAAATCATGTTGCCTTTTTTCATGATGCCCACAGACATAGCATTTATAAGCGGATTTGCATTATAGCAATCGTCAAAGAATACTTCGCCGCCCACCACCGGCACTCCGAAGGCATTGCCATAATCGCCGATGCCTTTAACCACGCCTTTCAGCAGCCATTTGGTCCGGTCGCTGCCGATGTCGCCGAAACGCAATGAATTAAGCTGTGCAATAGGCCTTGCGCCCATGGTGAAAATATCACGGTTAATACCGCCAACTCCTGTTGCAGCGCCCTGGTAAGGCTCAACTGCCGAAGGATGATTGTGCGATTCTATTTTAAACGCACAAGACCAGCCTTCGCCAATATCCACAAGGCCGGCATTTTCCTCGCCTGCTTCAGCAAGAATGCTTTTCCCTTTGCGGGGCAGTGTTTTCAGCCACTTGATAGAATTTTTATAAGAAGCATGCTCAGACCACATCACAGAATAAATACTTAATTCTGTAAAATTCGGCGTACGACCCAATATCTTTTTAATATGATCAAATTCTTCCTGATTTAATCCCAACTGGCGGGCCGCCTCCAAGGTCGCTTCGACTTTTGATGATGCCATAAATTCATTTTTTAATTAAAACAAAAATAGAAATAAAAATGTAATTCTTATTTGTAAATAAATTTAATTTTTCGGCAATCCTGTTAAAAACTTTTTATTGCCAACGCTTAAATAGTATTTAGTTTTACCGTGATTTTTTTTCAAACTTATTCTTATTATGGCTGAAACACACCGCGTCGGAGTAATCGGGGGAGGAAGCTGGGCAACAGCGATCATCAAGCTATTGCTGAACAATTGCGAAAAAGTAAACTGGTATATCCGCAGGCCTGAAGTTGTTGATTACATCCGGAAAAACAGGCACAATCCCAATTATCTTACCTCCTTATTAATTGATACCGCCAAAATAAATTTTTATAGCGATATCAACGAGGCTGTGACCAATTCGGATATATTAATTTTTGCAATACCTTCTGCTTTTTTGAAAGATTCATTGATCTCTTTTTCACTACCGCTGAAAGACAAAATTATTTTTTCTGCCATTAAGGGGATTATACCCAAGGACAATATTACCATTGCAGATTTTTTTCACAAATATTATAATGTGCCTTTAAGTTCAATGGGCGTTATTGCCGGCCCGTGCCATGCAGAAGAAATAGCGCTTGAACGCTTGTCGTATCTCACCCTGGGTGCAGAAAACAGCCGCGTGGCAAAATTGCTTTCCGAAAAAATCGAATGCCGGTATGTGAAAACAAGGTTTGCAAAAGATATTTATGGAACCGAATATGCCTCTGTTTTAAAAAACATTTTTGCCATAGCGGCAGGAATCTGCATCGGAATAGGATACGGCGATAATTTCCAGGCGGTGCTTGTTTCAAACTGCATACGTGAGATGAAGCGTTTCCTTGAAAAAATAACGCCCAGCGCAAACCGCAAGATCAACAGTTCTGCTTACCTTGGAGACTTATTAGTTACAGCATATTCCCAGTTCAGCAGGAACAGGACCTTTGGCGCCATGATCGGCAAGGGTTATTCCGTGAAATCGGCCATGATGGAAATGAATATGATTGCCGAAGGATATTACGCCACCAGTTGCATCTATGAAATAAACAAAAACTATAATATCAAAATGCCCATTGTGTATGCCGTATACAACATCCTTTATGAAAAAATATCACCGGCCATTGAAATAAAACTATTGACGGAAAAATTAAAATAATTAACTTTGAGGCTCTGTTGTGTTATAAAAAAGTAATCAGTGATCGGTTTCGCCTGCGGCGAACAGCCATGCCTACCGGCAGGCAGGTAATCGGTAGTTTTCCTTAACCGAATACCGATTACCGTTTACTGATTACCAAAGAAGTTAATATATAAATTTATGCAATAAACGTATAACCAAGGAACAACCGTTAAACTAAAAAATATGGAAAACTTAAAATTAAACATTGAAAAAGTATCGGATTTTGTTTCACTGAAAACCATCGGCGGCTATAGCAGCGAAATATCAAGGCATATCGAGACCCTTTATAATAAAACGGGAAAAGGAAATGATTTTCTCGGGTGGGTAAACCTGCCCTCTGTTATTACTGAAAAAGAGATTAAAGAGATCGAAAAAATCGCTAAAAATCTGAAAAGCAAAATTGAATACCTTATTGTGATAGGAATCGGCGGCTCCCACCTTGGCGCAAAAGCAGTGATTGAATCTCTTTCCGACAGTTTTTCCGCCATGAAAAAAGACAGGGAAAATCCTTTCGTACTATTTGCCGGCCAGAACATCAGCGAAGACTATCATTGCGAACTGCTCGGCCTGCTGAAAGATAAAGAATATGCCGTAGTGGTTATTTCAAAGTCGGGAACCACCACGGAACCCGCCATTGCTTTCCGGTTATTCAAGAATGATATTGAAAAACGCTGGGGTAAAGATGGCGCTAAAGAAAGGATCATCGCTGTGACAGATGCCCGGAAAGGAGCCCTGAAACAATTAGCCGACAAGGAAGGGTACAAGACATTTGAAATCCCCGATGATGTGGGCGGTCGCTACTCCGTATTAACTCCTGTCGGCTTACTGCCGATTGCCCTTGCAGGATTTAACATCCGTGAATTGATTGACGGCGCTAAAGCGATGCAGAAACTCACAGGCCTGAATTCACAATTTGAAGAAAACCCGGCTGCCGTTTATGCTGCCACAAGAAATGCCTTATATAAAAGCAACCATAAAATTGAAATATTAGTAAATTATAATCCGAAGCTGCATTATATTTCAGAATGGTGGAAACAGCTTTACGGCGAAAGCGAAGGCAAAGAGAACAAGGGCATTTTCCCTGCCGCTGTGGATTTCACATCCGACCTTCATTCGATGGGGCAATACATCCAGGATGGTTTGCGTACGATTTTTGAAACCGTTATTTCAGTGAAAGAACCCAATCACACCCTGCTCATTCCCGAAGATAAAGAAAACTTAGACAAGCTGAATTTCCTTGCCAATAAGCCCCTTGACGAAGTAAATAAAATGGCTGAACTGGGAACCATTCTCGCCCACGTGGATGGCGGCGTTCCCAACATTCATATCGAGATACCCAAGCTCAACGAATTTTACATAGGCCAGTTGCTGTATTTCTTCGAAATAGCCTGCGGCATCAGCGGCTATCTCCTCGATGTGAATCCTTTTGACCAGCCGGGCGTTGAAGCATATAAAAACAATATGTTTGCACTGCTTGGCAAGCCGGGTTTTGAAGAGGCAACTAAAAAAATACAGGAAAAGTTTTCTTTGTAGAGCCGATTTTAAATCGGCTTTACTCTGCTTTTTGGTATTATTTTTGTGTAATAATGATTAATTTCTTACTTTTGAATTAAAATTAACCATTATGAAACGGAATATTTTTATCATCCTTTTAATTTTTTCCTGTTTCAACTTTGTTAAAGCACAGGAAAAAGTTTACCTCCCGTTTTTCGAGGTGTTGAACATGCACCCGGATTACCAGTACTCTTCATCGAAACTTTTCAAAACATATGTTGATAATTTAAATGTGTTTACGATTATTTTACCTGAGAAAAAGGACACCCTGTATAAAGAAACGCTGGTACAAACCATGCAGAATGCCCAAAAAGCGGGAGCCGGTTTTTTTGCCGTAGGCGAGATAAACAGCATCAGCGAAACCGTAATTGTAATTTCTCTGACGCTTTACAAAACTGCCGACGGATCAAAAGTGTGGAACGACATGATCAAGTCGCGCAGCCTGTCTGACCTTGACCCTACCATGCAGCGCATGGCAAAGGCCATGTCGTCGAAAACCAAAGCATCAGAAGAGCAGGATATATATAATGTGTCGAATTACGAAGCGCGGCAGTTGCAGAAAGTGAATGCCAGCTACTACTGGGGCCTTACGGTCGGAGGCGGAATCCCGTTTGGTTTCACGGTTAATAACCCGTCTGCCGGCGTTGGCGGAATGCTTTCTTACGATGGCAGGAATTTTATGATTGATATCAAGGCCGAAGGCTATTTCGGAGATTTCAACGTTTACGCCTTTGATATTGATGTAATGTATCCGTTTAACGATAAAAGACATACTCCGTTTGTGGGAGGCGGCATGGGGATCAGCGGCGCCAATGCCAAGATTAATGAAAACTTTGAACATAGCGGAGGGCTTATGCTAACCGGGGGAGGCGGATATCTCTTTAACAGGAATGCCGATGTGAATTTCAGAGTCGGCGCCAGGATGTTTTTATGCGCTTATAAAGTCGGCAATACAGCCCCGGCAGGGATCCTGTTTAATATTACCATTTTACTTGAAAATTAATCGTATTGATAAACAACATACCGAGTCTGTTTGAAAATTCAGATTTATTTTTATATATTTGCTTTTTACTTTGATAAAAAATTGCCTATGAAAATATATATACTTTTAATTGTTGTTTTTCTGATGGCAGGTAATTTATGCAAATCGCAAAGCCTTCAGATATTAGACAAAGCAACAGGCGCTGTTATATCCGGCACAACGGTAACGCTTTACGGCGCCCCGGATGCTGAAACTTCGGCAGCCTTTAATGTAAAAAATAATTCTGGCGCCAGCCTCAACGTAAAAGTCAGGAGAATTTATATTAGTTTAATTTCCGGCTCTACCAGTGTATTATGCTGGGGTATATCCTGCTATCCGCCGTATGTGAGCGTATCAGGCTCAGCACAACCCATTGCTGCAGGCGCTACCGATACATCTTTTATTGCGCATTTCAACCCGCATGATTCCATAGGAACAAGCACGGTAATTTATTCTTTCTTTAATACATCCAACCCTGCCGATTCGGTTTACATTACTGTAAAATATAATATCGCAATAAATAATGTTCCAACAGTTCCTGCCAATTCAAATTATATTTCAAACCCGTATCCTTCTCCTGCAAACTCTTTTGTAAGCTTTAATTATATGCTGAAAAATAATTCCAAAGGAGTTATTGCTATATACAATATACTTGGAGAAGTTGTTAAACAATTCGAGATCTATAATTCAGGAACCGCAAAGATCAGCACGTATGAGCTAAAGCAGGGCATTTATATCTATACCGTCAGGGTTGACGATAAAGTTGTGAAAACAAGCAGGTTGATGATTACCCATTAAAGATATTTTTCTTTCAGAATCCGGGCCAGCATGGAAATACCAACGCTGGCTTTTTCTTTTATAAACTCCACCTTCCTGTATATATTTCCGGTGATTTCATTCGGATCCACCACAAATACGGGTGCAAATTTGGGCGGATAGTCCAGAAGGCTTGCCGCAGGATAAACGTTCAGCGATGATCCGACTACAACAAAGATATCTGCCGTTTGCGTTATCCGGACGGCATTCATCATTTCGGGCACAGCTTCCCCGAACCAGACAATGTGCGGCCTCAACTGCGAGCCTTTTTCACATTTGTCGCCCAATTTCAATTCCCAATCCTTTAGTTCGTAAACCAAAGACGGGTCAACCGTACTCCTTACTTTCATCAGTTCGCCATGCAGGTGCAGCACCCTGGCGCTACCGGCCTTTTCATGCAGATTATCCACATTCTGCGTGATGATCTCCACATCGAAATATTTTTCGAGTTCAACTAAACCGATGTGTCCCTGGTTTGGTTTTGACTCAAGCAACTGCTTCCTTCTTTCATTATAAAATTTTAAAACAAGCTCCATATTATTTTCCCATCCCTCGTAGCTGGCAACTTCCATCACATCGTATTCTTCCCATAATCCGCCCATATCGCGGAATGTACGAATACCGCTTTCTGCGCTGATTCCTGCGCCGGTAAATACAACAAGTTTTTTCATATCTTCATTTTTATTTATACGTCATTGCGAGGAACGACGCAATCCCTTCGATAGGAAGATTGCTTCATTCCGTTTGCGTAACATCAATTAATAATAATAAAAATTTTCATAAGTTTATTTGTAACTAATCAGTCTATTTAAATTCATGTTTTTCAGTATAATAAGTGTTTCGAAAATTATCATTTGCCCCTGCCCTAAAGGGTGTGATAATTTTCAATGCCTACTCCCTTCAGGGTTTGGGGCAAAAAGGCATTGAAAACTTGCCTGCGGCAGGCAGGTATTTTTTTAACTTTATGTTTAATGTATTCATAATCATTATACCAATATGACTGATTAGTTACGTTTATTTTTATATCTACTGTAAATATAATTTCTTCTTTTTTAAAATCATAAAAATCCAAAAATATTTTTTTTAACAATTTGATAAATTCTGCTTGTTTGCAGAGCAAATACATAATTATATTTCTACTTTAGCAAATAGTTATACATAAAACGGGATACCTCCGATAAGTCAGGGCTTTGTAATTTGGAGAGAAAAGGTAAAAGGTATAAGGTATAAAGGTATAAAGGTATAAGGGTAATAGGATTTGTGTGCCACCGTATACCTCTAAGCCAATTATACATTGTATAATGCTATTATTTACGGTTGATTTCCTTATTTTTTTGGATTGATAGACCAGGCTACCATAGAAAGAATACTTGATGCGGCAGAGATCGTTGATGTGATATCTGATTTTGTGACATTAAAAAAACGGGGTGTGAATTACCTCGGGCTGTGTCCGTTTCATAACGAAAAAACGCCTTCGTTCACAGTGTCTCCCACCAAGGGGATTTACAAATGTTTTGGCTGCGGCAAGGGCGGGAATGTTGTCAACTTCGTAATGGAGCAGGAGCATATTTCGTATCCCGAAGCGCTGAAATATCTTGCAAAAAAATACAACATCGAAATCCGGGAAACCGAGCTTACCCAGGAAAAAATTGATGAAGCGACAGAACGCGAAAGCCTGCTCATTGTCTCGGAATTTGCCCAAAACTATTTTTCAAAAAACCTGCACGGGCATAAAGAAGGAATCGCCATTGGCCTCAGTTATTTTGTACAGCACCGGGGAATCAGCGAAGTGATGGTAAAAAAATTTCAACTCGGTTATGCGCTGGATGAAAAAGACGCTTTCACAAAAGCAGCGATGGAAAACGGATATAGCTTAGATTATCTTGTAAAGACCGGATTAACGGTTAAAAAAGAGGACTGGAAAGCCGACCGGTTCAATGGCCGGGTGATTTTTCCGATCCATAATGTCACAGGCCGGGTGATTGCGTTTGGCGGAAGAACCTTAAAAACGGATAAAAATATCGCCAAATACCTCAATTCGCCGGAGTCTGAGATATATAATAAAAGTAAAGTACTTTACGGATTGTTTTTTGCAAAGAAAGCGATCATCGAAAAAGAAAAATGTTACTTGGTAGAAGGCTATACGGATGTAATTTCCCTGCACCAGGCAGGCATTGAAAATGTGGTGGCTTCATCCGGAACGTCTTTGACGCAGGAACAAATACGGCTTGTCAAACGCTTTACAAAAAACATCACTATACTGTATGACGGCGATCTGGCCGGAATCAAAGCCTCTTTGCGGGGAATCAACATGCTCCTCGAAGAAGGCATGGATATCAAGGTGCTGTTATTCCCAGACGGTGAAGATCCCGATTCCTATTCGCACAAATTAAGTTCATCGGAATTTCTTGAATTTCTCAGTAAAAATGAAACCGATTTTATTTCATTCAAAACAAAACTGCTGATCGCCGATGCAAAAAAAGACCCTATAAAAAAAGCGCAACTGATTACGGATATTGTAGAATCTATAGGCATTATACCCGATGCCATCAAGCGTTCCGTTTTTACAAAAGAATGCAGCGTGCTCATGGATATTGACGAACAGGTGCTGATAACAGAAGTGAATAAAATCAGGAAAAAAATAAGGCAACAGAAATTTGAAGCCGAAAAAATCCCTGAAAATATTGAAGAAGCCGTTCAGGAGTTACCCGAAAAGAAAGATTTTCCCGCCGGCAAATTCGAAAACGAAGAACGCGCGTTAGTCCGGTTGTTGCTTCATTTTGGAGACAGCGAACTTTTCAGGAACAAACCCGAAGATGAGGAAACGGATGAAGAACAAATTGTTTTTGTAAGCAATTTTATCCTTCAGCAAATACTCAACGACGAACTGGAATTCACTACTCCGGTGTATAAAAAAATCTTTGACGAATACCACCACTCCATGATAGAGAATAAAATTCCCGATGCCAAATATTTCGTCAATCACCCCGACCATGAAATATCAAAATCTGTGGCAGATATTTTTTCGAAAGATTACACGCTGAGCAGGATTCATAAGGCAGGCGGCGTATTTGTTGAAACTGAAGAAATGAAGCTCAGGGAGATTGTCCCCAAAACTGTTTTTGAATATAAAAACAAAGTGATCCTTTCGAAACTGAAACAGATTGAAGCGCAATTGAAAAAAGCGCAGGAAGAAAATGATTTTGTGCTTTTCGACGAACTTCAGCAGAGCTATATTTCATTTACGGAACTGAAGAAAAAACTCTCGAAACTGCTTGGCGGGAGAACGATTGTTTAGCAAACGATTCTTATAATAAACAGTTTTCAAAATTATTTAAATTCCAAATCACATTACAATTTATACATAGCTACAGACAACAACTTTAGTTTTTTGGGGTTTTGTTAACTTTTTATGATTTTTTATTAGATCTCACATATGCGTCAATGGCATTAGCCGCTTTTCTTCCGGCTCCCATGGCAAGGATTACAGTTGCCGATCCGGTTACAATATCTCCCCCTGCATATACTCCTTCCCTGCTGGTTTCCCCTGTCTCGCCATTAGCCATAATGTAACCCCATTTATTTACTTCCAGACCCTGGGTTGTTTTCGGTATAACCGGGTTTGCCTCAGTTCCGATGGCAACAACAACCGTATCTACATCAATGGTGAACTCTGACCCCTTAACAGGTATCGGTCTTCGTCTTCCTGAATCATCAGGTTCGCCCAGTTCCATCCTGATACACTTAATTTGCCTGACCCATCCGTTTTCGTCGCCTATGTATTCTATAGGATTATGAAGTAGTTTGAACTGAACGCCCTCTTCCTTGGCGTGATGAATTTCTTCCGCTCTCGCCGGCAGTTCTGTTTCGCTGCGGCGATAGATAATATAGGCATTATCCGCTCCCAGGCGGAGCGCAGTACGGACTGAATCCATAGCTACATTACCTCCGCCGATAACGGCAACATTTTTACCGCATGCGATTGGAGTATCATATTCAGGAAATCTGTATGCCTTCATCAGATTTGACCTCGTAAGATACTCATTGGCTGAATAGATTCCGCTCAGATTTTCACCGGGGATATTCATAAACACCGGGGCGCCGGCGCCTACTCCCAGAAATACCGCATGAAATCCTTCGGCAAAGAGGTCGTCTACTGTCTTCAACCTGCCGATAACGGCATCCGTTATAATTTTTACCCCGAGTTTTTCTATGTATTCCACTTCTGCATCAACGATCTCTTTGGGAAGGCGAAACTCAGGAATGCCATAGATCAAAACACCGCCCGACTTATGTAGCGCTTCGAAAATCGTTACCTCATGGCCAAGTTTAATAAGATCGCCTGCTACTGTCAAACCCGCCGGTCCTGCTCCGACTACGGCTATTTTTTTACCCGACGGCGGAGCCACCTCGGGAATTAGAATATTACCAGACTCCCGTTCATAATCCGCAGCAAAGCGTTCCAATCTCCCAATGGCAACCGGTTCACCTTTCTTTCCAAGGACACATACCTTCTCGCATTGATCTTCCTGGGGACACACCCTTCCGCAGATAGCGGGCAGAGCATTGGTTTCTTTAAGTGTGCGGGCTGCACCGATAAAATCACCATCTGCAATTTGCTGTATAAATTCAGGAATTTTAACATCCACAGGGCATCCGGCTATACAACTGGGTTTTTTACATTGAATACATCGTTTCGCCTCTGTAATGGAGAGTTCCGCCGTATATCCATATGGAACCTCGTTGAAGTTGTATATTCTCTTCATCGGATCCTGTTCAGGCATAGGTTGTCTGGGAACTTTTTCTTTTTTTTCAGTATTCTCTTTATTTTCCATGGCACTCACATTTATATTTTTCCATCGCCTGCTTTTCCTGATTACAATACATCCTGAGCCGGTTTATTAATAAATTAAAATCAACTTCATGACCGTCAAACTCCGGACCATCCACACAAGCAAATTTTGTTTTGTCCCCTACCGAAACACGGCAGGCTCCGCACATTCCTGTGGCATCCACCATGACCGGGTTCAGGCTCACAATAGTTTTAATACCATATGGCTTTGTTAAATTGGCAATAACCTTCATCATTGGTACCGGTCCTATGGCAAACACGATGTCTATCTTTTCTCCCGAATCAATGACATTCTGTAACACTGCGCTGACAAAGCCATGGAATCCATAACTCCCATCATCGGTGGCAACCAGCAACTGATCGCTCACCTTCCTCATGTCATCCTCAAGAATCAGGATATCTTTTGTCCGCGATCCAATGATGGAGATGACTTTGTTCCCGGTTTCCTTGAGCGCAGCCGCAATAGGGTATGCAACGCCTATCCCAACTCCGCCGCCTATACACACAGCTGTGCCAAAATTATTTATCTCGGTGGGGTGGCCAAGGGGACCCAATACATGAAGGAAAAAATCATCCTTTTCCATCTGCGCCATCTGAGCAGTCGTTTTACCCACAATCTGGAAAATAATCGTGAGCGTACCTTTTTCATTGTCAGAATCCACGATAGTTAATGGGATTCTCTCTCCTTTATCATCTATCATCAAAACGATGAACTGTCCTGCTTTCCTTTTGCGGGCAATTTCAGGCGCTTCAATAACCATTCTGACAACAATTTCCTGTAAAAATGTCTTTTCTAATATCTTAAACAATGTTTTGCCTCCTATTCGTTATGTTAATATTCATCATAAAATACATAGGGTCAAAATAACACTTACACATCTTGTTTTCTTTAATTTTAGTGTAAAAATTTAACCTCCAAAATTAATTTTTTTTTTAAACATTATAATATTAAAAAATAAAATTTAAATCATGTTTGATAATATGTGACATATCACTAATGAAAAATTTCTTAAATAAAATATACGTGTATTGATTGGTAGATTGCAGCTTACCCGAGCTTTATTCCCACAATTAGTATATCATCAATCTGCCGCTTGCTTCCTTTCCAGTTCAGGAATGCCGAATGAATTGCATCGTATTGCGCGCATATAGGTAAGTTATGACTTTTGTAGAGTAAGTTTTCGAACTGTGTGATACCGAATTTTTCCTGCCTGCCTGCCGGCACGGTATTTTCTTCTTCACCGATCTGATCCATCATTCCGTCGGTAAACATATAGAGCATGGTGTCGTTCTTAATATCAAAGGTATGGGTTACAAAATCCACTTTGGTGCGTGAAGAAAATATCCCGCCAATAGAATAAATATCTCCTTTTATTGTGATCATCTCTCCTTCCTGCACAATGAAAGCAGCCTGGTTTGCCAGAGCGATATGAACCTGCTTTGCATCCGTATCAATACAGCAAATGGTAATATCCATGCCATCGTCCTGTTTGCTTTCGTTCTGGTTCAGGGTAAGATATACGCCCGCATTGAGTTTGTCGAGAATCTTGGAGGGGTTGAACACTTTTTTTTCTTTCACGATAGTATTTAATAATGTATATCCTATCATGGACATGAATCCGCCCGGCACGCCATGCCCGGTGCAATCTGCCACGGCAAAGAAAATTTTATTATCCTCCTGAAACAGCCAGTAAAAATCTCCGCTTACAATATCCCGCGGCTTATAAAAAATAAATGATTCCGGTAAATAATTCCGAATGTTTTTTTCAGGAAGGAGGATGGCGTCCTGTATCAACTTGGCATATGTAATGCTGTCCGTGATCTGCGTGTTTTTCACCGTGAGCTCGTTGTTTGCAAATTCGAGCGCTACGGCTTGTTTTTCTATTTCTTTTTTCTGCATTGCCAGCAGTTTGTTCGAGCGTTTTTTTATTTTATACTGCATGTACACCAGCGTTAGAATTATTAATATTCCTATGAATCCGCCGATGAGAAAATACCGTATCAGTTTTTCTTTTTTCAATTCAGATTCCCGGTACTTCAATTCTTTTTGCTTTTCATCAATCTCTTTTTCTTTTTTGTACGTTACCATCTTCACCTGAACATCAGCAATTTTAATATTGCCCTCGTCTTCAACAATGCCGTCTTTAACCATTGAATATAGTTTGTTATATATCCATGCTTTTTTGTAGTCAGACTGATCGGCATACAGATCTTCGAGCGTATCATAGACTTTCACAAGAATATCTTTCTGGTTGGTAACTTTTGCAATGGATAGCGCCAGTTCGTAATATTTGATGGCATCTTTCATTCTATGGGCCTTGATATAAAGTTCACCAAGATTTAATGCGCTGCTGGCAATTCCCTCCTTAAAGTATCCCCGCTCGCTTATGGAAAGAGATTTAAAGAAAAACTGTTCGGCTTTTTTATACTCTTTAAGTTCCATATAGGTTTTACCCATGTAATTCGAGACATGGGAAATATTTTTATTATCGCCCACATCTTCGAATATTGACAGGGCTTTCCGATAAGAGTCAAGCGCAGATTCGTACATGTGCAGTTCTTTGTAAACAATCCCGATATTTTTTAGCGATTGCGCAATGGATATTTTATCGCCGGTGTTGCGGCGTATTTTCAGGGCGTCTTTATAATATTTCAGGGCAGGGTCGTACTTTTTCATTTTCCAGTATATGCTGCCTATGTCGTTTAACGTTTGCGCTGTATGCGTTTCATCTTTCAGTTCCCTGCGTATTTCAAGGGCTTTCTGGTAATACTCGAGGGCCTTAATGTTGTTGTTTACATTTTTAAATACATTCCCGATATTGTTGAACGAACTGGCGATGTCTTTTTTATTCCCTATTTCTTCACGTATTTTCAGGGACTCCATATAATATTCAATAGCATCGCCATACTGTTTCATATCCCAGGACGTACCGCCCATCAGGTTGAGCGTATTGGCAATATTCTTTTGGTCGTGTATGGTTTTGCTGATAGATAAAGATTTCTTGTAATATTCAATGGCTAACGGGAAATTGGAATATTCTTTATTTACCATTCCCAGATTATTGAGCGTTGTGGCAATGTCTTTTTTAACGCCGAGCGATTCGCGGATATCTAAGGATTTCATATAATGAATCAATGCCTGGTTGTAATTTTTAAATTTCAAGTAAAGGCTTCCGAGACCGTTGCAGGCATTCGCCATGCTGTTCAGGTCGTGTATCTTTTCGGCCAGCGCCTGGGCTTTTGATAAATACTCCAGCGACTTTTCAAAACTGTTAAGCTCTTTATAAACAAGCCCTGTGTTAACAAGCGATTCGGCAATATCTTTTTTATCTTTCAGGGCTTCCCTGAGTTCCATGGATTTCAGATTAAACTCAAGGCTTTTGTTATATTCCCCGATATCTTTATAAACGCTTCCGATATTGAAAAACGATTGCGCAAGCCCTTTGTCGTAGGATATTTTTTCTGATAACGCTTTGGCCTGCTCTCCGTATTTTAAAGCATTCTTATTGTTAATGCCGGTAAGCTCCGAACACATTTTATTCAGTATATTTATTTTGGCTGTGTCTGTTGCGGCATCATTCAGAAGCTGCTGCAGGCTGTCTGTTTTACTCTCTGCAAAAACAAAAGGCAGGGTTATAATTGAAATAAAAATACCGATGATAATTGACCTCACTCCAAAAAGTCGATTATCAACAACCAGCTTTTGCCCCAGCCCTAAAGGGTGGCTGTTTTTTAGCGATTTCCCTTCAGGGATTACTTGCGTGAGATCGCTGCGCTTAGTTAAGGGCAAAAAATCGTTAAAAAATAATTTGGGTGCTTTTTGGAGTGAACTCATTTTACTTTATTCAAATTATAACCGGCAAATTTATTGAAAGCATTAAAAAACGACAATACTATATTGCAAATTTTATTACCGAAACTATTAACAATATTTGTGATTTAGGATGTACGGTATAGAAGAAATTGAATAAAAAATCAGGTGACCGGTATCGGTATTCGGTAAACGGTATTCAGTAGAATGGAATATCAGGTTTCTGGAAACGGTATTCAGTAAACGGTAATCGCGGTAAGCGGCAAACTGGAATGAACAATCAAGTGACGGGAACCTGTTAATAACCTGTTTGAAACAAGTTGAAAACCCTTAGCGTTAAATTGCAACTTTTCTTTTTACCCTCCGTACAAAAAAATATTTCCCGAAAATTTTCATATTTCAACGGAAATAAAAAGCCGCATAGCGGCGGAATGTTGGTAACAAAACGCAGCCCTCGCATCAACGGCGCTGCACGCTGAGAGGCGGCAATAAAAATCGTTGCTTTTTGCAGCGCAAAGTTTGCATTGGGCAAAACCGAAGTAGTGAAAGCAGGAACGAACAAACGAACAAATGAACAGTCGAACAATCGAACCCTACGGCTTCACTCAGGGCAGGCAATCGAACGAACCAACATCAAACATTAAACTTGAAACTATAAACAAAAATATTAACCTTAAACTTCTACCGTTATGAAAACAAAATCTACCCTTAGTTCCGTAGCGAATGTACCTGCCCCCCCTGTGCAAGCCTGTTCGCAGGCATTTCAGCTATTCTGCTGATCACAATCTTTAGCATGGCCGCCTTTTCACAGAGCGGGGAGAAATGGGCAACCGGCTGTAATATTGTTTCGGGAAATTCTGCTCTCGGGACAATAAATAATTTTCCGTTGATAATAAAAACAAACAATACGCAAAAAGCTGTGTTCACTCCATTCGGCTGGTTCGGGCTTGGCATTACCGCTCCAACCTGCATGTTCGATGTTGCAGGCGACGGGAAGATCGTTAATTTTAATGTACTCACAAACCTCACTGTCGGCAATCTGCTCACGGTGAAAAAGCTCACTTCGCCCACAGGAACCGTGGATTTCGACGGCAATAATATCACTACTTCAGCCGGGATAAATGGGGCAAGCCTTACCATTTCCGGTACAGGTACATTAAATAGGGTTTGCTCATTAAAATGATAACGACCTGAAAGTTATTAACATAACACATGTTTTTATTAACAATTTAATCCATAAGTGCATGGAAATATTATATTTGCTTTAAAAATA
>JACREX010000075.1 GCA_016212695.1 Bacteroidia bacterium
AATGAACAATGAACAATGAACAATGAACAATGAACAATGAACAATGAACAATGAACAATGAACAATGAACAATGAACAATGAACAATGAACAATGAACAATGAACAATGAACAATGAACAATGAACAAATAACAAATAACCCATGACCATTGAAATCGTTACACCCGAAAGAAAAATTTATGAAGGAGAGATCAGGTTAGTTCAGGCGCCCGGTTCAGATGGATCTTTTGAACTTTTACAGAATCACGCCCCTATTATTTCAACCCTTCAAAGTGGCACGTTACGAATGATTTCTTCCAATGAAGACGAGATCACCTTTGATATAAACAGCGGAATCCTTGAGTGCATGGATAATAAGGTCATTATCCTGGCAGAATTAAGATAATTATTTTAATAAAACAAAATATGAAAACTTCAGCTTTGGTTTTATTTATTGCCTTGGCGCATTTTATTTTTAAAGCGGAAGCGCAGACCAAAATAACTTTTCCGTCAACTGATAAACTTACCATTACTGCCGATTTGTATGAATCAGATAAAAAAGCGCCGTATATAATATTATTTCATCAGGCAGGTTACAGCCGCGGCGAGTATAAAGAGACGGCATCAAAAATCACAAAATTAGGCTATAATTGTCTTGCCGTTGATCTTCGTTCCGGCGAAGAAGTAAACTATATCCGCAATGAAACCGCCCTGGAAGCAAAAAAGAAAAATCTTCAGACAGGGTATTTAGATGCAAAAAACGACATGACCGCTGCGATTGATTATGCTTATAATAAAAGTAATAAACCGGTGATAGTATTCGGTAGTTCTTATTCGGCATCTTTATCGCTGGTATTAGCCAAGGGCAATTCCAAAGTAAAAGCCGTAGTTGCCTTCAGCCCAGGAGAATATTTCGACACTGCATTAAATGTTCAGGAAACACTCAAAGGTTTTGATAAACCGGTTTTTGCCGCATCTTCAAAAAAGGAATATCCATACCTTGAAGAGCTGATGACCAATGTTACCAAAGACAAAACATTATTTCAGCCCCAGAGCGGTGATGGGGAACATGGCTCCAAAGCGTTGTGGAAAAGCAATAAATCAAATAATGAATACTGGATGTCGTTAATGGTGTTCCTGAAAAAGTATCTTAATTAATATTCGGTGTAGAGGAACCTTGCCTCATGCCTCATACCGCCCCATTACAAATTTTATTTTTACTATCGTGCATGTTTTTATAAAAATTTTTAACTTGCAGGGAATTGTTGAACATTAAATGTCATGTTGGATCAAAAGCTACAACAACGGCTATTGCAAAAACTTTCTCCGCAGCAGATACAACTTATCAAACTGCTGGAGATACCCACCATGGAACTTGAGCAGCGGATCAAAAAAGAGATTGAAGAAAATCCTTTGCTCGAAGTAACCGACGAAAGCGACGAACAGGTTGAATCCATTGAAAAACCCGCAGACGAAGAAGAACAGGATAAGGATGAAGATGAATTTTCGCTTCAGGATTACTTAGACGACGACTATGTTCCCTCTTACAAATACAACACAGGAAATTATTCGAAAGACGACGTAAAAAAAGAAATTCCATATTCTTCGGGCACCACATTTTACGAGTTTCTGAGTAATCAGCTCGGATTTAGAACGCTTTCAGAAAAAGAGCGGATGCTTGCGGAATATATGCTTGGAAATATAGATGAAGACGGATACCTGAGAAGAGACATAAACGCGATGGTTGATGACGTCGCCTTTGCGCAAAATCTGGAAACCGATAAAAAAGAACTGGAAGAAATCCTGATGATTATTCAGGATCTCGATCCGCCGGGAATTGGCGCAAGGACTTTGCAGGAATGTCTTTTACTTCAGATATACCGTCTGCAAGCAGATAAAGATAATGAGGAAATACTTTTAGCCAAAACAATCCTCGAAAAATATTTTCCCGAGTTCACCAAAAAGCATTACGAAAAAATAGCGCTTCGACTCAGCCTGTCTGATGAAGAATTAAAACCGGCCATAGAAGCCATTCTTAAATTAAATCCTAAACCCGGAGTTGGATTTGGCGATAGCGAAAGCAAGGTAATCCATCATATTACCCCGGATTTTATTCTTGATAATATAGAAGGCAAACAGCTTTTATCGCTTAATTCAAGAAATGCGCCTGAACTGAGAATCAGCGAGGCCTATTCGGATTTAATCCATGAATATTCGTCCAATAAAGAGAACCAGTCAAAACAGCAGAAAGACGCAGTTGTTTTTGTAAAGCAAAAGCTTGACGCTGCCCGATGGTTCATCGATGCTATTAAACAACGGCAAAACACATTGCTTTCTACAATGAATGCCATTATAGATTTTCAACGCGAATATTTTATCGAAGGCAATGAAACTAAGCTGAGACCAATGATACTTAAAGATATTGCAGAAAAGACAGGGCTTGATATTTCCACCATTTCGCGGGTTGTAAACAGCAAATATATTCAGACACACTTCGGGATTTTTTCATTAAAATATTTCTTTTCAGAGGGATTGCAAACCGAAACAGGAGAAGAAGCATCCTCAAGGGAAATAAAAATTATTTTGCAGGAATGCGTTGGCAAAGAAGACAAACGAAAACCGTTAACCGACGATAAGCTTGCGAAAATCCTTCAGCAGAAAGGTTACCATATAGCACGACGGACAGTGGCCAAATACCGGGAGCAGCTCAATATTTCTGTTGGCAGATTAAGAAAGGAGCTGTAAATGCAGAACATATTTGCAAAGATAATATCATGGTTATTTCATCCCCTCCTAATGCCGACGCTGGGCTTAGTTGTGCTTTTCAATACCGGTACTTATCTCGGATATCTGCCCTTTGAATACAAAAAGTATCTTTATCTCATTTTATTTCTTACAACAGGAATTCTTCCGCTTATCATTATCCCGGTTTTTATTTACAGAAAATTCATTCGGTCGCTCGATATGCACAATAATAACGAACGGATTTTCCCAATGATAATAACCCTGATTTTTAATGGATTTGCGTATTATATTTTTTTAAAACTGCCCTTGCCGGTTCTTATTAAGCATTATGTTTTCGCCGTAGCGCTGTGTGTGTGCCTGGCCCTTATTATTACAACCAAATGGAAAATCAGCACCCATATGATCGGTATCGGGGGCGTTGTAGGAGTGATTGTATCCTTGTCGGTGTTATATATGATAAATCTTCAATGGTTATTGATATTATCTATTTTGTCGGCAGGTCTGATTGCATTTGCAAGATTGCAGTTGAATGCCCATTCGCCGGCACAGGTCTATACCGGTTTCGGATTGGGATTTTTAGCGGAATTTATAACCCTTGTTTTATTTAGCTAAGATAATGTAATTAAATAACTTGGTTATTTCGTAATTAAGTTTTATCTTTGCAATATGAAAGATGAAAAATTAATATCAGAACGAAACAAAATATTATCACCCTTTTTAGATGAAAAATCACGAAGGCTTTTATGTGCTGCTGA
>JACREX010000069.1 GCA_016212695.1 Bacteroidia bacterium
GATTAACAGCCGGGAGTTATACGGTAACGGTAACGGATTCGTATAGTTGTACGGTAACGACTGGAGTGACGATCAATGCGCCGTCGGCGATAGTATTAACGATGACGAGTGTAAATTCATCATGCGGCCAGCAGGCGGACGGATCAGCGACAGTAAGTTTAACAGGGGGCACGCTGAATTATAGTTATAGCTGGTCAAATGGGAGCAGCACACCGAACAGCGTATTGACGACTAATACAATCAATGGAGTGGGAGCGGGGAGTTACAGCGTAACAGTAACTGATGGCAACGGATGTACGGCGAATGGTACGGTAAGTGTGAATGATAATGCTGCCCCGTCGTCAACTATCAGTGCGAGCAGCAATGTAAGTTGTAACGGAGGGAATAACGTGAGCGCAACGGTAACGGTGACAGGCGGCTCACCGAATTACAATTATTCATGGTCAAACGGAAGCGCCACACCAAACAGTGTTTTAACAAGCAATACGATATCAGGATTAATCGCCAATACCTATACTGTAACAGTAACGGATGCAAACGGATGTATAACAACATCAACAGTAACCATAACAGAGCCGACCACAATAGTAGCCGCGATATCCTCACAGACAAATGTGCTCTGCAATGGAGGGTTAACAGGAAGCGCTACGATAGCGGCGACAGGAGGCAGTTTGCCATACACGTATGTATGGAGTACGACCCCATCGCAGGCGACAGCAACGGCAACAGGGCTGCAGGTAGGAACCTATACAGCCACAGCAACAGATGCGAATAGTTGCACAGCCACAGCAAGCGTAACGATAACTGAGCCTACGCTATTAACAACAAGTATAGTCGGAATAAATGTAACCTGTAATGGAAGTTCGGATGGAAACGCTACAGTTACAGCATCAGGCGGTTCTCCTGCATATACATATTTGTGGAGTAACGGCGCTACTTCTTCATCAGCCGTTAATCTGTCTGCAAATACATATACGGTAACCGTAACAGATTTGAATTTGTGTATTGCTACAGCTACGGTTACTATAACTCAACCGGCAGCGCTTGGAGCCACTATTGTTTCCAGTACAGATGTAAGCGGATTTGGCGCAAATGATGGTTCTGCAACTGTAACCGGGACAAATGGAACGTTGCCTTATAGCTATTTGTGGTCAAATGGAGCAACCGGCGCTACGGCAAATAATCTTTCATCAGGAATATATGTAGTCACAGTTACAGATGCAAATGGTTGTACTGCTACAACAACCGTCACTATTAATGAACCGGGCGCTTTGGTAATTACAATTGATACTATTACCAATGTAACTTGTAATGGAGCATGCAATGGCACTGCAGTGATAATTGTCAACGGAGGGATAACCCCTTATACATATTCATGGCCCAATGGCGATACTACAGATAGTGTTACCGGATTATGTGCAGGTTCGCATACAGTTACCGTAACAGATGCTAACGGTTATATTGGCAATATAACAATTAATATTACTCAGCCGACTGTAATGTCAGGAACAGAAAGTGCAAATATTTCTGTGAATTGTAATGGAGGTACTGATGGTAGCGCTTCGGTAGCTGCAAGTGGAGGTACAGGCCCATATACATATCTTTGGTCAATCGGAGGGACTTCTGATACTCATGCAAATCTTGCATCGGGTAGTTTTACTGTTACCATTACTGATGCTAATAATTGTACGGTTACAGTGCCGGTTATAATTGCTCAACCTAATGCTTTTACGGCAACAGTTGTTTCGGCTAATGGAGCAAATTGCGGCCAACCGCAGGGAAGCCTTTCTGCAAATCCAACAGGAGGTACTGCACCATATACTTATCTCTGGAATTCCACACCGCAACAAATCACTCAGACAGCATCCAATCTGACACCCGGAAATTATACAGTTACTGTTACAGATGCACATTCATGCACAGTAACAGCATCCGGTATTATCAGTAATATACCAGGTGTTGCAACAGCCGTTAAGAGTACAATCAATCCATCCTGCTTTGGTTACTGCAATGGTTCTGCGCTTCTCGAAAGCACCGGAGGTTTAACGCCATATTTTTATATATGCAGTAATGGTTATACAACTTCTACTTCAAATGCAAACACTCTTATTTCAAATTTATGCGCAGGAAATTATTCCGTTACCATTACAGATGCCAACAATTGTCAAACAATCGTGACCTTTGTAATAACTCAGCCGGCTCCTGTTGTTGCAACGGTTTCATCAAGTACTAATGTAAACTGTAATGGCGGGAATAACGGAACAGCTACAGTAACGGGAAGCGGAGGCACTTCGCCTTATACAGCCATATGGAATACTATTCCGCAACAAAATACTCTTACTGCAAATAATCTGATTGCCGGTACGTACCAGGTAACTATCACTGATGTGAATGGATGTACCGCTGATACATCAATTGTAATAACACAACCCGCGGCAATTACATTAACCATTAATAGTTTTAGCGCCCATTGCGGTTTGGCAGATGGATCAGCCACTGTTGTTGCAAGCGGTGGAACTGTAACTACCGGATATAATTATTTATGGTCAGGAGGAACTCCACCGTTAGCTCAACAGACCATAACCGGATTAACTGCTGCCGGAAGCCCATATATAGTAACTGTTACCGATAATAATTCATGTACTGCAACAAGTAGTGTTACTATTGCAGATATTCCTCCGGGTACTGCTGCAATATCATCTCAAATAAATATTTCCTGTTTTGGAGCGAATAATGGATCTGCTACAGCTTCAATTGGCGGAGGCCAGTCGCCGTTTACCTATGTTTGGAGTACTACTCCCCCGCAGTCCTCAATCACTGCTTCTAATTTACCTCCGGGACCCTATACTGTGAGTATTACCGATTATTATAATTGTGTTGTAACAGCTACCGTGATAATTTCACAACCAGCTCTTTTATTAAATAATTTCAATATTCAAAATGCATCCTGCTATGGACAAAATACAGGCTCTGTAAATGCTTCACCTATGGGTGGGACACCTCCATACTCCTATATCTGGAACAACTTTGAAACATCACAGATTATATCAAATGTGGGTGCAGGAACCTATTTCGTAACAATTACCGATGCTCATAACTGTTCAGTTATTGATACGGCTGTTGTTACACAACCAACACAGATAAATATTACCGGAACTGTTACGGATGCTACCTGCAATCATTTGGATGGCGCTATAAATACAACGATTACCGGGGGAATAACAGGATATTCGTATCACTGGAGTAATGGCCCGAGTACGGCAAATATCACTGCTATTGCCGCCGGAACATATTCGATAACCGTAACAGACGGAGCGGGCTGTACGGCATCTCATACATTTAATGTAAATAATATTTCCGGACCAACAGCCGCCATTTCAGCTTCTTCAAATGTAACCTGTTATGGTATGGCAAACGGGTATGCTACTGTTTCTGCAACCGGAGGGACATTATCTTACACGTATCAGTGGAATACCAACCCGGTTCAGCCGGCAGCTACGGCTACGAATCTTGGACCCGGTATTTATAGCGTTACCGTAACAGATATAAATACAAACTGTACAGCCAATGCAAGCGTTACTATTACTGAACCGGCAAATCTGACAATGCTCACATATATCAATGAATCCTTATGTAACGGACAATGTAACGGAGATGCTGCATCTGTTCCGGTTGGCGGTACTGCTCCCTATTCTTTCAATTGGTTTGGCGGCGGGTTAACTTCGACTGATTCATCTATTACCGGGTTATGTGCCGGAACATATACTATTGTCTTAACCGATGCGAATGGTTGTAACGAAACCCAGACAATCACGGTTAATCAGCCTCCGTTTATTTCTGCAACAACTTCTTCTACTTCTTTAACATGTTATGGTATTTGCGACGGAACGGTTACAGTTAATGCACTGGGAGGTACGCTACCCTATACGTACAACTGGGGTAATACAAGCCAGACAACTCAAACGGCATTTGCGTTGTGTGCCGGTACTTATGGTGTAACCGTAACGGATGCTCATGGTTGTACGGAGAATGCCGGCGCTACGGTATCATCGCCTTCCCAGATAATGATTCAGCTTATAGACCTTCAGAATGTTAAATGTTATGGCCAGTCTTCAGGAAGAATAATTATCAGCGTTACAGGAGGAATTCCCGGATTTTCTTATTCATGGAGCAATGGCGCCACAACGCAAAACCTGATCGGAATACCTATGGGCGTTTATTGTTTAACCGTAACAGACCAGAACGGGTGTTCGCGTGATACCTGTTTTAATGTTTACGAGCCACAGCAAATACAGATTTCATTAACAAAAACCGATGAAACTTGTTATCAGTTTTGTGATGGTACGATTACTTCAACAGTTACAGGAGGAGTAACTCCCTATTCGTATCTGTGGTCAAATTTTTCAACAACACAAACTGTAAATAACCTCTGTCCCGGTAATTATAATCTTAGTGTTACTGATGCCAATAATTGTGTTACTTCTGCAACGACAACAATTGTCGGATACGATATATTGAGTTTGTTATTGGTTCATGTTGATACGGCTACCTGCGGGCAAGCTAACGGAGCCGCCATAATCAGCGTTATAGGCGGATCAAGCAATTATACATATAACTGGCCTGCCGGGGTGAACAGTTCTTCTACAATCGCTGCAAATCTTGCAGCAGGATTTTATACTGTTACCGTTGTTGATGATAATAACTGTTCTGCTACATTAGACATTAATATCAGCAATGCTGCCGGGCCTGTTATTGATAGTATTGTGATACATAATGTAACATGTAATGGTGTTCATGATGGTTCGTTGCATGTATATTTCACAAGCAGCACAACAAATAATTCAATCCAATGGAGCACTGTTCCTGTTCAGACAACTGCAATAGCTTCCAACCTTGGACCCGGTGTATATTCTGTCGTTATCACGGATGATAACGGTTGTATTACGTCAACCAGCAGACCCATTACTCAACCCCAATTGTTTCAGTCAGCGGTTACGAATCATACGGATGTTACATGTTACGGATCGTGTAATGGCGCTGCTACATCGCTTGTTTATGGAGGCATTGCGCCCTATACCTATTTATGGCCTGACGGAACAACCGCCAATGCAGTGAATGGCCTGTGTGCCGGAGATTATATAGTTACTGCAACCGATGCGAACGGATGTACTGCGACAAGCAGTATAACAATTACTCAGCCGGATTCGTTGCATATAGACGCTCAATTGCATAATGTTACCTGTAATGGACAGAACAACGGACAGATAATCATTCAGGCTTCCGGAGGTACGGGATATTTTTATAACTGGTTTCCGAATGTAAGCGGAAATTCGGTTGCAGCGCCGCTTGCTCCGGGAACATACACGGTGATTGTTACCGACTATTATGATCTTAACTGTAGTGCTACCGGTACATACATAATAACAGAGCCGGAAGTAGTTACTGTAAATACTTTTGTAGAACCAACAACCTGCGGTTTGAACAATGGTATGGCTTATATTCTCGGATCAATTTACGGAGGAACGCCGCCGTATAATTATATATGGTCGCCGGGTAACAGCACAAATGATACATTATATAATGCTGCTGCCGGAACTTATCAGTTACAGGTATTTGATGGAAACAGTTGTTCCTCTGTATTCCCCGTAACAGTTACGTCCATAAGCCCTCCAATACTGAACAGTCTGTCAACTGTAGGTGCTTCCTGTTACGGAGAAGATGACGGTTCCGCTTTAATCAGCATTAAATATGGTACAGGTCCGTTTTTTTATACATGGATTCCGTTTGTAGGAAACGAAACGCAGATTGACAGTTCCACTACAAACCTGAACAATCTTGTGGCCGGTATCTACAATGTGAGTATCACTGATGTTAATGGCTGTCATCTGCAGACGACATTTATAATTAATCAACCAGCGCCGATACATGTATTTGCGGATGGTTCGAATTATATTTGCATGGGTCAGACAACTACCATCTCAGCAAATGCTGCCGGCGGTTCGGCTCCGTATAGTTTTATGTGGACAAGCCTTTCTTCTACAAGCCAGGTACAATATGTGAGCCCGAATACTACAACTAGCTATAATGTCTATGCTGTTGATCAAAATAATTGTATGTCTGATACTGCTTCTGTAACAGTTAATGTTTATCCTCCGGTTACTGTACAATTATTTGCTGACACCATGAGCATCTGCAAGGGACATTCCACAAGCCTGCATGCAGTTGCATCCGGAGGTAACGGCGGATCTTATAATTATTACTGGCCGGATCTTGGCGATACGCTTCCGATTCAGGACAGAGAAGTAACGCCTGTTGATACTATGACTTATTACGTTTACGGAGTTGACGGTTGCGGCTCGCCAAGCATACCCGACAGTGTTACTATTATAGTATGGCCGGTTCCTCCTGTGAATATATTAATTGATAAATTTAACGGATGTGCGCCATTAGAAGTACATTTCAGAAATACTGGCAATGCCACAAATCTTTCCTATAACTGGAATTTTAATGATCCGAATTCCAATAATAACACTTCTTTAGACAAAAATCCGTTTCATCTGTTTGAAGATGCAGGTACTTATACGGTACACTTGGTTGTAACAACTCTACAGGGTTGCAGCGCTTCGGACAATCAGGTGATAACCGTTTTCCCTGTTCCGAATGCTGAATTTTATGCATATCCCGAAGTGGTGAGTTTATTCCATGCAAGGGTGGAATTTCTCGATATTTCAGGAAATATGAGTTCCTGGGCATGGGATTTTGGAGATCGTCATTATTCAAACCTGTCGGCTCCGGAACACACCTTTGAAGATGCCGGTATTTATCATGTGTGGTTATTTGTAACCAATGAATATGGTTGTAAAGATTCTGTCATGCATGACATAGAAGTACAACAGGAACATACTTTCTATGCCCCTACGGCATTTGATCCCACTTCTCCCAGAGGAAATAAATTCAATCCGCAGGGTGTGGGAATTGATGAGAATAATTACCAGTTATGGATATTTGACCGTTGGGGTGAAATTATTTTCGAAACAAAAGATTTGTATGAATACTGGAACGGGAAATTTTTTGGTAATGGAGATTATGTGAAATCCGGCACATATGCATGGATTGTTAAATTGAAAGACATTCATGGGAAATGGCATGAATACAGCGGACCCGTAACTGTTATCAGATAAAATCAATAAAACATAAAATAATTATTAACTAAAATTTAAATTATTATGAAGCACAAATTACTCACTTTAGCCGTATTTATTTTGTCTTGTTGTGCCGTAAATGCACAAATTACGCTCACTTCCGGCAATATAGTCGGGATTGGCGATGTGGTATGCCTGTCGTATGATACGCTGCCGCAAACATCCATTGTTCCCGGAAATGCAGGAGCCGGGCAAAACTGGAATTTATCAGCCCTTGTTTCACACAGAAAGGATACCATGCGGTTTATGCACCCTGCTTCAACTCCCTACGATACAGCTTTTACCGGCGATAATGCCAGCGCTCTTTTTGTAGGTAAAGGCATCTGGGCTTATTTTTATAAAGATGCCGCAATCCTTCAAACCTTAGGAATGGTAGGCGACTTACTCGGTAATGGTAATATAATGGCCATTGAGTTGAATCCCCGTGAAACAATCATGGAGTTTCCGTTTACTTACCAGGATTCTTTTACAGATACAACAGGTATGATGGTTATCATGGATACCGTTAAAATGGTACAGACCACTGTTAATAATGTCGTGGCTGATGCATGGGGAATAGTTACCACTCCGACAGGCGCTTTTAACAGTCTTCGCATGTTTTCTACCAAAATTCAGCTTCAGGAATATTTTATTTTAGTTAATACGGTATGGGTACCTGCGGGTTCACAAACCGATACCTCTTATCATTATGAATGGTGGAGTAATAACACGAATTTGAGGTTTCCTGTTGCATCTTTCACATGGGATCCGGTGAACCTGAAAGTTGATGACGAAGTTGAATTTCTTAACGGAACGTATTCTTTGGTTCCGGTAAAGGAAACCGCTTCCCTTTCCACTGTATTTCCGAATCCTTCCAAAGGCATTTTTATGATTGAAGCAGAAAATATCAGTTCCCTTGAAGTATGCAATATATACGGACAGACTGTGCTGAACGCCAGTTTTGATTATTCAGTATCATCTTTCAAAATAGATATGAGGAACCAGTCTAAGGGTGTTTATATACTGCGGATGAAAACACAAACCGGCATGGAAACAAGAAAATTAGTTTTTGACTGATTTCCGAAGTATAGTAACTAAGGCTGTCCAAAGACAGTTCTACCTGATTTTCTCAGCATACATTTTATTATCAATAAACAGGGCCAATATGAAATTCCAAAAGCTGCTATTATTGTTACTTACTGCCCTGTTGTTTCTCGCACCGGGCTGCAAAACCCTTGACATTGCAAAATACTACACGAAGGAAGACAGGAATATTATTCCCAACATTGAAACAAAACTCGACTATGAGATTGAAAATTTATTTTACCTGAACCAGTTTGCCAATATGCGTTTTTTGTATAAAAGGATGAAACAGGACCTTATTGCAGATGCCCGCCTGATCTATTACAATGAAATGGAAAAATTTCACGCACGAACAGGCAGGCCCACAGGTCAGCTTCATGTGAAGATTAAAAACGTGAACCTTCATACTTCGGCTATTTGGGCTACAGTTGTTTCCGGCCTTACTATCTGCACCCTAAACCTGTTTGGATTTCCGCTCCTGGGTTATCAATGCACCACCACCCTCGAAATGATGATGCTTGACCAGAAGCAGACGCTTATCGGTATTTATCCGGGAAGAGGCACAGGTAAGGGATTTGCAGGATTGTATTTCAGTTATAATATAACCGACGCACAAAAAAAAGCGCATCTCGAATCTTTTAAAAAGGCACTGTCAGATGCACTCGGCCGTATTGAAACGGATAAAAATATTGTAACATCAAAACTGAATTCAGGAGAGGGCAAAACAGACTCTGAGGCGAGCATTCAGAAAACAGTCACAGAACTCTCGATAGTATGCGATGTGGACAGTATGCCACAAGGAACTACAGGTAAAAAAAACAATCTCTTTGCGCTTGTCATAGGGAACGAAGATTACAAAAAATACCAGGACAACCTGAGCAGTGAAGCCAATGTTGAATTTGCACGACGGGATGCGCTGACCTTTGCCGGTTATTGCAAAAATATTTTCGGCGTGCCGGATGAAAATCTTATGGTGCTGACTGACGCTATTGGGTCGCAGATGAAACGCGAAATTGAGAAGCTTTCAAAACTCGTCAAATACTGCAACGGAGAGGCTGAAATCATTTTCTATTATGCAGGCCACGGTTTCCCGGATGAAGAGACCAAAGAGCCCTACCTCATCCCCTGTGATATTTCAGGCATCCAGGTGAAAGATGGCATTAAACTCAACTGGCTTTATGAGAAACTTACTGAAAACAATATAAAACGCGTTACCGTATTCCTTGATGCATGCTTTAGCGGAGGAGCCCGAAACCAGGGATTGGTGAGTTCACGCGGGGTAAAGGTGTTGCCTAAAAAAGAAAATATACCGGGCAAATTAGTTGTTTTTGCAGCGAGCAGTAATGACCAATCTGCCTATCCTTATAAAGAAAAACAGCATGGTCTATTTACATATTTTCTTCTGAAAATAATAAAAGAAAGAAAAGGCAACACTACTTACAAAGAATTGTTTGATTACGTCTATTCCAATGTTGGCAGGCACTCCCTGAGAGTGAATAATGCAGAGCAGGAACCATCGGCTGCCTCAAGTAATGAAACAGAAACTTTGTGGGAAAAATGGAGAATTGCGGATTAGAAAATATTAACTTCAGGAATCAGGTTGATTTTGAATTTTTCAAAAACCGATTCCTGAATTTTTTTTGACAGTTCAAGAATTTCGGAACCGTTTCCACTTCCATAGTTTACAAGAACAAGCGCCTGTTTATCGTGAACACCAACATTACCTGTTCTCCTCCCTTTCCATCCGCAATGTTCAATGAGCCATCCTGCAGCTACTTTTGTTTCCAAGTCTGAAACAGGGTATAATTGGATATTTGCATATTGCGTCTTTAAGAAATCAGCCTGTGATTTATTTATAACCGGGTTTTTAAAGAAACTGCCGGCATTGCCGATTTCTGCCGGGTCAGGAAGTTTTTGCCTGCGGATATTAATCACTGCCTGCCGGATTGCTGATAAATTAATTTTTCCGGATTTCTTTAATTTATCTTCAATATTTCCATAGCTGGTATTAAATACAGGATGCTTACTAAGTTTAAAACTTACAGATATTACTATAAATTTATTTTTATATTCATTCTTGAAAATACTATCGCGATAACCAAATTTACATTCATGATTTGAAAAAAATACTAACTCTGATGTTTCGATATTAATAGCTTCAACGATTTCAACAGAATCTTTAACTTCAACTCCATAGGCGCCGATATTCTGAACCACACTTGCTCCGACAGTTCCCGGGATAAACGATAAATTTTCTATTCCTCCCAAATTATTTTCGATAGCATATTCAACAAGATTATCCCATGATTCTCCGCAGTAAACTTTTAATAAAATATGATCACGAAAATCCTCGGTAATCTTAATCCCTTTAATATTAGGATGAATAACAATTCCATCAAAATCTTTTGTGAAAAGGATATTACTCCCGGCTCCAAGAATCAATCGTGGGAGCAATAAATATTGTTTGTTTTTGAGTAAAGTAAGTACTTCTTTTGTTTGTGTGAATTCGAAATATTGTTTTGCCCTTATATCAAATCCAAATGTATTGAGTTTTTTTAAGGGAAAATCAGTATAAATTTTTTTCTTGTTCACAGTTGAAAAAATAAATGAAAACTAATTCAAGCAACAAAGATAAATTAATACCATTCAATTTAGCGGTAAGTTAATTTATAAAATTTTAAATTCGATTAATTTATTGGATATCTATCTATTGATTTTTTTTAGAAAAAGAAATAATCTTTTTTGTAAAATTGATATTACATACTATATTTGCACCTCCAAAATTTAACGGGATGATTATGTAGCTCAGTCGGTAGAGCATCGCCCTTTTAAGGCGGGGGTCCTGGGTTCGAATCCCAGCATGATCACACCACGCATAAGAAATCCCTTGAAAATACAAGCTTTTCAGGGGGTTTTTAAATTTCCGGGTACATTATAAGTACATGAAAAAAAATACCTAAAATGCCACAAAACTTAATTATCAACAGCTACAGCTAACTTATTTAAAATAAATTTATAATTCAGATCAACCAACTTGATTGAACAATGCTGCCAGAAACTTCGTCGTTGGTAACTTTTAAGAATGTTTCAATTTCCTGCTGCATATCTTCAACATGAGAAATAACACCCACAATTCTGTTTTCTTTTCTGAGCGCTTTTAATGTATCAAAAACAACATTGAGCGATTCTTTGTCAAGCGTGCCAAAGCCTTCATCAAGGAAAAAGAAGTTTTTTGACGAACCTGATATTTTATGAATACTATCGGCAAGTGAAAGCGCCAATGAAAGCGAAGCCTGAAAGGTTTGACCTCCTGAAAGAGTTTTTACATTCCTTAATTTTCCTTCATTCATATAATCACGAACTACAATATTGTTGTCTTCTGTTAATTCTAAACCGAGTTTTTGTCTTGTAAGTTTATAGAAGCGTTCGTTAGCTGCCCGGCAAAGGTTTTCCAAATAAACAGTAGAAACATAATTGACAAAACCACTACCCCTGAACAGATTTTTTAATTCGGTTATATCCTGCGCCCGAAGCTGCAGATTTTCGAGGTCTTTTTTAAGTAAGGCATATTGAGAAGCATCGGCTTTAAGCTGTTTTATTTCATTTTCACGGTTTCCCAGTTCCTGATTTTTCTCATCAATAGCTTTTGTTAAAGTGAGAATATTCTTTTTTAATTCCGCATGGGTATGTTCGTTATATTGCCTTCCTGCAAGTTCTTTATTTAATTCCTCAATATATTTTCTCAGCGATTCGACAGATTGTTTATATTTTTCAATTTTTGCTTTGGCTGTTTCTGTATCAAGGTCTTTCTGAAGAATTTTTTCAACGGCAGGTAGTTCTATATTTCCGGCCTCTTTTAATTTATCATCAATTGTTTTATTCATATTATTTTTCTGGCTTTTCAGGGAATTGATTGATTTTTCATCTCCTTCAATTGTGCCGGATAGCTTACTGATTGATGAATTTAATTCATTAAGTTCTTTTTCAATTCTGACAAAATCTTCGGAAATTTTTTTGTGTTTTTTCACCAAAGATTCAGAGGTTTCAAGCAATTGCTGGGTAGTATATTCTTTATATGTTTCCTGATTAAGATGGGCTATCTGAGAAGCAAGCAATTCTTTTTTTGATGTATAACCGGCAATCTGTTCTGATATTTTAGAAAATTCCCCGTTTATTTTATCTCTTTTTTTCTCCTCTATTTCTGACTCAAATGCAATGTTTGTCTGTTTTTCATTTGCTTCTTCTATATTTTTCTGGAGAGTTTCATATTTTGCAATTTCCTGCGATACTTTTTTTTCATTATCAGGTGAAAAACCAGACCATATAAAACCGGATACATGCTCTTTTTCTTTTACAGTTAATAAATCAAATTCATTAAGGAATGTTTTCTTATGTTTTTCAATGGCAGAAATTTCGCTTTGATTTGCTGTCAGTTTTTTCTCAAGGGTTAGCAGAGTTTTGATTTTAGTTTCAATTTCTTTCTTTTGTTTTTTTATGTTTTCGAGTTGAGCAGCGACGTTTTTAGGATTAAGAATATTGGGATGATTTGTTGAACCGCATAGAGGACAAGGTTTGCCTTCGTGAAGTTCGCCGGCAAATTGTTCCAACTGGTTTTGAATGCCAAGTTCGAGAATATGAGAATCGTAATCAATAATTTGTTTTTCGCAAGTTGCTTTAATATTTTCAAGAGATAATAAAATATCTGTGAGTATTATTTCTTCTTGTATTGTGTCAAAGAGTTTTGATGATTTAATATTACCGGTCACAGTTGTTTTTAATTCTTTTATCTGTTCCGTATAAGCGGATATTTTATTTTGAATATCAGATTTTACATTTAAAAAGTTATTCTTCTGAACGAACCATTCATTAATTGCAGATAAAATCTTGAAATCGGGTAAATTCTTTTTATGTTCTGCAATTTGCTCTGATATTTTTCTGCTTTGTTCCTTTTTATTTGCAATAGAATTTATAATTTCCTGAAGTTTCTGTTTTTCTGTTTTTGCCTTATTGTTTAACGTTTTTAAAGTTTCTTCAGATAAACGTAATTCTGAAAGTTTCTTCAATTCTTCTGATTCCCGAAGCAATAAATCTTTTTTGTCATATTCGGTTTTTAGGCTGTTATAAGATGTCTGTTTTTGCGATAGCAGTTTTTGAAGTTCAGAATGTTTTTGTTTCTGAATATTTAGTTGCTTTGAGTTTTCTTCAATAGTTTGAACAAGGTTTTTCAGATGTTTCAAATCTGATTTAAAGATTAAAGAGAAGCGTTCAAATTCAGAGACTTCTTTTTCGAGAGTTTTTATTGAGGTTTCTGATTTTGAAAATTCAGATAATTGATTTTGCTGAGTTACAATGTTTGTAACGGTTTTTTTCAGGTTGTCCTGCTCTTTGTCCAATTTCTGTTTTGACTCCTGTTCATCCTTGAGGTTTTTTATATGAACTTTTAAGCCGGCAGTGAGATTTTCAATCTCAGTAATTTTTTCCGGGTTTATTTCACCGATGCCTTGCAGTTTACCTGAAATAGTGTCAATTGCTGAATTATTCTTCGATTCTAAACGGGCAACCTTATCAGACAATTCATATTTTGTAAGATTGAAAAGTTCTTTAAGCATTGTGGTTCTGTCGCCGGGACTTAGCTGAAGAAATTCCTGAAAACGGCCCTGAGGAATAATAATGGTTCTCTTGAAATTTTTGTAATTAAGACCTATTATGGATTCGATTATGTTTTCATCAATAGGCGACCATTGAGAATTACTCTTTTCATAAGCAGACCATGTGAATGTTTTTACATCTTCAAATTTTTTTCTGTTTCTTTTTCCTTTTACGATAAAACGATATTCCCTATCTTCGTTGGATTTGAATTCAAAATCAATCAACAGTTCGTTTGACTTTAAATTCATCATGTTGTAGTTCCTGTTTTCTCTTGCATTCAGACGTTCTGAATCTTTGAACAAAGCAAAAGAAATGGCTTCGAGAATAGCGGATTTTCCGCTACCTACATTTCCGAAAATACCGAATAATCCGGCCTGGGTTAACTTTGAGAAATCAATCGTTTGTTTAATACGATAAGAATATAAGCCCTGTATTGTAAGTTTCAACGGTATCATAGTTCGCCCTCCTCCGAAAGAATTTCTTTAAACAGATTTATAATTCTTTCATTTGGTTCCTGACCTTTTTTCGATCTGAAAAAATCAATAAATTGTTCTTCCATATTTTTGGGCCGGTCAATTGAAGAAGCGCTTTGAACAGTAGATTGTTCAGGATTTCTTATTTCGGGAATAATGGTAACAATTCCATCATGGGCATCCAGTAAGCGCTTTCGGTCATTAGCGGCAAGGTAAGTATCGGAAATTACAGTAAGTTCAACAAAAATATCAGGATTACGGGTAAGCCATTCAACAGCTTCATCTATCACTTCAAAGCGTTTCCTGACAAGTTTTTTCCCTGATTGAAGTTGTATATCCCTTATTACAGTGTCTTTTCCGGGTTCGAATTCAGCCAGAATAACGAATTTATCCTGATCTGCTTCACTGAAATTGTATGCCAGCGGACTTCCCGAATACGCAACCGGACAAGGTAAAGAATCAATAATTTGTTTTCTGTGTAAATGACCTAAGGCAACATATTGAATATTTTCAGGAATATTTTCTGTATAAATTGCCTGAGCGCCGCCGATAAATAATATGGGCTTTTCTTCTTCCGGTTCTTCAGGAACCGGATCGCCTTTTCTAACAAACAGTAAATGAGATACAAGAATATTTATACCTTTATCATCACAGTATTTTGCAGAAATTTCAGACCAGTGTTTATGCAGCGACGCTCTTAGTTCATCTCCTGTGTCCTCCTCTCCGAGATATGTTTTCATGCGTAATTCGTTTGCATATGGAGTGAGTAATATTCGTAAAGAGCGTGAAACTTCCGGAATTTGTACTTCAATAAAACCAGGTATGCTTTGCAAAATTTTAAGGCCTGTTTCTAATTCAAAAGGTGTAATATTAGTATGAGGAAATCCGGAAAAAATAATACCGCATTCCCTTGCCAGCGGATCAGGAGTTTCGATACGTTCCGGAGAATCGTGATTTCCTGCAATGGCAATTACTACTCTTTGACCATTATTTGCCAGGCGTTTTGTGTAGCGATAGAAAAGCTCTACCGCTTCCGTAGGCGGGTTGAATGTATCAAATAAATCACCGGAAATTATTACTGAATGCACACTTTCTCGTTCTGCAATTTCACAGATTTCTTTTAAAACGGCTTCCTGCTCTTCCATGCGGGAGAAGCTTTCGAGGCGTTTACCAAGATGCCAGTCGGAGGTGTGAAGGATTTTCATGAGTTAAGGTTACGCTACTGCATTTTTTTCAATTTGCACTAAAATATTAATAATACGATTTATTTCAGGTTCAGGAAAAACACCGGAAATACCAAAATCGTTTATATCGGTGAATGGCGGTTCAAACAGCATTTTGTTATCAATGGTTCCGTTGATTGTGAGGTGGTCAATGATGATGTTTATGAAAGCGATCTGGTCGGCTTTGAGGTTGCCTTTGCTTAAAAATTCAGAGAATGCCTCCATTGCTGCGTTGCGCTCTAAGCCCAGTATGCTGCGAATGAATTTTCCCAACGGCTGCTTGCCGAAAGCATTTTCGAAATCGGCTTTAGTACCCCGTTCTGCACCATCAAAGAGAATATGTTCGAGTTCGTTAAGTTCTGCAGATGTGATGGGTTGATTTGTGCGGAGTTTACGAATGGTAAGGTGATGCTGATTTTCGCGGATATATTTTTCGACACGCTGGCGGTAACTTTCCAATTTAGAATAAGTATTCAAGAGAGATTTTTCTTTTACTTCGTTGAATTCATCTTCGAAATCAGTGTAAACATTTTCCTGTTTTTCCCTGTCAATAAATTTTATCAATTCACGCAATGCTTCGCGAACCCGTTCAAGTGCAACAGAATCCACTGATGCCCAAAAATCTTCTTCCTGAATAATTTTTATTAATTCAATATGTTCGGCTACTGATGGAATGTTTGATTTTAACGAAAGACCTTCAGCCATGCGGATTACCTGTTTTATGTATTTTTTTTGCCGTTTATCGTTATTGATTAAAGCAAGCTGAATACTCAGAATCAGCAAATCGAACCTGCGGGCAAATTCATCATCACCCTGAACAGGGATTAAATGTGAAAGATGCTTTGCAATATCAAAAACATCGGATTTGCTGAGATTATTCCAACGTGAACGAACAGCATATTCATCTACCATGCGTAAATGAATGCGAACCACAAAGCTTGATTTATCAAGGTTTGCAACATCGGAATGAATGGTGTCGAGAAGTTTGTTCCTGAAGTCCTGATTTTTTTCATCGCTAAATTGAGCGCCTTTTAATGATTCTGCCAGCCACAGGCGATATTTGAAAATACGTTGCGTAACGGAATCCAGTAAAGCAGGTTCAACGCCATCGGGGAACTGTTCAAAGAATTCAAAGTTCTGGCAGAAATCGAAAATATAGAAAAATTCTTTATCTACACCGGGAGCAAACAAATCAGTACACAGGCGTGTGCATCTTCCGATCATTTGCCAGAATTTGGAACTTGAACGAACCGGTTTAAAAAATACAAGGTTTACAATTTCAGGAATATCAATACCTGTATCAAGCATATCAACTGAAACAGCTAATTGAGGCATTTGATTCGGTAAAGAGAAACTATCAAGCAAATCCTGAGCATAAGGTTCATAGTTGTCAATGACACGAAGGAATTTCCCTTTGTAATTCGGATAATTGATATTAAAACGCTGCTCAATAAATAATGCATGTTCGTGACTTTTTGCAAAGATGATGGATTTGCCCAGTTTGTCGCCTCCTTCAATTTTTAAGCCTTTTTCCATTAAATAGGTAAGCGCTTTATCAACTGTATCTTTATTGAAAAGCCAGGAATTTAGAGCAGATGCATCAATTTCTTCGGGCATATTGCCGGTTTCTTCGTCCCGGAATTCTTTTTCGTATTCTGCTTTTTCTTCCTCAGAAAGTTCTTTATATTTTATTCCCAGACGCTGAAATTTCATTGGGACAGAGACTGCTTTGGGCGGAACTAAAAATTTATCTTCAACTGCCTGTTTTAATTCATAAGCATAGGTAGGATTGTGGTTTTCGAGACCAAAAAGCTCATAGGTGTTTTTATCAATTTCTGCTTTTGGTGTAGCAGTTAAACCCACAATGACTGCATCAAAATAATCGAAAATAGCTTTGTATTTCATGTAAACAGACCGGTGCGCTTCATCAATAATTATAAGGTCGAAATGACCGGGGCTGTAGTAACGGACATCATCTGATTTTTCACCGTCAATTTTATTCATCATGGTGGGATAAGTAGAAAACACCATGCGGCTTGATGAATCTTCCTTTTCTTTTGTAATATCAACCGTTGTAAGATGCGGCACAAATTCATTAAAGCGATTTTTTGCCTGTGTTACTAATGCATTACGATCTGCAAGAAAAAGAGCACGTGTTACCCAGCCCGCTTTTATAAGCATATCAACTAAGGCAATAGCAATTCTTGTTTTACCGGAACCTGTTGCCATAACGAGCAAAGCGCCACGTGCTTTTTTATCGAGTGTTTCGGAAACCCTGCGAATAGCTTCTTCCTGATAGTAACGACCTGCAATGGTTTTATTTATGTGTGGTTTTTTAATGTCTATTCGATCTGCACGGCGGTTTATTAAACGCTGAAGTTCTTCTTTTGTGTAAAAGCCATAAGCAGGACGGGGCGGGTAAAAAGTATCGTCCCATATCCAGGATTCAAAACCATTGGTGTAAAAAATAACAGGGCGCTGACCAAACATTTTCTCAAGGCAGGTAGCGTATAATTCTGCCTGATGCTGGCCTTTGTGGGAATCTGCTTTTGTTCGTTTTGCCTCGACTACTGCCAGCGGTAAACCATTATCGCCCCAAAGAACATAATCCACAAAGCCAATCCCTTCTTTGTTGGGCATGTGCTGCACTTCAAATTCTTCAACATCTTTTCCTTTCGGGTCCCAACCGGCTTCGCGTAAAAGAAGATTTATAAATAAGTCGCGGGTTTTTGCTTCGGAATAATCGGCGTGATCGTCGGCAAATGATTTAGCATTCTGAGTTTTTAATAATTTTATTTTTTCTAATTCTGCCCTGAGATTTGTTATTTCTTCTTCATTTTCTGCAATGCGTTTTTTGCTGCGAAATAATTCCTGTTGATGTGAAAGCGCAGTATCTTCAAGGGTTTTTATATCAATTTGCGACTTATCAGGTATAGGGGAATAAGGGATAAGGGATTCGTTTAATTGAGCCGGTATTTCTATTGGGTTTTCGCTGTACATACGAACTAACCAACGCATGAACGTATATAAGTAACGTAAAGATGCCAGTGATTCTTCCTGAGCCGGGTTGAATTTGCGGTGTGCTGCATCGTTGCCTAACTTACGAATGTAGGTGAGATTGTTGAGCATGCTTGGCGGAATGATATTCTTAAAGCTTTGCTCATACATTAATGCATTCAGGTTATCCTGATAAGGAAGTTCTAAATCGCTGTCGTGGTTGTATAACCAGCGGATAGCATTTTCAAGTGTTAAGCGACTGTAGAAAGCAGAAACACGAGGCGCAGAGAAAACATTTTTTTCTGCTTCGGTAACTGATTCAAGGAAATCAGCAAAGGAGTCGGTGAGGAAAAGGAAATTGCTATTCATAATTATTTTGGGCTAAAGCCCTCATTTTTTTTCTTTTTTTATTATCCGTGGCAATTCATATTGTGCAAATTTATCCTGTTCGAAGCATAATTCGCCGTTAAACGCCCGCTGCATAAGGCTTTGAAAAAGATAATCAGCTTTTATTATACCATTTTCTATTTGTATTTTTTGATTTTCAATATTATTACAGACTCTTTGAAATGATTTTTGTAATGAAAGTGGTGGTAATGGAATTTTCATTGATTTAAGCTTTTCGCCTGTCAAATGAGATATAGTGGATGTTGAAACATAATCTTTGAATCCGCCTTTTTTTGCATAAAACCACATCAACATCAAGGTATATTCAGCGATAATATTTTCGCACTTTGGACGTGCTCTATGTATTGCTTTTTGAAAATAAATATTTTGCAGTTCTTCTTTCCAAATTGCAGTTCTTCCAACTTCTCCACCCTCACAAATCAGCAAATCCCCATATTTAAGTTCAAACGTTTTTCTATCCTTTTCATCAAAATCCATTTCCGGAAGATTACTAAGTTCAAATCGACCCCACTGAAGGTTTGAATTACCCAGATATTTAAATGTATTGCTGCCAGTTTGTTTTTTAGCATCCAACATTTTGCCTAATCGGGAATCGTACACATCGTCAAAATGTACCATATCCCACCCCTTCTCATTCCTCACCGGATCCCCAAACATTTCAAGAAAAACAGATTGAGCCAGTTCATCATATTTTTGCAGGAGTTGTTTTTTTAAGTTGCAGATATTGTTTGCGTGGTCGAGAACGGAAACTATATGTTCTTGGATAGAAAGAGGTGGAAGAGAAATTATTGGATCAGCTAAATTATTTAGTTTGATATATTTGATTACTCCACCAATTGAAAGCTCTCGTAGCGTTTCAAGGTAATTATCAAGTATATAAAATAAATACCTTGTGTTTAGTTTATCTTTATTTTTTGCTTCAATGATATATGTCCGTTGGTAAACATCAAATTTCCCTAAATAATATTTTACATTCAAGTCGCCATTACCTGCAACTAACACACATTCGCAATCAAAACTGTATTTATTTATTCTAAGAGGTGCAACAGCACAAGTAAAAAAAGGATATTGACCAAATGGATCACTTGCATTTGCATCAAGTTTGCCTGTGCAAATATTGATCAAAGTGCCTAATTTTACTTTTTCCCAGCTCATAACTATTCTTTCTCCTTATTAAAAAAATCAGACAATCGTTTTTCTATATCGCTTTTTGAAGGCAGGAATTTTTTATAGTTAGCCGGCAGCTTTGCAGAAGTGCTGTATGTGGCCACACCAAGTAGGTGAGTAGGGTTGCGTCGTGCATACTTTGATATGCTTACAGCCTGGCAGAGTTCTCCAACTAAGGGTTGGAGTTTTGCATTTTCGAAATATGTCAAACAGAACAGATACATTTATAATTGTTTTATCAGACACAGCAGAATAGCGCCCTGCAGAGTTGTGCCGTATTGCTGGTTGGGGTGGCTTGGGTTATCTGGCATTGTCATTTTAAGCCAGCGATTATTGATTAATGGCTCTATATATTTCTTATAATTTTTGTAGTGGTAACGCAGGCCCAGGTTTGCAAAAATAGCTGTACGGGATTTATTTTCGATACAAAGTTCCAGTGTGTTTATCATCTTAGATTTTTCCCGTTCTCCAACCCTGTCACTAACTATAGCGCCAACTCTGTCACTAAACTGGCCATTGTTTGACAAAAATTCAACAATTCTGTTGAATATCTGTTGATTAACTCGGTCACTAACTCTGTCACTATTTTTATCATATTCAACAGTACCCTCCTTGTATAACGCCTCTTCGATACTCAAAATTAAGGTCAGGATATCCTCAAAATCATTAATTGTTATATCAGTTGCGCTGCGTATTTTATCGGTTGGCCCAGCGGTGCTCTTCAAAAAAGCCGGATGAATTCGCAGTGTGGTAAGAAAATAAGTGTGCTCTGCATCGGTTTCAAATTCCGGCAAAGGAGAACCATTGTTTTCCATACTTTTATAAATCAGAGGAAATCCGGTGCCTTTACCTTCAGTAAGATCGAGGTCTTTAAGAAAATCGCCAATACGCCTGTTACGATAATTCCGGGCAACAACATTTCGCTGCTTTAATGCATCCTGATCAATGGGTGGTACAGGCCCCGGATAGCTCAGAATAGTGATTTTATCAGGGAACACCTGAACTTCGATGGAGCTGCCATAATCGTATCCTTTATGATATACTGCATTTGCCAGTGCTTCTTCGATAGCTGTTTCGGGATAGTTTGTTAAACGTAATGCTTCGGGTTTGAAATCCACTTTACGCACTTCGTGCCTGACAACATTACGGTTAATGTAATCCAAAGCATTGCGAAGCTGAATATTTAGCGGACCTGTAAATTTTTCTTCAATAAATTCTTTCCCAAAATCGTCTTTCCTGATAACCACTTCAATGAAAGCTCTATCAAAAAACATTTCAGGTTTTTGATTGAAAAACATCAGACCCACATTTACCGGACGCAGGAATTCATCGGGGCCTTTGGCAATATTCATTTTCCGGCAAAGCTCAATAAAAGAAATTGTTTTGCTTTCTTCGTAGAGATCGCTTTTAATCTGTTTCAGGTAAGATTGTATAAGCCCTAAGTCAAGATCATCAACTGAGGCATTTTGATTTATCCTGTCATCAAAAGGAATGCGTGCAGTGAGTTCATCGAGACGGCGTTCATTCTGGCCTTTAGCAACAATAGTTGAAGACCCGAAACGAATAAATTTTCTGCGTTCTGATTTCTTACCCAATGTGCTCGGTGCAGTATAAGGCCGAAGATCACCGGCCGGTACCCATATTACAAGAATATGTTTCTTGTTAAAAAGGCAGGGCTGAATAGCCGGTAAATAGTGAGGTTGTATTTTGTGACAGATTTCCAGAATTTCCTTTTGGATTTTATCAATAGAGTTTACCGCAATGCCTGTAGGGGGTAATACCGGGCGACCATCAATGGCTTCTATGCCTACTATAATGTAACCGCCACCCCAGTTGTTAATGTCGTTGGCAAAAGCACAAATGGTATGGGTTACTTCTTCGGGATTCCATCCTTTCTTGAATTCAAGACGTTCCCACTCTACAGCTTCACCGTGAATCAGTTTTTCAATGTTTACAGGTAATGCCATTTTATTGATTCAGTAATTTTTCTAAAATTTCTAATTCCTTCATTCTTTCTTTATCAAGAGACCGTATATCGGCAATGATCTTTTGAGGCGGATCAAATTGTTTTTCTTCATAAACAATTTCTTTGTAACGATTTATTGACAGATCATATTTATTCTCCCTGATTTCATTGACCGGAACAAAAAATGATTTATCAGTGCGATTGCGCTTTTTTTCTGTATCAAGGTCTGAATAGCGATTAATAATATCAGGAATATCGTTTTGTTCAGCGGGGTTGCGCTTATCATCCAAAGAGTAACCGTCTGCCTTCATGTCGTAAAACCAAACATTATCAGTTCCGCCGCTGGTTGTTTTCGTGAAAATCAAAACGGCAGTGCTAACCCCGGCATAGGGCTTAAACACACCGGAAGGCATAGAAATAACGGCTTCGAGTTTTTGGCTGTCTATAATTTCTTTGCGGATTGCACTGTGAGCATTCGAGGAACCAAATAGTACGCCATCGGGAACGATCACTGCGCAACGGCCCCCGATCTTCAACGTGCGAAGCATTAAAGCGAGAAAAAGTAGTTCAGTCTTTTTTGTTTTCACCATTTTCAAAAGACTTTTTTCAACAGATTCTTCGTCGAGCGAGCCTTTGAACGGGGGATTTGCAAGTATAAGCGAATACTGATTTTTAACCGTATAACTTTCGGCCAGAGAATCCCTGTCATATAAATTCGGGTTTTCAATGCCATGCAATAACATATTCATAGCGCCGATACGGATCATCGTAGCATCAAATTCATTGCCGTGAAACATCTGGTTGTTATAGTAATCGCGGAATGTTTTATTGTGAAATTTATCGGAATAATTATCGTGCATATACTCACCAGTAGCCACAAGGAAGCCACCAGTACCACAAGCCGGGTCGAAAACAATATCTTCGGGCTTGGGTTTCATAAGTGCAACCATCATTTTTATAATGTGCATGGGCGTGCGAAACTGGCCGTTTTTTCCTGCTGATGCAATTTTAGAAAGTAAATATTCATACAAATCGCCTTTTGTATCACGGTCCTGCATCGGAATTTCAGAAATCATATTTACTACTTTATCCAGCAGGTTTGGCGTAGGAATCATAAATGTAGCGCCTTTCATGAATTTTGCAAAGGGACTCTCATCATTAGCCATTGATTTCATGAAGTCGAAAGTTTCTTTACCGACAATTTCATACATTTGTTCGGCATCCTTATCTTTGAACCTGCTCCAGCGTAAATGCTGTTGTTTATCAGAAAATATAGGTTCTTCTAACGGGGTTTTAAGTGTATTTGCTTTTAGTTCCTTTGCCGTATGCAATTCGTCTAATCGCTTAATAAAAAGCAGGTATGTGATCTGTTCAATTACTGTTAAGGGGTTAGAAATACCACCTGTCCAAAATGCATCCCACACCTTGTCAATCTTGCTTTTCAGTTCGCCTGTAATCATTTTTAAAATTGTTTTTATTGAGATTCAAATATACCATATTTTTTAATTCTTTTGAGATATAATATTAATGTAAATGCAAAAAAGAATTTGACCTGGAATGATACTGCAAACGGTTACAAATTTAACTTTTATTGAACAGACATTGTCAAATTGTTATATTGTTATATTGCTATATTGCTATATTGCTAAATTGTTAAGCGGATATTCACAACAATTTAACCATTGAGCCATTCAACCATTCAGCCATTTAACAATGTCAACAATTTAACCATTTAAAGTATAATAACAAAACACATTAGCATTATTTTTTGCAATACCATTCCAACGCGTATGTAGCTTGTTTGTTTCCAAGCATAGATGCCTGATTGTAGTAATAGCATGAAATCTCCATTTTACCTTTTTTGCGGTTAAGTTCGCCAAACCAATAAAGTGCGTTAGCGTTTTTGGGATTTTTGGCAATAGCTTTTATTAACATGGATTCAGCTTTTTTAAATTTCTTTTTTTCGAGCCATATCCAGCCCAGGTTGATATACGAATTAACAAGCGAACTGTCTAATTCAACCGATTTTTCAAATTCAGAAATGGCATTTTCATAATCTTTAATCTGCATGTGAAACCACGCAATGTTTTGCCATACCATTGCATTTTCAGGGTTTAATTTAACATTTGCATTAAAATCTTTTGCGGCATTTTTAAATTCTTTCAGATAATACCATGCATATGCGCGATTGTTCAGCGCTGCCTGATGATTTGGCATTTCTTTTAAAACATGAGTAAAATCGTCAACTGCGCTTTTATAATTTTTACTGGCGGCATAAGCCCAACCCCGGTTCAAATATGCCTGACTAAGCGTAGGATTAATTGTCAATGCCTTATTGTAATCTTGTATTGCGCCAGTTACATCACCGGATGCAAATTTCAGATATCCGCGATTATCGTAAGCAAATGCATAATTTGGATTAATCTCAAGTGAACGGTTATAATACATTAGAGCCGTTTGCCACTCAGCTTTTAGAGTTAATACCCAACCAAGATTGTTAAGGGCTTCCGCGTAATAATTATCTAAACCAACGGCTTTGCCGAAATCAGCCTGAGCCTCATTTAACTTATTTTTATTTAAAAAAAACATTCCGCGGTTATTGTATGCAGAGGCAAGTGAACTATCAGTTTTTACCGACAAATTATAATAAAAGAAAGCTAAACTGTCATTTCCGGTTTTCTGATACACATCACCTATGCTCATATATGACAGCGCCTTGTATCTATAGTTTGGATTTAAGCGTAAAACCGAGTTAAAATCACTGAGTGCTTTTTCAGAATTTCCTTTTTTTATATAAGCGGAAGCGCGGTTAAAATAAGGGGTTGGATCTAATGAATCTAACCGTATGGATTCATTAAAGTAAATAAGGGCGCTATCGGTTTTTTGATTACTTAAATAAGAAGATGCCAAATTTAGATATGCAAACGAAATGTTGGAGTTTTTTTTCAAAACATCGGTAAACAAGGTTCGTGTATTTCTCCATACATTACAGCGGCTGTATGTTGCATACGAAAGCAGAAAAACGAGCAATGCAAAACAGGTATAGAAAAACTTTTTAAATACCTGTTTTTGAAATAAATATTTTTCGCCAAGACCCGATAAAGAAATAAATAATCCCAAATAAGCAAGATAGCTGTAACGATCGGCAACTACTAAGCGCCCTTCTATAGGAATAAAATGCAGCACCATGGATATATTTACCAAAAAGAAAAACCAACCGAAAAAAAACAAATCAGGAAATTTCTTTCGCTTGAAAAGCAGAAATACCGAGAACCCTATTATGAATAATAAAACAATTAAAGTAAAATAATATTCTATCGGAAATCCGCCATTTGGCAGCCGCAGAGGATAGGGGTGAACGGCATTTAACGAAACCGGGAAAAAGAAATTTATAATATAAAACCATAGCACAAAACCGGCAAGAAGAAATCGTTCAGCAAATGAAAAAGTATTTCTGATTTCAGGAACTTTCGACCAAAGGCCAGGTTTATCTGAAGAAAAATAAAATATAAGAAAAACTAATCCACTGAATCCAACTAATCCAATGAATCCTATTAAACTTATTTTAACGGTTTTGCTAAAATTAAATATTTTTTTTCTTAAAGAAAAATGGGAAATCAGCGCAATAATTAATAAACCTATTAAAACCCTATTGAAAATAAAAAATATACATATAAATATTAGGATGATCAACAGTACTTTTTCAAGGATTAATCCCAAAGTAAATTTTCGTTTAAAAAAAATGTCAATTAAAAATAATGATATGGGCGCCAGCAATCCTTGAATTTTTGAAAATGAGGCAAATACTATCATTAATGCAGCTAATAGAAAAAAGTAAAACTTAAAATTATTTTGCAGATATTTAATATAAAACAGAAATGCCGTCAGTGAAAAAAAAGTGAATAATAAATCTTTTATTTCAGAAATCCAGGCGACAGATTCCACTCGCATGGGGTGCAATGCAAACAATAATGCAATAAAACTGATTGTGAAAATATTTTTTGAAAATTGTTTTGCAAGCTGAAATACCAATATCACATTTAATAAATGCAATATAATGCTGAGCCAATGAAATGGAGCGGGATTATTGCCCCATATTTTATAAATTACAGAATATGTGGTCAGCGTTAAAAAAGTAAATCTTTCTTTTTGCAGGTTATGCTGGACGCTTTGCCAGTTTAAATTTTTAACATGCGTATTTTCTGTTATTTGAACATCATCATCCCAGCGAATAAATGAATAATCAACAATTTGATAATAAGAAAAAAAACTAATAACTAATATTAGTATTAATAAAACTCTCTGCCTGGGGAAAATATTTTTTTTGTAATCAGACAACATGTTTCCCTAATAGTAAAGCAAAATTTAATGATTCATAAATGAAAAAATCTTTGTATTATTCTAATAAAACAATTCAAATTTACAGAAATTAATAAAAACACACACAGCTTTTTTTAAAAATAAATAACTTTTAACTTTCTTTTTTTTAAATTTATATATATATTTGTATTATAATTTAAAATTTTCCTAAATAAAAAGATATGCATCTGAAATTTAAAATTCTATCGTTTATAATATTATTTTCCGGTTCCTTTACATTTGCGCAAACATCTTCAGATTGGAACCCCATTGGCTTAACCGTGGACGGAAAAAACATGCAAAATGGCATTAAAGCCTTTTATCAACTCAACAAATGCAATAACGAAGATGTGGTTTTTATTAAGTTTATTAATGATAATACGAATGCAGTCGTTGCCGAATGGAACGATGCTGTTTTTACAAAAGAACACAAATGGGTTGGTAATGAGAAAGGAGACAGTAAAAAATCTCTGACCATTGGAGGTAATGTCATAATAATTGGAGATTGTTCTGGCATTAGTCATCCGGAATTAGTTGTTAAAATTCATGACTTTATAAAAAATATTAATGACTTTAAATCATTTAAAACAACATTTTTTCAGGTTACAGTTATTAAAAAGTAATATTTCGTTTTAAACCTAAAAATCCCAAACGATGAAACACTTTTATATTATAGTTTTTTCTTCTTTGTTTTTTTTATTCCTGTCTTTTCAGGGTTTTTCACAAACCGCTACCACTACCGTTTATTATACCGGTTTTCAGGCATGCGGAGGATGCGCCGTTTGTGGATCTGACTATTGGTGTATAAATACGCCGGGTAGCTATTGTGGTAATACTCCGGCTTGTAGTACAAAAACTTTTTTTGATCCTGTTCCTGCCGGCCATGTTGTAACAAATGCAACTGTTAATTATTGGACGGCAAGTTGTGATGGCGCTGCAATATATGGGTCTATTAATGGATTTTCAGTTCCCACTGCATATGATGGAAGCGGCGGTTGTTTGTGCTCATCATCACCATGTGCTTTATCTACTTCCACTACAGGTAATTATCCTTGCGGTATGCCAGGGTATGTTTATGGAGGAACAAATACTTTACAATTATGTACCAGCACCGCTATGTGTATCAATAGAGCGGAACTTGTCTTCACATATGTGGACCCCGACGTTATCACTCCTAGCATTTATCCCTATGGTCCCACAACGTTTTGCTCGGGAGGTAGTGTAGTATTAGATGCAGGTACGGGTTACTCAGCATATTATTGGTCAACGGGCGCTACTTCGCAAACTATCACGGCTACAACTTCTGGAACTTATTCTGTAACCGTTACCAGTATTACAGGTTGTACTACAGGTTCAAGTTCAATTAATGTTTCAGTATATCCGCCGTCAGGAGGAGGAGTAGCAACACCGTCTCCTTCTTCTATTTGCTATAATGGTTCTTCCACTATTTCATTGTCGGGATATACAGGTACTATCCAATGGCAATCTTCTCCCAATGGTTCTGCATGGTCGAATATTTCTGGTGCAACAGGAGCAACCTATACTACCCCGGCTCTTACATCAACAATGTATTATCACGCCGTTGTTACCAGCGGAGCCGGATGCGCTTCGGCCACTTCAACTATGGCTACCGTTAATGTTTATCCGCCGCTTACAGCCGGCGCTATCACAGGCTATACAACCCCTATATGCGCTAATACGAGCCCCGGTACTTTTACTTCAAGCCCCAGTGGGGGTTCGGGAACAAATACAATAAACTGGTATACTTCAGGTGGAACCTATTTAGCATCTGGATCATCGTACAGCCCGGGCAATCTTTCTTCATCAACCGGGTATTATTATACTGTAACCAATACGTGTGGTACTGCAACCAGCGCTACAATAAACATAACCGTATATCCGTTACCTGTAATTAATTCTGCAAATAGTTCCAATGTGTCTTTTTGCGGCGGCAGCGACGGGACTATTTCTATAAATGCAACAGGAACTCAGCCCTTATATTATTCAATCAATGGCGGAGGAAGTTTTGTGGCAAATGGCGGAGGTTTTTCCGGTTTGTCAAATGGAAATTATCCGGTAGCAGTAAGGGATAATAATGGTTGTATCGCTTATGGCCCAACCCTGACCATTCTGGATGGCGGCGCACCTCCATCGCCTACTGCAGGAACAAATGCAACCTATTGCCAGGGCGCTCCATTGTCAAACCTCTGGGCATCTGCTTTAAATGGAGGAAGCATCAGATGGTATTCTGATCCTACGCTTAATACTCAAATTGGAGCCGGTAACACACTTACACCGAACAATACCACAGGCACATCCACCTATTATGTTACAGAAACTGTAAGTGGCTGCGAGAGCGCTCCGGCTTTGGTTACAGTTACTATAAATCCTATTCCAGACGCTTTTGCAAACCCCTCTATAGAAACTATTTGTAGCGGAGATAATACTGGAATCTCTCTGTCATCAAGTGTTGGCAATGCAAATTTTTCATGGACTGTAGCCCAGGCAGGAGTTACTGGCGGCTTTGCAAGCAGTGGTACTTCTATCAATCAAATCCTGAATACCGTTGGATTTGGTCAGGGTACTGTTGTATATACTATAACTCCTTCTGCTAATGGTTGTACCGGAAGCCCTATAAATGCAAGCGTTACCGTAAATCCTATTCCGGATGCCATAGCAAATCCAACAGCTCAGACTATGTGCAGCGGAGCTTCGACAAATATTTCGTTAAGTTCAAATGTAAGCGGTGCAGGATTTAGCTGGACAGTGGCTCATGGAGGCGTAACCGGCGGTTTCGATGCAAGCGGGCAAATCATCAGTCAGACCTTGGTTTCTACGGCTCTTTCGCAAGGTTCTGCGGTTTATACAATCACTCCTTCTGCTCATTCATGCTATGGCACCCCGATAAATGTTACGGTTACAGTAAATCCTTTACCCGATATTTTTGCCGCTCCGCCTATTTCTACGATCTGCAGCGGGACATCAACAAGCATAACAATGACTTCATCGGTTTCCGGAACAGGTTATACATGGACAGTCAATCAGTCGAATGTTACCGGCGCTTTTGCCGGTAGCGGAAATAATATCATTCAGACGTTGAATAATTCAGGAATTTCGACGGGCACTGCCACATATACAATCACTCCCAGTGCAAATTCATGCTATGGATCTCCCATAGATGTGACTGTTAATGTAAGTCCTGTTCCTGATGTTATTGCTACCCCTTCATCTCAGACTATTTGCACAAATGGAAGCACTAATATTAATTTATCGTCTAATGTCAGCGGTACTACTTTTAGCTGGACTTATTCAACAGTTGATATTATCGGCGCATCAGACGGAACAGGTACAAATATTTCGCAGGTACTTGGAAATACTGCTACAGCTCCGGCAACTATCACTTATATTATTACTCCGTCATACACAACCTGTAATGGCAGCCCCCTGAATGTGGTTGTTACTGTGAACCCATATCCCAATGTGATTCCAACTCCCCCTTCAGATACTATTTGCAGTGGCGATATGACGAATATTTCTCTCAGTTCAAATGTTCCGTCAGCAACATTTACCTGGACAGTAACTGAAAATGGAGTATCGGGAGGATTTGCTTCCGGGGGCGGTACACTGGCTCAAACATTAACATATATTTCCTCACCCGCAACAGCTACCTATATTATTACTCCTACAGCATTTAGTTGTACAGGAGTTGATGATACGGTCACAATTTATGTTAATCCCCTTCCCGTGATAGTTTCTGAAGATACAACTTATGTTTCACTTTGCGGGGGAGCAGATGGTACTATTACCATTGTGGCAACCGGCGATCCTCCGCTGGAATATTCTATTGATGGCGGAACCACTTTTGTTCAAAACGGCGGGTCGTTTACAAATTTAAGTGTTGGAAGTTATCCTGTGGAAGTCAGGAATGGCTTCGGATGTATAGCACATGGCAGTACCCTGTCCATCGCAGACGTAGGCGCTCCGCCTCCGCCTGTTGCAGGCAATGATACAACCTATTGCTTTGGCGATACTATGACAGACCTGTTTGCAACCCCTGTATATGGCGGGTATATACAATGGTATTCGGACCCTGGCCTGACAAATTTATTGGCTACAAGTTCAATGTTGCATCCTGACTCAACTGTTGGAACGACTACTTATTATGCAACTGAAACAATAGCTGGTTGCCAAAGCACTCCCACTCCGGTGGTAGTTACAATAAAACAATTGCCGGTGTTAATTGCGAATCCCTCATCACAGTCCATTTGTAGCGGAGGTACGGTAAATATCAGCCTTACATCAAATCCTTCCGGAGGTACATTTAACTGGACCGTTACCCAGGTTAATGTTTCAGGAGCCACATCCGGTACCGGAAACACCATTTCACAGACACTGACTAATGACAGCGCTTCTCTGGGAACTGCAACGTATTCGGTAATCCCGACAGCGGATGGTTGTAGCGGTATTCCGCAGGATGTTGTTGTCACGGTGAATCCTTTACCTGATGTGCAATTAAATTTTAGTGTATCGGATATATGCCAGAATACATCGAATGTGATATTAAGCGGAGGAATGCCACCCGGAGGATCATACAGCGGAGTAGGCGTATCGGGCAATAATTTTGTGCCCTCTGTTGCAGGACTGGGATCTCATGTTATTACATATACCTATACAGACGGGAACACGTGTACCAACAGTGCTACCGATACAATGACCGTGCATTCCCTTCCGAATGTAAACTTATCAAGCATACCTCCCATATGTGCGAATTCAGCAAGTTTTACGTTAACCAATGGAACGCCGCCAGGTGGCACGTATTATGGAAATGGTGTTACTAATGACTCTATTTTTAATCCTGATTCTGCAGGAATAGGAACGCATACGATCACCTATAATTATTCTGATATATATGGATGCAGCAATTCTGCGACCAATACGCTTATCGTTAGTTCGCTGCCGGTGGCAGATATAAATTATACCACGCCGATAACCTGTCATGGGATGGCAAATGGGACAGCGATGGTTACTACTAATGGAGGGACGCCGCCCTATACATATCACTGGGACAATAACCCGCCGGGTACTGGTCAAACCGCCACAGGGCTGGGCCCGAATTTCTGGTATCATGTAACGGTAACGGATAACAATGGATGCATCGGAAAAGACAGCGTCTTTCTCACAGACCCACCGCTCATGATACTGACTACACAATCGCTTAATCCAACCTGTGGCTTATCCAACGGATATGTAGCTGTAAACGTTACAGGAGGAACTACACCGTATATATATCACTGGGACAGTTATCCGGACAGCCTGGGCCATTCACTGAGCCATATACCGGCAGCGGTATATTTTGTAACCGTAACAGATAATCATGGTTGTTCAATAGACACGTTAATCAGTTTAACCACCAGCCCGTTTGTTTCTGCAACATTTGTAATAACAAATGTTTCTTGCTATGGCGGATCTAATGGATCCATTACGGCGATCATGACAGGAGGGACTGCGCCGTTTACCTATCTCTGGTCTAATGGACAAACAACCAATACAATTTCAGGATTACCTGCTGATACGTTATCGCTTGTAATAACCGACAGTCACGGATGTATATTCAGCGATACGGTTATAGTAGGGCAACCGCCTGTATTATTATTAACTTTAATAACAACAGATGTGAAGTGTTTTGGAGGAACCGGCACCATAGCAACATCTGTAACAGGAGGCTCGCATCCTTATACATATCACTGGTATCCATCAAACTATGTGGGCCCAACATTAACCGGAGTTGCAAACACACCAACAAATCCTTCTTATTCAGTAACAGTAACCGATTCGCTGGGATGCACGGTGACAGGTATGGATACATTATTTCAGCCTTCATCAGTTCTGAATGTAACGTTATCGTCAGATAGTGCAAAATGTTATGGAGACACCTTGGGAAGTGCGGATGTATCGCCAACAGGAGGCACAGGCCCATATTCTTATATATGGAGCACTATACCGATTCAGACAAATCCGCACGCAGTAAATCTGCATGCCGGGGTTTACACGGTAACTGTTACGGATCATAACAGCTGTCATGAGACAGGAACGATTGAAGTGTTCCAGCCGACACGAATTGATTTGGATTCCACAGTAACACCGACCTCCTGCGAAGAGGGAGACGATGGAGTGATTATGGTACATGCTTCGGGAGGAAAACCTCCTTATACATTTTATTGGTATACAGATCCCGTTCAAACAGATACTTTAGTTCATGGGTTATACCACGGATCATATAGTATAAAAATTACGGACAGCAGACATTGTTTTCAGATTTATACGATTGAAGTGCCAAATACTCCGATTCCCTGCCTTGTGATTCCAACCGCATTCACACCCAATAGCGACGGAATTCATGATCTGTGGAACATAAAGAACCTGCATTTGTATCCGCATGCTACCATTGAGGTTTATAACCGCTGGGGTTCTCTTATATACCAGGCAGGAACAAGCGATAAACGATGGGATGGGACATATAACGGCGGCCCCTGTCCAACCGGGTCATATGTATTCATTATTGACCTGAATAATGGTACCGAAGCAATACAGGGAATAGTAACAATTATCAGATAATATACATTAATTTTAAACCTAATCTAACCATAAAATAAATTTTAAAAATATGAAAAGGAATATAAGCCAGTTTGCAGTACTTTTATTTATTATTGTTTTATCCGGCCAGAAATTATTAGGACAGGGAATCGGTATCGGTTCACCTACTTTTACGCCGGTAGCCTCTGCAATCCTTGAGTTAAGAGGAACAGATAAAGGTTTTCTTACAACACGTGTGAACTGGGCAATCATGCCTGCAGGCCCTGCCGACGGTTTACTTGTTTATGTAAATGCCGGCGGCCCTCCGGATGGTAATGGATTTTATTACTATGACGGCGGTACGTCCACATGGAAAAAGGTTGGTATTCCATATACGGCCGGCACAGGGATCAATATTACCGGGAATGTGATCAGTGTAATATATGGCTCTACAGCCGGTACTGCTGCCGAAGGAAATCACACGCACTCCCAGTTGCATAATCAGCAGCATGCCATGACTTCAACAGCAGATCATACAGCCGGAAACTGGAGAGTTTTTTATTCGAATGGTTCCGGCCAGGTTGTTGAACTGGCTCTTGGAACTGCCGGCCAGGTACTGAGTTCAAATGGTAATTCGGCAGCTCCCTCATGGATCACTAATAGTGGTGGAACCGTAACAAACGTTAGCGGCATTGCTCCAATATCTGTTATCAATAACACTACTACTCCGGTGATTTCTATTGCAGCAAACACACAGGCCAGTTCGGGGGTTGTTGCTGCCGGCGGAGCAAATGCAAATTATGTCTGGAAGACTGATGGTTCTGGAAACCCGGCATGGCGCCCTGATGATAATACTACCTATACGGCAGGGAACGGACTCACGTTAACAGGAACCCAGTTTTCTCTGACCACTCCGGTTTCAATAACAAATGGAGGAACCAATGCCATGGGTTATACTGCAAACCAGTTTTTATGGTATAATGGTACTTCAATTGTAGCCAGTGGATTTTCAAATGCTAATTTTGCAAATGTTTCACATACCCATGCCAATCTGACTCCGGGTACGGGTCTCACGGGTTCGGTTTATAATGGCGGCGCTGCTGTTTCCGACTGGGCGGTTAGCTATGCAGGATCCGGTTCGGCAAATTCTGCTGCTCACAGCGACCATAACCACACGGGAATATACGATAACTATCAATACTGGACCTTGCAGGCAAACGGAGGAAGCGCATCAAATATAACAACGCTCAGCACTGTTAATTTTGTCCAATCAGGCTCAATTACTGTTTCAAAAGCAGGTAATACAATAACTATCGGTTCTACCGGCGGCGGAACGGTAACAAGCATTTCTCAGGGCACCGGTATGTCGTTTTCTACTAACCCTATTACAACAACTGGTACAATCAGTCTTGCAAATACCGGGGTAACTGCAGGAAGTTATACCAATGCAAACATAACGGTAAATGCTCAGGGTCAGATAACACTTGCATCCAATGGTTCCGGAGGTTCGCTCAGCGGTTCGGGTACAGTCAACTATATTCCAAAGTGGACGCCTTCAACAACATCTTTGGGAAATTCAATTATGTCTGATGCAGGCGGCGGTTATGTTAATCTGGCAGGAAATCTTCTCACGCAAGCTAGCGGCTACCATAATTTTGGTGCAACAAATGGTTCGACAGGCTATGGCTTCCGCGATAATGGAGGAACTCTCGAATATAAACACAACGGCGGAAGCTGGTATGCATTTTCACAGCCACCCACTATACCAGGGAACACCGAATGGTGGGTAAGGCCTACATCCGCCCTTTATATTCAACCCATGTATAATGCCTATGCCCGTGTGTATGATAATGCTCAAAACTTTGGTTTTTTCTATGATGGCAATAATGCCAACGGGGGCTTTTTTGCAGGTGGAAATAACGGGGTCATGGGAACCAGGGGTACGGTTGCCGATGTTCCGATATGGACAGGCGATATTTTTCCCTTTGTAGATGCAGGATCTGATACTTATATAAATTCTTCTGATAATCTCACTTATAGCGGTTCATATGGTTGGGGTTATGCTTATATGGGCGTAACAGGAGGCTGTTGCCTTGATGCAGGCGTTAGAGGGATCGGATTAGGTAATACATCTGGTACTAACACCTCATGGCCTGTAGTTGGTGTAATGGGTGAAGTAATTGCTACCGGCTCATCCGCTAATGGTCAGCAAGGAGTTTATGGCTGGCAGGCAGCGCCTGCCGGTAGCGCTGCTGTATGTATAGGCGTGGTGGGAAGAACTTCTCAGACCGGGAATCAATCCGGCGGAGTGGCCGGTTATTATACTTCATCCGTTGGAAATTTATCTACAGCTTTTTCGTCGTTTACAAGCCTTGGTTTGTTAGGAACATCAACGCTTGGAGTTTTGGGGCAAACTTCTGCTATAGGAGGAATAGGCGTGTTTGGAGCAAATACCGATTTAACAAGCGCCGGTAGTTACGGCGTATATGGACTTGTCGGCAATGGAACTTCCGTATCAACAGATTTCAAAGCAGTAGTTGGTTATTCTAATAATACAAATAATCTTTATGGATATGGCGGCTATTTCCAGGGTGAATGGTATGGGGTTTATGCTTATAATCCTACTACATCTTCAGGCTATGCTGTGTATTATTCAGGAAATCTGGGGGGGTCCGGTTCTAAAAACTGTGTTGTGAGAACAAGCCAGGGACCTAAGGCATTATATTGCATTGAATCCCCTGAAAATTATTTTGAAGATTACGGCGCTTCTAAACTTGTGAACGGTCAGGCTGTAATAAATATTGATCCCTTGTTCTTAGAAACAATTGTTATTGATGAAAGTCATCCGTTTATGGTATATATCCAGTTAACAGGTGAAAATACTAATGGAGTTTATGTGGAAAAACACAAGGATTATTTCAAGGTTATAGAAAACAATCACGGAACCAGCAATATCACTTTTGACTGGCGCTTAGTTGCAAAAAGAAAAGGATTTGAGGATCTTAGATTGAAAGAAACGCCCGAGGCCTATTCTGACCCTGCATTATATCCTGATCCCAATGATTCTTCAATCCCTGAAAAATGGAGAGAAAAAGTTAAAGAACATCATAAATTCATTAATACAATCCCATCAATTCAGAAGTATGAAAAGGAAACATCAGCGCCTGTTGATAAAAAAGCATTAGAAAAACAAAGGAGAGAAAAGCAAAAATAGTCATCAGTCATTAATCATCAGTTGAGTAAGAAATATTTGCCAACGAATTTATTATTATTTATTGTGATTTGAAAGATTATTGCTATCTTGCATAGTTATTCTTATCGCAAACCCAAAATTTAATTTTTATATACGATGAAAAGGAATTTTACAAATGTAGCAGTTTTTTTATCTGTTGTGTTTTTATTCGCTTCGCAGAATATTTTCTCCCAGGGAATAGGGATTGGTGCACCCAGTTTTATCCCCGTAGCTTCTGCCATCCTTGAGTTAAGAGGCGCTGACAAAGGTTTTCTTACCACACGTGTTAGTTGGTTAAGTATGCCGGTCAGCCCTGCCGATGGTTTGCTTGTTTATGTAGATGCCGGTGGTCCTCCGGATGGTAATGGATTTTATTACTATGATGGCGGTACTTCTACATGGAAAAAGGTTGGTATTCCATATACAGCCGGCACAGGGATCAACATTACCGGAAATACAATCAGTGTAATATATGGCGCTATAGCTGGTACTGCATCTGAAGGAAATCATACACATTTACAGTTACATAATCAACAGCATGCTATTACTTCAACAACAGATCATACAGCCGGAAACTGGAAAGTTTTTTATTCAGACGGCTCGAACCATGTGGCAGAATTAGCTTTGGGTAATTCAGGAGAAGTGTTAAAATCAAATGGTGTTGGCGTTGCTCCATCATGGCAGGCCGATGCTGCTGGAACAGGCACTGTTACCTCCGTCGGATTATCTCTTCCTTCAATATTTACTGTCACAGGCTCTCCTGTAACCACTTCAGGTACATTAACCGGAGCATTCAATAATCAAAATGCCAACACAGTTTTAGCAGGACCTGCCATCGCCCCTGCTGCACAACCGACATTCAGAACGCTTGTCGCCGCCGATCTTCCAACGCACTCTCACTCATTATTAACGCCAGGCACAGGACTATCAGGTACAGCATATGATGGAAGTGCTGCAGTTTCCGATTGGGCTATAGTGTACGGCGGAACTGGTACTGCAAACTTTGCCGCTCATAGCGATCATAACCACTCTGGTATTTATGACAATTATCAATACTGGACTTTGCAAGCGAATGGGGGAAGCGCTTCGAATATATCTTCTACTAATACAGTGGATTTTGTGGGGACAGGTGCAACCACAATTACAAAGGTCGGAAATACTGTAACGATTAGTTCGACAGATAATAATTCCGGCGGTGATATTACCGGAGTAAATGCCGGAAACGGACTAACTGGAGGAGGTTTATCAGGCGATGTAACCTTAACACTTGGAACTCCGAGCGATATAAGTTCATCTACAGTGAATTCAGTAACAGGAACAACACATACGCATGCAATAGCAAACTCAGGTGTTACTACAGGTACATATAATAATTTGACAGTTAATGCTAAAGGTATTGTGACTGCAGCCAGTAATCTTGGATATTTGACTTCAGAAGTTGATGGAAGCATTACAAACGAACTGATTACAGCAGTTTCATGGACAGATATTTCTAATTTGCTACGCATCACTGAAGCTGGCACAAACTGGGATGTTACGATTACTGGTTTTGCAGATGCAACACATTCACATTCATTACTTACAAGAGGAACGGGGTTGACGGGTAGTAATTATGATGGTTCAGCAGCAACCACGTGGGCCGTAGATTTTGGCGGTACAGGGGTTGCCACTACGGTTTCCCATAGCGACCACAGTCATGGTAATGATCATACTCAATTACATGCGATGACAAGTTCTTCAGACCATTCAGCTACAGCATGGAGAATTTTTTATTCAAACAGTACCGGAGCAATTACTGAACTTGCCTTGGGGAATGCCAGCGAAGTGTTAAAATCAAATGGTGTTGGCGCTGCTCCGTCGTGGCAGACAGACGCAAACGCAGGAGGTACGGTAACTTCTTTTTCGGCTGGAGCCTTATCGCCCCTGTTTACTACATCGGTAGCAACAGCAACAACTACACCTGTCTTAACATTTACTATTTCAAATGCAGCCGCTTATACTGTTTTTGGTAATAACACCGCTGTTGCTGCTGCACCCACTTACTTTACGGATATCCTTGCATCGGCTTTACATCAAAACCAGGGAACAACAACTACTGTATTGCATGGTAATGCAGCAGGGAACCCATCATGGGGGCAAGTAAGTTTAACAGCAGATGTTACCGGCATTTTGCCTTCTGCCAATGGCGGAACAGGTGTGAATAATGCCGGAACAATTACCAATGCAGCCAACACTACCATCACAGGTGGCGGTACACTTGCTCTTGGCGGATTTACATTAACCGTTCCGGCAACAGGAACAGCAGCCTTAGGTACAGGTACTGCCAATTATGCAACTTATTGGAGTGGAGCAAATACACTTGGTTCCGAACAATATTTGAGTGTAACACGAGGTGGTTTAGGCAATAATATGACTGCCGGAGCAATAGGAGCAATTCCTTATGCAACTTCCACAACCGCTTATGGAACCTTAGCAGCAGGAACAAACGGATACTTCTTGAAAAGCAATGGGGCAGGAACAGCGCCTTCATGGGCCGCTGACAATAATTCAGGCGGCACTGTAACCAATATTGCAACAAGCACAGGGCTTACCGGCGGTCCGATTACCGGAACCGGCACTATCAGCATGGCAAATATGGCAGCCCTTACAGTAAAAGGAAATCCCACCAATGCCTTGGCAGCCCCTGCTGATATTGCGGCAACAGCAGCAAGCAATAATGTTTTTAGAGAAAGTGGCTCAACCTTAGGATTTGGCAGTATTAACCTTGCATCATCAGGGGCTGTTGGCGCCAGCATTTTGCCCATTGCCAATGGAGGAACGAATACATCAAGCATCGGGGCAAATGGTTCAATTCTGTATTCTAATGGAACGAGTTACCAATTTCTTGCACCTGGCACTGCTGGTTACCAACTCACAACAAACGGAGCTGGTCTTGCTCCCACTTGGACTGCTGCCAGCAGCGGACCAACTGGAAGCGGAACGGCTGACTATCTGGCAAGGTGGACAACTGCAACAAATCTCGGCATAGGTGTTACACGCGATAATAATTCGACTGTTGGAATAAATACTGCCCCAAGTGCAAGTTACAGATTATCTGTCTCTGGCGACCCCGGTTCCGGTACCGGTTATTTTTGGGGCGATGCAGGCACCTATGTTACATTAGCTGATGCGGGTTGGGAAGGTGTTGATGCGTTTGCAGACCAAGACGATGGCGTCCAGGGAACAACATCGAACAGTAGCTATTATGGGGTATATGGGAACAATACTAATGCTGCAAGCGGAACAGGAGTGTATGGCTCTGGTTTAACTAATGGAGTATGGGGGGTATCTGCTGGTGCAAGTGGTGCAGGTGTTTATGGATATACCTCTGGAGCAACAGGTTATGGTGTATATGGATGGAACAACGCTGCTGCCGGCGCTGCTATTGGTTTTGGAGGATATTTTACAAGCAATCAAACCGGTGGTTCTGGTGTAGCCAGTTCACTTGGAACAAGCAGTTACTTTGCCGGAACTGCTGTTTCAGGTGTTACTGTTTCCACTCTTGCCGGAGGAAAGGGTGTAATTGGCGCATGTGACAATGCTACAGGCGTAGGTGTGCAGGGGCAAACAGGCGGGGCAAGCGGTACGGGTGTATTCGGTTATACCACCGGAGCAACTGGGGAAGGTGTATATGGATGGAACAACGCTGCTGCCGGCGCTGCTATTGGTTTTGGAGGATGGTTTTTAAGCTACCAAACCGGTGGAGCAGCATTAGTCGGCACTCTTGGTCTAAATTCTTTTTTTGCCGGAACTGCTGTTTCAGGTATTACTGTTTCCACTCTTGCCGGAGGAAAAGGAGGTTTGTTTGCTTGTGATAATGCTACCGGAACCGGAGTTAGCGGGCAATCATCAGGTACTACCGGAATTGGTGTTACAGGTTTTACATCTGGCGGCGGTAATGGCGTTGGGGTTTATGGGAGTAAAACTGGCGCAGGTGGTGGCTATGGCGGATATTTTACTAGCGCAGGAACCGGATTATACGCCACAACAACAGTTCCCGCATCGTATTGGGGAATAATTTGTGGTGCCGGAAGCGCTCTTGCGTCCGGTCAAACGTGGTCCACTTCTGATAGAAGATTTAAAAAAGACATAAGTTCATTAGGAGATGGAACATTAGATAAAATTATGAAACTAAAGCCATCAGAATATTATTATAATATTGAAAAATATCCTGCCTTTGCCGGATTAGAAGGGAAAAGGTTTGGATTAATAGCTCAAGAAGTAGAAGAGATTTTTCCTGAATTGGTGAACAATAAAAAATATATGCCTGATCCAACATTAATTCCTGATGAAGGTGAAATAGCCCCAATGGTTAAGGGGTATTATGCTGTTGACTATGTCTCATTAATTCCTTTTTTAATAAAAGGCATGCAGGAGCAACAGCAAATAATAACCAAACTGCAGATAGATATTAAAGTATATGATGAGGGAACAAGAAAATTAAACAATGGTAAAGCAAGAGTTAATTTTGATGCTTCGTTCACTCAACTTATCGGAGATAATAAACCAGTTGTTACTATTACACCTATGGGACAATGCAATGGAATTTACATTTCAAGTGTTGACTCAAAAGGTTTTGAGGTAACTGAATTAAATAATGGAAACTCAAGTGTTGAGTTTTCATATATTTTAATAGGCAAGCGAATTAATGCCGGCAATAAAACGGTATTGCTGGAGACCCCCATTGCAAAGAGAAAATCTGTTGATGATATTCAAATTCAAACACAAACCGATGTTTCAAGTGTTATGCAAAAACATGTAGTTAAAATGCAAACCGCTGTATCAGCATCCGAAAAAGTTAATAAAATTGAGAAAACAATAAAAGAGAAAAATGAAGAAAAGAAAAAATGAAGGAACAGGAGCGTCAGCGAGATGAACTGAAAAAAATTAAGATACTTTTAATCAATTAAAAATGAATAAAATGAAAACTTATATGCGTCGTTTGATATTCTTTATCCTGCTGTCAGGATTGTTACCGGGATATAGTTTTAGCCAGTGCATTCTCACGGTTAATGACAGTATTTCTGTTACAGGTTCTGCAATCATTACCATTCATGGCGGTATTGTCTTAAAAAGTACAGCAGGTGGAATTGTAAATAACGGAAAAATCTTTTTAAAGGAAAATACAGATCCAGGCGCTGAGGCATGGACAAACCAGTCTTCTGTCAACTCCCTCAGCGGAACAGGTACGGTTATTTTTAATTCTACAGACCCGCAAACCATTGACGGCATTTTTTCTACAAAATTCAGCAGGCTTAATTTTAATAACTCTTCTGCTGCGGGTGTTTCTATGAGTGTGAATGCAATTGTTGCAGATACATTATATTTAACAGATGGACTCGTGAATACATCTTCCAATTACCTGATAGTAACAAATACCGCTCCTGCTTCAGTTACCGGGTATATACAAGGCGCGGTAACTCCGAGTTATATCAATGGTAATTTAAGAAGGTATATATCTTCAGCAGCTTTAACTTATGGTTTCCCTATTGGTAACAACAGCGCATATTATCTTACTGAAATCGTTTCGTCTGGGATATCCGGCGTTACCTGGATGGATTCAAAATTTGATGTTCTGGCCAATCATAATGATGCCGACCTGAATGTTACAGAAAGCGCTATGACTTATTCTTCTGTTTGTACTGCCGGAGTCTGGTATTTAACACCGGATGCAAGTCCTTCAGGGGCATTGTATGATATTCGCGGTTATACCGGAAATTTCGGTTGCGGTTTGATTGATAATGAATTTGGAATATTAAAACGGCCGGATAACTCTTTAACAGCAGCAGACTGGACATGCGGCACATGCGGTATAGGAATCGGGTTAAGCCCGAACGGGGGAGAAGGACGATTAGCAAGCCAGCCTTATGCATTAAGAAAAGCATTGACTTCTTTTTCTCAGTTTGGTATCGGAAAGATCAACAGTTCCGTGGTTCAGTTACCTCCCGATACTTCGATTTGCCTTGGAGACAGCATTCAGATAAATGCAGGATCCTTTGCTTCCTATCTCTGGTCAACCGGCGCTACCACTTCGTCAATATGGGTGGTTGGAACCGTTGTGGGGCCGCATACATATTATGTAGATGTGATAAATAACCTTGGACAGCCCAGTTCGGATACCATTGTGATAACCGTAAACCCATTACCAATCGCCGCCATTTCAACTTTTAATAATGTGAGTTGTTTCGGAGGTAATAACGGCGATGCCACTGTTACCGCATCCGGCGGGACACCCGGGTATACATATACATGGAACACGGTTCCGGCTCAAACAACGGCTCAGGCTACCGGATTAACTGCAGGAAGTTATATCGTTACAGTTACAGATACGAATCAATGTTTCAGCAAAGCATCAGTTACTTTGACTCAGCCGCCGACAACAGTAAATGCTATTATTATTAAAATTACCGATGTTACCTGTTTTGGCGGGAATAATGGTTCTGTCATTGCAGGGGCAAACGGTGGTGTTTCTCCATATACGTATGCTTGGAACACAGTACCCCCTCAGAATAGTTTTAATGCTATGAATTTAACGGCTGGAACTTATACGGTTACTGTTACAGATTTTCAGGGTTGTACAGATACTGCTATTGCTATTGTTGCTGAACCTCCTCAATTGATAGCTTCAATTTCTGCGCAGACCGATGCCTCTTGTAACGGGGGCAATACCGGAACCGCTACTGCAACAGCAACCGGCGGCACACCTGATTATACCTATGCATGGAATACAACACCTGTTCAGATAACAGCCATTGCGACAGGGCTAAGCGCCGGTTCATTTTCGGTTGTAGTTACCGATTCTCTTTTATGCCAGGATACTGCTACTGTTACTATTAATGAACCGACATCCGTTGTAGCATCCATTCAATCGCAGATTGATGCCACATGCAATGGCGGCAACACAGGAAGCGCCACAGCCGATGCTACCGGTGGAACACCCGGTTACACATTTTCATGGAGTACTACTCCCGTACAGAATGCTCAGACAGCTACAGGCCTCGCTGCCGGAACTTATACTGTAACAGCAACGGATATTAATAATTGTACCGGAACAACAACTGTAACTATTAATGAACCTACTGCCGTTCAGGCATCCATTGTATCACATATAAACGCAAGTTGTAACGGTGGCGCTGACGGAAGCGCTGTAGTAACTGCTTCAGGAGGAACTCCCGGGTATTCTTTTTTATGGAATACGTTACCGGCTCAAGCCAATGATACAGCAATAACTCTGCCTGTAGGAATATATACGGTTACTGTAACCGATACAAATAATTGTACGGATACAGCCATGGTAACCATAGGCCAACCTTCGACTATAACTGCTGCTATTACAGCACAGACAAATATCAGTTGTAACGGAGGAAATGATGGCAGCGCTACGGTTACTCCCGGAGGCGGTTTACCCGGTTTTACATATTTATGGAACACGACACCTGTACAAACTACAGCTACTGCTTCATCACTTGCAGCGGGAATTTATCAGGTTACTGTTACAGATTCCTTATTATGCAGCGCTGCAGCTATTGTTACAATTACCGAACCTGCAATTCTTTCTGTTGCGATCACAGATTCTGTTAATGCCGGATGTTTTGGCGATTCAACCGGAAGCGCTACAGTAACTGCTACCGGCGGTACACCAGGATATACTTATTTATGGAATACAATACCTCCACAGGTTAATGCAACAGTTACGGGATTGCCCACAGGCGTATATAATGTAATGGTATCGGATAGTCATAATTGTATGGATAGTGTGAGTGTTACAATTTCAGAACCGCCGTTACTTACAGCAACAGTCACGGATAGCTCAGATGTTTTATGCTTTGGCGGAAATTCCGGAACTGCCGTTGTTTCTGCTGCGGGAGGCGTTCAGCCTTATTCCTATTTATGGTCGGGAGGAACTTCAATAACCAATGACACGGTAACGGGACTCAGCGCAAATATCTGGTATATTGTTACGGTGACAGATGCTAACGGATGCTATCGTACAGACAGCGTAAACCTGGCACAGCCTTTAGGTATGAATCTTACGCCTCAGGTAATAAATGCAACATGCGGCAGCGCAAATGGTTCTGCATGGGTAATAGTTTCAGGAGGCATATCTCCGTATCAATATAATTGGTCAAATCTTGGCGTTACAGATACAATCCAGAACATATCTCCCGGAATTTATTTTGTTACCGTAACTGATTCTTTAGGTTGTACGGCTGATACCTTTATGAATATAATAGACCAGGGAGGGCCGGCTCTCAATATAACAAGCGCCAATGTATCCTGCTTTAGCGGCAACAATGGCACTGCATCTGTTACAGCAACAGGAGGATTCCCTCCATATACATATAGCTGGTCCGGGGGTTCAACACCCGATTCTGCCTCCACCGGTGGTTTGATAGCAGGAATATATAATGTTACAGTTACAGATTCTAACAATTGTTCATCCACTTCAACGGTAACTGTAACACAACCTGCTTTACTGTCTGCATCCATATCTTCTATTACGAATGTAAGTTGTTATGGCGATGGCGATGGAACAGCTACCATTATAGCAACAGGCGGGATGGCGCCATATTCTTACGACTGGTCTAACGGAGACACTTTGGTAACAGCCGATAGTTTAAGCGGTGGCGTATATACTGTTACTGTCGTTGATAATAATAATTGTACAACCACAGCCAATACTACTATAATTGAACCTCCCGTATTGCAGGCTGTGATTTCAGACAGTACCAATGTATTATGTTATGGCGCAACAAGCGGAAATGCTACAGTAACTCCTATCGGGGGAACACCAAATTATTATTATCAATGGGATAACCCGCAAAGTTCTGTGACTGCTACTGCCCTGGGGTTATCTGCCAATGTTATGTATCATGTTACTGTAACAGATACGCATGGTTGTATCGCTTACGACAGCGTGATGTTATCACAGCCTTCCGTTCTGATGGTTACTCCGCAAACCGTAAATTCTACCTGCGGACAAGCGAACGGGATGGTTTCTGTCACTGTAACCGGCGGGGTTCCGGCATATACATATTCATGGTCTGGTTATCCGGACAGTTTGGGTAATGCCCTGCATAATATTTCTGCCGGAACTTACAATGTGATTGTTATGGATGCAAATGGTTGCACAAACTCTATAGGTATGAATATTACCACTATTCCTTCAGGCACTATTAACTTTACTGTTACAGATGTTTCCTGTAATGGAATGTCTGACGGAACTGTTAGTGTAACAATTGCAGGAGGACAGCCGCCTTATGACTACAATTGGTCAAACGGAGATTCAACTAATATTATTATTGGATTACCAGCCGGAACATATTACTTAACCGTTACCGATGGAAACGGATGTATTTCAACAAATGCAGCAATTGTAACCGAACCCCAGCCATTGGTTGCTCAAATACAGACAAGAAATGTAAATTGTAAAGGCGGTGTTGATGGAAGAGCAACAGCCATAATGATTGGAGGTACTCCACCCTTTTCTTATCACTGGTCAACAGGTGCGATAGACTCATTAATTGTTGGTGCAAGTGGTTATTATTGTGTTACTGTTACCGATGCCAATGGCTGTACGGCAAACGGTTGTGATTCGATTTTTGAACCGGATTCTGTATTGACGGCTCAATTATTTGCAGATAGCGCAAAATGTTTCGGCAGCAGTGATGGATCGGCAAGTGCTGTTGGTCATGGGGGTATAGCTCCTTATACGTTTATCTGGAGTACAGATCCGATCCAGACCGGATCCGCTGCAACAGGGCTAAAAGCAGATTATTATTGCGTAACCGTTACCGATTTTAATCATTGCTATTTAGTAACATGCGACTCTTTAAAACAACCATCCAAAATTGATATTGACTCAGTGATAACGCCTACATCCTGCGAAGAAGGAGATGACGGGATGATTCTTGTACATACTTCGGGAGGAAAACCTCCCTATACATTTTATTGGTATACGGATCCTGTTCAAACAGATTCTTTAGCTCATGGGCTATATCATGGATCGTATGATATAAAAATTACTGACAGCAAACAATGTTTTCAGCTCTATACGCTTGAAGTGCCCAATACCCCTGTTCCCTGCCTTGAGATACCTACAGCATTTACACCCAATAGCGATGGAATTCATGATTTGTGGAATATAAAGAATTTACATCTGTATCCGCATGCCACTATCGAGGTTTATAACCGCTGGGGTTCTCTCATATACCAGGCAGGAACGAGCGATAAGAGATGGGATGGTACATATAATGGTAGAACATGTCCAAGCGGGTCCTATGTGTTCATTATTGACCTGAACAATGGTACAGAAGCAAAACAGGGAATAATAACAATTATCAGATAATATACATTCATAATTTTAATAAAAACCTGAACGTATGAAAAAGTTACTTTTATTTATAACGATTATTACCGTATCGTTTATCACAGCAAGGTCGCAGCAGTTTCCTTTATACAGCCAGTACATGATGAACGGATTCCTGTTGAATCCGGCGATAGCGGGAACAGTAACTTATGTGCCGGTTTGTCTCACGGTACGTCAACAATGGGCAGGCATCAAAGATGCGCCGCAAACCGTAGCATTGAGTTCTCATACCTTGCTTGGCCGGGCAGAGGGAGTGGGAGGTTATGTTTTTAATGAC
>JACREX010000070.1 GCA_016212695.1 Bacteroidia bacterium
CTGTAGCGCCTGTGGTAGCATATGTGGTTGTCGTGATCGCTGTATTGATACATACTGTCTGTGTACCCCCTGCGGTCAAGGTTATCGTATTGTTCGGGGTTACTGTTATCGTGCCGTTGGCTGTTATCGTACCGCAGCCTCCTGTTAGTGTTACCGTGTAGTTGAACGTGCCGGATGCCGTTGGCGTTCCGCTTATCGTTACTACATTGGCTGCCCAACTGCCCGTTACTCCGGCAGGTAAACCGGTAATAGTAGCTCCGGTAGCCCCAGTGGTAGCATATGTGGTTGTCGTGATCGCTGTATTGATACATACTGTCTGTGTACCCCCTGCGGTCAAGGTTATCGTATTGTTCGGGGTTACTGTTATCGTGCCGCTGGCTGTCACTGTACCGCAACCTCCGGTTAATGTTACCGTATAGTTAAACGTGCCGGATACTGTTGGCGTGCCGCTTATAGTTACTACATTGGCTGCCCAGTTACCTGTTACTCCTGCCGGTAAACCTGTGACAGTAGCGCCCGTAGCCCCTGTAGTGGAATATGTGGTTGTAGTGATTGCCGTATTGATACATTTCGTCTGTGTACCCCCTGCGGTCAAGGTTATCGTGTTGTTCGGTGTTACCGTTATTGTGCCACTGGCTGTCGCTGTGCCACAGCCTCCCGTTAATGTTACCGTATAATTAAACGTGCCGGATGCCGTTGGTGTGCCGCTTATCGTAACTACATTCGCTGCCCAACTGCCCGAAACACCTGCAGATAACCCGCTGAAAGTAGCGCCCGTAGCGCCCGTGGTGGAATATGTGATATTCGAAATCGCTGTGTTGATACATCGAGTCTGTACGTTGTTGCCCGATGTCAATGTTATCGTGTTGTTCGGTACTACTTGAACTGAAACAGGAGATGAAACTGCCGAGGGACAAACACCACTTGTGACAACTGCCCTTACGTATAAAATATTTCCCGGATTACTTGATGTCCAATTCCATGGATTTGTGGTACCCCAAGAACCTGACCAGGCGCCTCCTGTTCCATTCCATTGATACTCAAAATAATTAAAAGTTCCCGTAATTCCATTGTCTTGATAATTAACATTATTGCCAACACAAACTGTACTGCCTGATGCCGGTGTCTGAGTTATAGTTCCTGCATTGCTTACCGGATTAACCGTTACCGTGGTGCTCACACAAGAAGTAGTTGAACAACCTGAACCCGTACCAGGATTATATCTTACATAATATGTAGTAGTGCCGACAGGCGGAGTAATGCTGGTTGAAACAGAATTTACATTATTTCCTGCAGACACCGTGGCTATTAGTGTTCCGCCGCAGGAACCTGAAAAAAATTGTACAGTTCCTAAAATATTTATATTAGTTGGAAAATTAGCTGTCAGGGTTACTGCCGTTCCGCTGCAAACATTATTTGAACTTGCCGTTAAAGATCCTGGGGCCTCATTATAACGATTCTGTATTAAAATAGTAGAAGAATAACCAGTAGGAGGGCATGTACCATTTTTTACATAATAACGTATTCTATCTGGATTTCCATCGGAAGTAGAAACTTTTTTCGGGAAACAACAATAACCGGGCGATGTACCTGATACCCAATCACCACTCCATCCGCCGCTGCTCCAACCATATTGCCACCAAACTGTTCCGGTTGCACCTGAAACTGAAATAGGCACAGAAGACCAGTCGCCTGATGAATTACAAAAATTTATCGGTCCCGCATTGCTTAGAGTTCCCATTGTCGGATTGGGAGTTACAGTAACAGTAGCTGAACTAGAACCTGTCGTACAACCTGTAATACTGGTAACGGTTACAGAATAAGTTCCAGAGGTAGTAGCCGTGATGGTTTGCGAAGTAGCGCCAGTTGACCAATTATATGCCGAGTAACCGGAGCCTGCATCTAATACAACACTCCCTCCCTGGCAAAAAGTTAACGGACCTAACGCATCAATGCTTGGTGTAATAACGTCCGGGTCCACATATGTGAAGACAAGTACCGCTCTATTGATGCACATGTCGGTGCTGGTACATATTTGTAAAGTATTTGTTCCTCCGTAAACATACCCTGGCATACCGCAAGGATAATTACCTGTAGTGGAAGTAGATAAAGCACATGGCGAGGCTGAGCACAAACAACCGCCACTTCCATCGTATGCAGTGGGAACTGCAAATCCATTAATAGTCCCATATATTGCAGAACCATCGCAACTTGCCGTCCAATAATTAATAGTTGCATTTGTCACAACATGGCCGGCAGGAACCGGGTCAAAAAAAGTTTTTGTATCACAAGCCGGAGTATTACCACAATAACTACCCGGAGTATTTATACACCAATAGTCGGATCCACAAACGGCGCATCCTCCGCATGCCTGAAAACCGGTATAATTAACAGTAGTGGTAGCGGTGGCGGCGGGCAGGCTAACTAATTGAATGGAAACAGTTGTGCAAGTAGAATTGGTAACACAACTATATTGGTTTAGCACTGAATATAAATTACCTCCGGGAGAAATAAACTGAACAGATGCAGCAGAACCTGCACAAGCCACGCCATTATCGTCATTATAAGCCACATAGGAACATCCGGTTGTGTAAATAGATAGTTGGGAATCATAACTTGCCCCACATGATGATATTAAATAAACAGCGCCGGCAACGGTGTTGAATATTGTTGATCGTTCACCAGCGTATTGACAAGTAGTGATGTTTGCGGATTGGCCTGCAGTCCAACCAGCTACATTGATACTAGCGTAATCAGTAGCGGCACACGCGCATTGTGCATTTGCCCGAAAACCTGCCAGCAGGAGAAATATCAGAAAAAATGAAACCCGTAAAGTCATAGGTGATGCTTTTCTTGATTTCAGAACTAAAATGTTTAGTTTTTTCATAACTGTAAGCATTAATTTTTGGATACTTGTTATTAGCTTTTTGTTTAATATTAATATCTTGTTTACGACAAATTTCATAAATAGGTTTCAAATATAATGATATTGTTTAACAGGGTTTTAAATATCCATTTTTTCAGGAAAAGATATGGTTTAATCTTTGAAAAACTACCTGATAATTGTTACAGTTCCCTGTCTTGCTTTTGTACCATTATCAAGGTCAACAATGTAAACATACGTTCCGCTTGCGACCGGAGTCCCGTTATACGTGCCATCCCATCTTTTATCGCTTGTTCCGGCCTTGTATATGAGAGAACCCCAGCGATTGTATACCTCGATAACGGCATGAGGATACAGATGCAGGTTCTTTATATTCCACAGATCATGCAGTCCATCGCCGTTGGGCGTGAATGCGCTGGGGATTTCAAGACATGGCTCAGGGGTGTTGGGTAAGTCTATTGTGTATATCTGGAAACAACCCCTTGAATCCGTTATTTTTATATCATAAGAGCCATGATACAAGCCGTCTGCTATTGAATCCGTCTGCACCGGATCTGTATACCAGTGAAACGTATAGGGTAGTTTTCCACCCGAAGCATGCACCATAATTACTCCGTCATCTCCCTCTTCGCAGGAGGTCGGCGTTATTGAGGAATCCAAGTCAATCCTTGCAGGCTGGTACACTTCTATCGTTCCTGTCTCATGACAACTGTTATGATCCGTAACCGTTACCGTGTAAACCCCGGCATGCAAATTTATTGCGTGCGGATTCGTCTGGATCGGTATGGCGCTCCAGATATAAGAATACGGACTTGTGCCTCCTGTTGCAAAAACATCCGCACTTCCCAGCGTGTCTCCGTAACATTTTGCACTATCTGACGATAATGTCACATTCAGAACTGATGAAGGCTGAAATAACGTATCCATACCTGTCACCGTGCATCCTAACGAATCAGTAACTGTAACCGAATAAGAAGGGATTGTTGGTGTGTTTGCGGCTCCTGTTAATGCGGGGCCAACATAATTTGTATTCCAGTGATAGGTATAAGGTTGCGTGCCTCCTGTCACGGATGTTGCTATGGTGCCCGTTCCTCCAAAACACTTCACATCCGTGGTTATTAAGGCTAATAACAATTCCGGCGGTTGCGATACTACAACCGTATCACTAAACGTACATCCGTGGCTGTCTGTTACTACAAGCGATAACGTATCCGCAGATAAACCTGTTATTGTACCCGTCGTCTGTCCATTTGACCAGAGATAACTGAACGGAGCGGTTCCTCCTGTCATGATCGTAGCTACGGATCCATTGAATCCACCATAGCATGAAACATTCGTTATTATTAGTGTTGCTGATACAAACGGGCTGGTGGTTATACTTATCAACGTGTCTAACGAACAGCCATGATTGTCTGATACGGTTACAAAATATACTGCTGCAGATACGTTACTCAACGAATGGCCCAGGCTGTCAGGATAACTGCCCCAGTGATATACATACGGAGAGGTTCCTCCTGTTACATTTACAGCTACATATCCATTGGATAAACCACAAGTAGGATTTATCGCTTGTGTAGTTAATGTCATAAGCGGCGGATCTGTAAGAAGCACACTGTCTTTTGCCGTGCATCCATTGAAGTCTGTAACAGTTACATGGTACCAGAAATTCGGGCCCAGTCCTGAAGCGGTTTGACCTGTACCCGGAGGATTATTATCCCAGTGATACGTATACGGCAGTGTCCCTCCATTGGCAGTAACCATCGCTGTTCCATCCGTCATACCATGACAGGTTATCGGTGTGGTATAATTTATATCTGCCACCGGCATCGGGCTAACTGTAATTGTATTGGTCGCTGAATTGCTGCATCCGTAAGTATCCGAATAATTATATGTGATAGTATGCGTTCCGATACCCGCTGCTGCCGGATCGAATATCACACCCGTAACGCCATTTCCATAATACGTGCCGCCAGGCGGCGTGCCATTGGTTAGCGTGAAACTTGATGAATTTGCACATACGAGTGTATCTGATAAGTTTACATTCGGAAGGGAATGCACGGTCATTGTATCGGTAGCGCTACCGGTACATGTGTTCCCGTCTGTATAGGTATATGTAATTACATGCGGCCCCAGTCCTGCCACAGATGGCACAAAATTATTGCCCGATACGCCAACTCCGCTATACGTCCCTCCCGGAGGTGTTCCTCCGCTTAATATCACATTCGTTACATTCTGGCATACATCCGGTATGGTAAAATTTAATTGTACACCCGGTATCGGGTTCACCGTGACAACAATATCCTGCGGAATACCGTTACAACCATCTACTGTAGGGATTACAGAATACGTTGCGGTTCCAACAAAAGCGCTGCTATTGGTAAGTGTCTGCGAAATGGAACTTCCGGAACCAGGCGTGGCTCCCGAAACATTAACCTGGGTAACGGTCCAGTTAAATGTAGCTCCGACCGGATTTGAAGTTAAACTGATATTTGCCGTACCACCGTTACATATGGATTGTGATGATGGATTAGCGATTAAAACCGGCGATTGTTTTATTGTAACTACCACCGGAGTGGGAGTGCTTTCACATCCACCTGTAGTTTCAGTTGCATAATACGTAGTAGTTCCAACAGTTGACAAAGGAGTCAGGGTTGAACTTGTTGCCAATAAATTTGTCATGCCGGGATCTGAATACCATTGGATGTATCCTCCATAACCCGGGGTTGCAAACAGGCCTGTCATAGCATCGCCAAAGCAATATATGGCATCATTGCCTGCAACTGGCGCAGGCGGAGCGCCTACTTCTGCGATAGACAGGGTGCTGCCATGCGCTATACATCCGATGCCATTTCTGACTTCCACGGGATAACTTCCAAGACTCAGGTTTGTAAACAACCCGCCGTTTTGAACAAAAGAGATTCCTCCATCAATGGAATATCCCAGCGGAGGATTCCCTGTTGCCACAATGGTGATAGTACCATCTGAACCCCCGCAAACTGAAACATATGTTGTGTCTTCAGAAACTATCACAGGAACGGGATTAACATATATTGCGACTGTATCATCAAGTCCTGTACAACTATATGCTGTAGGAGTAATTATATAGGTGGCCGTTGCAGGTGTGGCAATATAATTCAACGTTTGAGCCAATGTACTGCCCCCGGAAGCAGATCCTCCCGACACTCCATTTTCGGTTACTGTCCAGGTAAATGTTGCTGATGGAACATTTGAACTGAGGGAAATATTCGTTATATCGCTACTGCAGATAGTATCTGAAGGAGGCGTTGGAATTACATTAGGATATGGATTTACAGTGACAACCACATTCAAGGGACTGCCATTGCAGGTAGTGTAAGAAGGAGTAATAATATAGGTGATAGTTGCCGGAACTGTACCGGAATTTCCAAGTACCTGTGAAATATTTGTACCCGATCCGTTTGAGGCATTGATGACATCAACGGTTGAATAGGTCCAGTTAAAAGTAGTACCGGTGACATTTGATGACAAATTAATATTTGTATTTCCATAAGTGCAAATAGTCTGAGATGCAGGTGAAGCAATAACATCCGGAATAGGATTTACGGTAACAACCACATCTAAGGGAGAGCCATTGCATGAACCTGCGCTGGGAGTGACAGTATATGTGGCAGTACCTGTCGATGTTCCGGAATTATTCAACGTTTGAGTAATATTATTCCCGTTACCGGCAAAAGCGCCTGCAACATTCGATTGATTAACAGTCCATGTAAAACCTGTACCTGAGACTGATGAATTCAAAGTTATATTTGTTGATGTCCCGCTACAGATCGTTGAAGAAGGCGGAGTTGCAAAAATATCCGGTAATGGATTCACTGTAACCGTAACATTTATCGGAGAACCATTGCATGAATTAGCAGAAGGTGTGATTGTATAAACTGCTGAGCCTTGCGAAAATGCCGTAGTAACCAATGTCTGACTGATGAGCGGCCCATTTGAATCGAATCCTCCGGTGACTCCTCCCTGTACCACTGTCCAGCTATACCCTGTACTGCTGACACTTGAACTTAATGAAATACTTGTCGAAGTTCCGCTGCAAATAGTTTGAGCCGCAGGGGTTGCTACAACAGTCGGAATCGGGTTTACTATAATAGTTGCATTTATAGCGCTTCCGGTACAACCATTCGCTGTTGGAGTTATTGTATATACAGCCGTACCCTGACCTGTTAAAGAAGTTAAGGTTTGACTAATAAAAGTACCATTACTTGCATAGCCCCCGGTTACTCCTGCCTGGGCTATAGTCCACGAAAAATTTGTATTTGTAACACTTGATGACAGAGAGATTCCTGTATTTCCTCCGCTGCAAATAGTTTGCGATGGAGGATTTGCTGAAGCGACAGGAATAGGATTTATAGTTACTGTTACCAAAGACGGAGCGCTCTCGCAACCACTCACGGTTTCCGTAACATAATAGGAAGATGTACCCACTGTATTAAAGGGGGTAAGCGTATTGCCCGAACCAATTTGAGTATTAAGTGACGGATCAGAATACCATCTGATACTCCCTCCGCTCAAGGCAGATGCCCATAGATTCGATAACGGAGCGCCCTGGCAATAGGTTGCATTTGATCCTGCTGTCGGCGACGGGGGAGCGCCGCCATCCAGAATTGTAAGGGTTGGGCCATAAGCAATACAACCATTGTTATCCCTTACGGCTACCGGATAATTTCCATTCGGCAAACCGGAAAACCCTCCGCCATTTGCCACAAAACTTCCTCCTCCATTGATAGAATAATATAAGGGCTGGACACCTGTTGCATTAATAGAAATAGTTCCGTCGCTGCCGCCGCAAAATGACACATTGGAACTGTTCGCAGAATTAATTACAGGTAACGGATTAACAGTTACCGTAACAGTATTTGAATAATTTGATGTACAATTATCGGTTACTTTTCTTCTTAAACATCTTGTCTGAGTTAAAGCAGAAGGGCTGTACGTGGGCCCTGTAGCTCCAGGAATATCCGTCCATCCTGAAGTACAACTCGGATCAACAGTATACTGCCACTGATAATTGAGGCTGCCTGTGCCCCCGGAAGCGCCTACGGTAGATATAAGCGTTGCCGGCGTGGAATTATAGCAAATGGTCTGAGCAGAAGCAATAGATCCGGGATTCAGCGCTGCCGGTTGGTTAAGCGTAACCGAGGCAACCGCATTACACCCGCCCATATCTGTAATGGTACATGAATACGTTCCTGCAGGAAGACCGGTTGCTGTCTGGGTATTCTGTGCAGGGCTTGAATTCCATTGATATGAGTACGGAGACGTTCCGCCGGATCCGTTTGCAGAAACAGCGCCTGTGGATGCTCCATAACAATTAATATTTTGTGTAATACTTGCCGTGGCAGTAACATTTGTAATTGTAAATGGCAGATTCACCGTAGTATTGGTCGGGTTATTACATTTATCGGAAATAGAACCTATCATTGACAACGTAAAATTACCGCTGGTGAAAAGCGAGGGTGAAACATTCACTGTAAAATTCCGTCCATAATCAGCGCCGGCGCTGCACTCCCATCCAACTAAGTTAGAGAGCGTATATGGGCCACCGGGACCTGTTAATTGTAAATCTCCGACACTAACGCTGCTGCAGCTTACGTCTTCAGAAAACTGAAAAGACAAGGTGGTAGATCCGCATGCAGGAGGAGTTATTGCGCCAAGAGAAGGTCCTGTATTGTCGTAAATACCGGCAGTTCCTCCGCTTCCGGCCGGGTTAAAGGAAAGCGAATAATTCGTTGTTCCCCCGGTATAATTGTCAACTAATAAAACAAATTTTGAACCGGCCGTAACACTGATGGCTGCACACCAGGGAGATCCTGTAGCTGGTTCATTGTAGTTAGAATAGGAAGTATTCAGACCGGTATTGCCTGTAGTGGCAGAATAATTGCAGCGTACCGGCAGGTTGGTTCCATTTAAAATATCCCAGCAATTGCTATACGTAATATCATACAGCGCCCAATCATAATCTACCGAAGAGTAAAGCGTAAATGTGAAAATTCCGGCTGTTTGCACAGTAAATGCATACCAAGTAGAATTCTGTTCCCATGTGCCGCATCCCTGGTTATAGGTTCTCGGCCAGGGCGCTTCGCCGTAAACCCCAGGGCCGGACGGCGATAATGACGGATTATACGTATTATTACATACCGGTACTGCTGCAAGGCAGTCTCCGGAGGTAGGATCCGGAGGATTCAGCACGCAGACTCCCATTGTTCCGGTACTGCCGCTGCCATAGTTCCACATCCTGATATATATTGTGAAGCCGGGCGTTAAACCTGTTTTATCAATTCTCGGCATCAGGCCTGAACCTGCATCGTCATCGCAAGCGATTAAAGTAAAGGGACCTGAACAGGAAGAGGCTGAATAAATAGCCATTCCGGCATCTGTAACCGTACCTGCCTGAGTATCGAAAACAAGATGGCCGCCGGCCGGAACCGTAACGCTGAACCATATATCCGCTCCCTGATAAGATGCGCAACCCGGAGCAGGAACTCCTGCAGTAGCGGTGGCCCCGGTATTATCGCCCGTATAATATGTACATGCTGAAGTATTAATAGTTAATGCAATTGCGCCGCAAACATTATCATTCGAGGGCTGGGCAAAGGCATCGCTGATTCCTCCCATTAAAAACAAAAACACCAACAAAGCAAAAAGTCCGGTTGGTTTACAAATTTTATAATTAGCGCTTATTATCATAAAAAATAATTGTTAATTGCAACTTTATACTTTGCCTATTTATTCTCCGGGCATTTACCTTCAGCCTGGTTATGGATAAATTCCATTATGTATTTATCAAGTTCTTTATTTCCCGAATGTACCTGAGCAGGATATTTACCGGATTGAAACTGGTATTTTGCAAGATATTCATCGGCTTTTAATTTCTCGATAGAGAATTTATCGGTTTTATTATGCAGTTTTGCGCATAGCTGTGCGATTTTGCTATCATCAATCTGTTCGACACAGACAACGGTAAATGTATTTTCAGGAAAATCTGATTTTGCATAAATTATCCCTTCTTTTTGTAAAAGAAAATTCTCAAGCGTTTCTACGTCTTTGGAATCGGTTAACCCGAAAACGACAAAAGAATATTTATATAAAATAATATCCCCAAGAGTATTATTCTGCTTTTGCTGGGCAAAAAGACGGACAGAGCCCATAAATAAAAATACTAAAATCAGGAAGGGAAAAGCGACTGTTTTTCTCATGAATTTAAATTTTAATATTCAATGCCTAACCTGGACAAGCCATAACCAAAAAGGTTAAAAGTTTTTGGTCAGGGCAACTGGTTTAGTCAAATAGTTATTGGTTGGATGGTTGAGCGGCTGGTTAGGTTTTTTGTCTTTGGTGTTTTTTTCCACTTTACTTTTGACACTAACCTATACGAGTTGCACAACCTTTTAATGACTGACTATTTCCCAAACCAACTGCTTAATCCTTCAACCTTAGACAAAATATTTTGCCAAAATTTATATTGAGCAGTTCGGCAGGCTCACTGTATCACATGCCGAAATAAATGCTAAGATTTCAGAAATAAGGTACTAAAGAACCTAAAAATTATTAGGTGCAAGATATAATGTTTTCAAATTATATACAATATTTATAATAGACAGTAAAGTAAAGCGAAAGGTTGCCTGAAAATGGTGATTTTTTTGGGGAATTTTAACCCATGTTTTTGTGAAATAATTAATTTTTGCAAACTTTGCAGGCATGGGGGAAACAATCAAATTCAAAAATAAGAATCATACGGTAACAGAAAATGCTTTATTAAAAATTCCCGAAAAGTACTTGATACTGCTGATTCTTTTACTCTCTTTTTTTTTCTTTTCAAATACAGCCCGCTTTGATTTTATCTACAATTGGGATGATAATGTAAATGTGACCGAGAATGCTTATATCAAAGATTTTTCATGGTCCGGTATTAAAACCATCTTTTCGAAGGAAACCAAAATTGAAGAACCGCGATTAACCCTGTTTACATTTTCCGTTCAATATTACTTCTGGAAACTTAATCCTGTGCCCTATCATATTGCCAACATCATGCTTCACCTGCTGAATGTATTATTAGTTTTTTTCTTTATTTCAAAGCTTACCGGCAAGAGGAATATCTCATTTATCACCGCTGCTCTGTTTGCCCTGCATCCGATGCGCGTTGAATCCGTTGCATGGATTACCGGGAGAAAAGATCTTCTGTATGCCGCATTTTTTCTTATCTCTTTACTCTTTTACCTGCAATATTTAAAAGACAATCAGAAAATCAAATATCTGTTCTTAGTTTTTATTGCCGGATATCTTTCAATGCTATCAAAAATACAGGCCGTCGTGCTTCCGGGAATACTTTTTCTGATAGATTATTATTTCAGCAGAAAAATCACGTCAAGAATGGCGCTTGAAAAAGTACTTCTTGCCTTACTCCTTTTAAATTTAATACCTTTCAAAATATTCATTCTTTTTCTGGTATTGCTGATTTTTCTTGCTCTTCATGAAAAAAATATTTTTAAAAAAATACCCCTTAAAACCGGGTTGCCGGTACTCGTGGTAATCGCCTTTGTTTGTATTATTCAAATTTTTCTGTTCTCAACGTTTATATTGGCATTGTATCTCCTTTTTTTAGTTTGGTTTTTGCTTGAAAAATTAAATTGTAAAAAGTATATTGAAAAAGCCTCCCTATACTTTATTTTAAAAAAATATAAGACTTCCATTTTAACAGGAATTATTTGCATTATCACGGTGGTTTCCTTATATTTTCTTTCTCATAAACTGCAGTTCTGGAATACCCAGATAAGTAAAAATTTCACGATGGCAGAAAGATTTTGTATGGCTTGTTATGCCCTGGATTTTTATATTCTGAAATTCTTTTTGCCCCTACAGCTTTCTGCGATCTATCCCTATCCTGAAAGAATCAGCGGTTCGCTTCCTCCGGTCTATTATTTTTCCATTTTTATTTTCCCCCTCATTGCCGGTTTGATTACATGGGGCCTTGCAAAAATTAAAGAAAACAGGAGAGAACTTATTTTCGGTCTGTTCTTTTTTATGGTAAACATCTCGCTTTTCCTGCACATTATTCCTATTCTCGGCAGGGTGATCACAGCAGATCATTACACATATATAGCTTATCTCGGATTATTTTTTTCTATCGGGGTAATCTCAAATAAAATCCTTACACGGTTTCCTGATTTTAAATTAAAATTCTATTTACTGTTTGTAATAATATTAGTAACATTAGGCATGATTACCCTAAACCGGAATAAAGTATGGAAAAATGAAACCGATCTTTACACGGACCTGATCGAAAAACAGCCTGATTTTGCCACTGCTTATACGAACCGCGGAACGATTTTTTATAAAAACAATAAACTCAGGGAGGCTATGAATGATTATAATAAAGCGATTGAGACGGATTCAACCTTTTCATTAGCCTATTACGACCGGGCATTAGCATATGTTTCCATGCAAAAATTTGATTTAGCTATCATGGATTGCAATAAAGCCATCCGATATGATTCAACATTTTTCAATTGCTATTACTTAATGGGCTATTCGAAAAATCAAACCGGGGATTTCACGGGGGCTGTTTCAGATTTTAATATTGCATTAAAGATTGATTCAACAAGTTATTTATCGTACTTCAACCGGGGTGTGGCAAAAAAAAGCCTGCAGGATTATCCGGGCGCGCTGAAAGATTATACACAGGCAATACAAATTAAACCTGATTTTGCCGAAGCCTATAACAACAGGGGGATCATAAAATACTTCACGGAAGACTATGCCGGCTCCATAGACGACTATAATCATGCCATCCGTCTTAATAATAAAAATTCAAATCCTGTTTTTAACAGGGCGCTTTCCGAATTAAAACTCAATGAAAAGGACAAGGCATGCGAAGACCTGAATACAGCTAAGGCGCTGGGGCATAAAGATGCGGAGAGATATATTCTGGAAAACTGCAAATAAAAATAATACTTTAAAAAGTTTAATTTTATTTTTTGTAATCAGTAAACAGTAATCGGTAATCAGTAATAAAAACCACCGATTACTGAACACTGATCGCTGATTACATAAGGCACAATCTTACCTCACTACAGGTTGTTTCCTGTTTTTAATATAAAATTGTTATTAAAATCAAGGAAGGCCAAATAACATTTATAAATCTAATACAAAGGCTCCCTGTTCGTTCACATCAAAGCAATCAATCCCTTTGCGGGCACATTCTCTTTTTAAAATACTATTTTTCTTTCTTGGGCCGGAAGAATCAATGATGATATGCTTTACATCGAAAAACACAAGAATTTCACTGAGAGAAATTCCTGAAGAACCTGAAACAATCAAATAATCCAATGCAAATTTCCGGGAAGGTTTGTAAGCTCTTAATACATCTTTCTTCAGAATAAAAATCCTTTTATCGCAGAAATAAATAAAATTTTGCTTTAGTAAAAAATCTCCGAATGCAACTCTTTTATAATCCATATCCCCAGCGGTTATTATTCTGGTATCAGCAATAAATTTATGGATGTGCACACTCTGAACTGGTGTTGACTTCAGCGTTTCAGAAGCAGAAGTATCAGAAATCTGCCAGCTTGTTTTTCCATCCAAAGCCTCTATAGCCGTTTTACCCGGAATGTTGTAAACGATCAATTGTTTCTGATGATTCACGGTATAAGCAGCATATATTTTGCCGCACAGGAAGAAAGCTATCAACACAAGGGCAATTTTGAGATGAACAATATTTTTATTTATAAAAAATAAGGCAAATAATACCATCATAAGATACAGGATCAACACTTCGATTGGGTTTATCTGAATACCTCCGCTGATAGAATAAGGTAAGTGTTCAATATAAATAATTGTACCGTTCAGAAAGAATACAGACCAATAAAGGATTTTACCCAATATAGCTACCATCGCACTCCAAAATGAAAAAATAAAAAGAGCTATACCTGCATATAATATCACGGTCGAAACCGGTATCACAAGAATATTCGTGATCAGGAAATAATTCGGGAACTGATGAAAATTGTAGAGGCAGAGCGGAAAAGTAATGAGCTGTGCAGCGATTGAAACTGAAACAAGCGCCCATATTTTATCAAGCAACCAGTTTTTACAATACGCAAGTTTATAAATACGGGGCTGAAAAAATACAATACCGAGCACTGCCAGGTATGATAGTTGAAAGCCGATATCCGCAAGATAAAACGGGTTGTACACCAATAAAACAATCAGGGATGCTGCCAGGGTATTATAAATATTAACCGGACGGTTAAATGATCTTCCGATCACAACAAAAGTAAACATGGCCGCCGCACGAATAACTGCCGCCGAAAGGCCTGTGAGCATGGCGTAGAACCAAAGCAGCAAAATAATGATAACCGCTTTTATTATTTTTCCGTGTTTGAATTTATCTAAAAAAAACAGCAGAAAATTGAAAACGACAAATACGATACCAACATGAAGCCCTGATACGGAAAGGATGTGCATAGCCCCGGTAGCGGAATAGGCCCGTTTTACCTCCACGTCAATTTTGTCGGTATAACCGATAGTGAGCGCAGAGGCAACTGCAAATTCATCGCCGCTTAGGCCGCTTTTTTTATAGATTTCCAGCAGATATTTCTGCGCCTTGTCTGCATATATGAAAAGCGGATTCACCCGGCCTTTTCCCGTGAGCCTCCACATACCGGATTTTATATAGGCCTGTTGCGAAACAAAGTGATACGACAAATACTTTTTATAATCAAACTCAAAGGGGTTTCCGGGATTTTTTATTTCCCTGAGGGCAGACCGGAAAATTATTTCGTCGCCCAGTTCAAGGCGGCCGGACAGGCTGTCTTTCTGAATATAGGCCAGTGCGCGGCCTTTTGCAGGAAGCCACGCAGATTCATGGTTATAGCAGATTACTTCTATGAATGTTTTTATGGTTTTGTCTTTTTCAGAAGGAGCGTCAACAATCTTTGCCATGATGAACATTTCCTGGTTATCCGGAACTGTTGTACCGATTTTAGATTTATTAAAATCTGCGATCCAAATCCCCATCAATAAGAAAAATGAATGAACGAACAGGCCGTAAATCCATCGCAGGCTATAATTCTCGCTGATTTTTTTTATACATTGGATACTGAAAAGAATCAACAGGTTTGCCGCAGTAATAATTAAAATATTCGGTATAGAGAGGTTAAAAAACAGGTTCGCTGCAATTCCCAGTATAAGAGGGATTGCAAGCCTCAGAAGGGGAATCTGGCGGAGGTTGTTCAAAGTTTACTGTACCAATTTATATGGCTTCAATTATACATTTTATTGTAATCAGTAAACAGTAATCGGTAATCAGTAATAGAAACCACCGATTACTGAACACCGATAACTGATTACAAAACGTACAATTTTATCCTGTTTTAAATATAACTGCCGGAAACAAAGCGCCCGGCCTGTGAGCTATTTTTTCTGCAACTGCCGCTCTTCTGCATCCCTGTTCTGATTTTGCTTTTCCTCAAAACCCTTTATCACTTCTTCAGGGCTTTTTCCCAACAGTTCGATTGATGCTTTTGCGTCTTTCACAAATTCATGACCTGGGTATTTATTGATGAATTCCGTGTAGTTTTCTTTTGCCAGTTGAAGGTTCTGTAATTGTGTTTCATAAATAAAGGCAATCAGAAACAGGCAGTGAGGCGTTCTTTTATGATCGGGATATTGATTCATAAATTTGTTAAAATACCCTATCGCCTGGGTTCCCATGTTAATACTCATGGATGTTTCACCTGCTTTAAATAAAAATTTCGGGGACAACGAATCCTGCGGGTATTTTTTGCAGAAATCGTCATAAGCATTGACTAATTCATTGGCCAGCTTCGCATCCATCTTAACCGCCTTGGGCGAATATATCTGCTTTTCTAATTTTTTTATATAATCAAAGTCTTCATCTCTCTGCGATTTAAAACTACAGGCAGACACCGCCATTACACAAATTACAATAGAAAAAACACTTTTAAATCTCATATTTTTTAATCTTTAATAATATTGACTTTATACTTTGTTTCAAACTTTCCTTTGGAAATTGCCGTAAGTTTTCCTTTGAGAATACGCTTCTTCAATGAAGAAAACCTGTCCGGGAAAAGAATGCCTTCCAGGTGGTCGTATTCATGCTGTATGATCCTTGCCTTGTGTCCATCAAACCAATCATCGTGAAACTGCCATTTTTCATCGTAATACCGAATATGTACCCGTTGCTTTCTTTTAACTTCTTCGCGTAATGTGGGCACGCTCAGGCACCCTTCTTTGTATAACCATTCCCCGCCGTCTTCTTCAATTATTTCAGCATTGATTAAAACTTTCTGAAACTCTTTTAAATTTTCGACATCGTTATCTTCGGCCAAGGGCGTAGCATCTATAACTATAAGCCGGATGGATAAACCCACCTGTGAAGCGGCCAACCCAACACCATCAGCCTTCCGCATGGTTTCAAACATGTTTGCAACCAACACATCCAAATCTTTATAATTTTTATCAATATCCTTTGATACTTTTTTCAAAACCGGATGGCCATATATTAATATTGGTAAAATCATTTAATTTAGGATTTGCGATTTAGGATTTAAGATTTACGAATTGTTCAATTAAATTTAATTTGTACCTTCTTTTTATTTTCAACTTGGTTTATAAAAGCCACAAAATTACATTTTATTTTTCTTTTGCTCAAGCCATGATTGTAAAATTATGGTAGCGCTGATTGTATCAACCAATGCTTTATCCTGACGCCTTTTTTTTCCGATCCCTGAATCAATCATGGTTTGAAAAGCCATTTTTGATGTGAAACGTTCGTCAGCCGGTTCAATGGGAATATCCGGAAATTTCTTTTTCAGATGTATGATAAACGGATCAATAAATTTTACCGCTTCCGACGGGGTATTATTCATTTGTTTGGGATAGCCGATCACAAAAAGATCAACCGTTTCTTTTAAAAGATATTTTTCAAGGTAGATAAAAATCTCTTTTGTTTCAACAGTCGCAAGGGATGTAGCGATGATTTGCAACGGGTCGGTTACAGCAAGCCCGCTGCGTTTTTTCCCATAATCTATGGCCAGGATTCTTCCCATTTATTTTAAACTGCTTATCCGTTTCACTCAAGTAAATGTTTTAAATAACGTAGAAACCAACAGGCTTTCATGAACATTTTGAATAATAATTTGATAAACCTTCATAAACCCTTGAAAAATCAGCAACTCAATAGTAAAGTACTTTA